>JBALUZ010000094.1:0-10935 GCA_036963825.1 Brevundimonas sp.
GTCAAGGCCACGGTGGTCTTCAGCAATCCCTTGCGCGCGGCCTTTCCCGACATGGCGGCAGGGTGGCCGAAAAGCCCTTTAATCGCGGTTAACGGATGGTGACCGGCGGCGTCAGGATTCGCGGGCCACGGCCTGGTCGCGCAGGGCCTCGTTCATGGCCTCGCAGGCCCCCCGCAGCAGGCGGCGATGCTTCATGAAGAAGCCTTCGCCGCGCATGCCGCCGAAGACCTCGCCATTGGTGACGATGCAGCTGCCGCGGGCGAGCTCCTCGATCAGCACATAGCGGGTGGAGGTGAACTGCCAGCCGCGCCGCTCGCCCCAAACCAGCTTGGCGTAGGGAGTCCAGTCGCCCAGCCGGGCCTGGATCCGACGCTCGCCCAGCCCCTCGATGCGTTCGACCAGGGTCAGGGGCGCATTGATGCCCAGGGACCCCTGGGCCTCCACGAACACGGGGTTCCACTGCGACCATCGCTCCAGGTCCGACAGCACCTCCCAGAGGGCGTCGGCGGTGGCGGGCACGCCGATCTTGGTCTCGACACGAAAATCCATGGGCGGGCTTTTACAGCATCGTGCGGCGTGAGGAAGGCGTCAGGTCAGGTTCTGCTTGCCCTCGGGGCCGGGCTGGGACGCCGGACCCTCCACAGGGCGGCGGCTGCGGCCGGACGGAGCGGCTCTCAGGGGCGGGCTGACGAAGCACAGGATCAGGGCGGCGGCCAACAGGACGGCGTTGCCGATGAAGGGGCCCGGCTCGGCCAGCTCGTACAGGAACACCCCGATCACCGGCGGGGCCAGGAAGCTCAGGCCGGCCAGCGACATGATCAGCCCGGCGATGGCGCCCTGCTCCTGCGGCTCCACCGCCAGGGACGATCCGGCGGTGAACCCGGGACGGGCGAAGCCGGCGCCCATGGACACCACCGCGTAGCCCACCACCACCCCGAAGAAGCCCGGCGCGGCGATGCTCATCAGATTGCCCGCCAGCCCCATGGCCGCGCCCCAGCGCATCAGCTCGCGCGGCTGCATCTTGAGCATGGGGATCAGGCCCCACTGGACCATCAGGGTGGCGGCGGCGCCGGACAGCATGGCCACGCCGATGAAGGACTGGGCCTCGCGGCCCGGCAGTCCCATCTCGTCGATGACGTGAAAGCCCAGCACGGCGATGTTCACCGCCTGGGCCCCCGTGACCAGCAGGCCGTAGATCAGGAAATCCCGCACCCGCGGGTCCTTCCACAGGCCCTTGCCCGTAGGGTCCCCCGGCCTGACCGGATGGCGGACCACGTCGCCGCTGGGCAGCCGCCGCCACAGCAGGACCAGCACCAGCAGCCCCAGGGCGGCGAAGGCGTACATGGGGCCGGCCAGGCCCACGAAGGGCAGGACGAAGAACGGCGCCAGGGCCGGGCCGATGACGGTGCCCAGCCCCTGGGCCGAGGCCAGCATGGACATGGCGCGGGTGCGGGCGCGGCGCGAGGTGCGGTCCGCCACATAGGCCTGGGCGGCGATGGGGGCGGCCGAGCCCAGCAGGCCGTACACCGCGCGCGCAATCGCCATCAGCACGAAGGCCACGGGCGCCGACAGCCAGTGCACCAGCCCCAGGGTCGCGGCGACGCCGAAGCCCAGCATGGAGACGATGAAGCCGGACAGGCCGATCATCATCACCCGCTTGCGCCCCCACCGGTCCGACAGCCGCGCCCAGTAGGGCGAGGCCACGGTCCACAACAGGGCCGACAGGGCGAAGGCGAAGGCCACCAGGGTGTCGGCGAGGCCGAACTCGCGGCCGATGGCGGGCAGCACCGACTGCAGCGCCATGTTGCCGGCCCCGGCGGTCAGGGTGACGGCGAACAGCAGGCCGAAGGCTTCGGATTTCAGCTTCATGGGCGGACGGTGCGGATCATGGGCGGTCGGGCGAACACAGGCGGGGCCGGCTCCGGGCGCCCTGTCCCGCCCTGCCTACGCCCAGTCGCGCGTCTCCGCCAGTCAGGCGGCCGCGAGGACCTCCAGCACGGCCTTGCCGTAGCGGTCCAGCTTGCCCTGCCCCACCCCCGACACCCGCGACAGGGCGTCCAGGGAGCCGGGCTCGGTCATGGCGATCTCCAGCAGGGTGCGGTCCTGGAAGATGACATAGGGCGGCACGTGCTGTTCGGCGGCGCGGTCGCGGCGCCAGGCGCGCAGCCGCTCGAACCGCTCCCGCACGTCGGCGGGCAGGGTCTCCAGCACCGCCGCGCGGCTCTGACGGCCGCTCTGGCGCGGGTTGCCGGAGCGGGTGGCGGGATCGTGGCGCATGGGAACGCGGGCCACCTCCACCGTGCGCTCACCGCGATAGACCGCGCGCACCGCCTCGGGATCGCCCAGCCGCAGCAGGGGCTTGCCCTCGTTGGGGTCCTCCTCCAGCAGGCCCTCGAACAGCAGGTGGTCGATCACCTCGCGCCAGCCCGCAGGCGAGATGTCGGCGCCCACGCCCCAGGTGGACAGGGCGGTCTCCCAGTCCTGCACGTCCTTCGTGCGGCCGGTCAGGTGGTCGATGACCCGGCCCCGGCCGAAGCGCTGGTCCAGCCGCTGCACCGCCGCCAGCGCCTTTTGCGCCTGCACCGTCGCGTCGTGGGTCTGCGGGGGATCCAGGCAGACATCGCACTGGCCACAGGGTTTCGCGTCGGTCTCACCGAAATAGCGGCGCACCGCCTGGGGCCGGCAGGCGGCGCCGTCCAGCATGGCGAACAGCTGGCGCACCTTGCGCACCTGCACCTGCTTGACCGTCTCGTCCATGGGCCGGCCGTCGAGGCGGCGCAGGGCCCAGGCGATGTCGGACGGGCCGTACAGGGTCACGCCCTCGGCCGGCTCGCCGTCGCGGCCGGCCCGGCCGATCTCCTGCCAGTAGGCCTCGAGACTGCCAGGCGGATCGGCGTGGATGACGAAGCGCACGTCCGGCTTGTCCACCCCCATGCCGAAGGCGATGGTGGCCACCATCACCGCCCCGTCCTCGGCCAGGAACCGCTCCAGCCGCCGGTCGCGCTCGGTCGGAGGCATGCCTGCGTGATAGGCGATGGCGTGCACGCCGGCCTGTTTCAGCTGGTCCGCCAGCCGCTCGCAGCCGTCGCGCGAACCGCAATAGACCACCCCTGACTTGCCACGCCGCTCGGCCACCAGCTCCGCCACCCGCGCATCGGTGCGGGCGCGCGAGCCGTTGATCTTGCGCTCGGCGGTCAGCTGCAGGTTGGGCCGGTCGAAACTGTCCACGAACACGGCCGCGTCCGACAGGCGCAGGGACGCCAGGATGTCGTCGCGGGTGCGGGCGTCGGCGGTGGCGGTGACGGCGATGCGGGGCACGCCGGGGAACAGCCCGGCCAGCCGCCCCAGGTCGCGGTAGTCGGGGCGGAAGTCATGGCCCCACTGGGACACGCAGTGCGCCTCGTCGATGGCGATCAGGGCCAGCGGCAGACTGGCCAGCCGGTCGATCATGTGCGGCTGGGCCAGGCCTTCGGGCGAGACATAGAGCAGGTCCAGTGCGCCCGCCCGCGCCGCGTCCCAGATGGCCGACCGGTCCGCCAGCGACACGCCCGAATCCAGCCGCGCGGCGCGCACGCCCTGCTGCTTCAACGCCTCCACCTGATCGGTCATCAGGGCGATCAGGGGCGAAACCACCAGGCCCAGACCGGGCCGCAGCATGGCGGGAATCTGGTAGCAGACGCTCTTGCCGCCGCCGGTGGGCAGCACCGCCAGCACGTCGCGCCCGGCCAGCACCTGCTCCACCACCGACGCCTGCAGGCCGCGGAAATCCGCGTGGCCCCAGACCCGTTCCAGAGTCTCGCGGGCGCGCGCCATGTCGGGCGCGGCGGCGGTCGGGGGGGATTCGGCGAGCATGAAGCGCTTGTGCCCGATGCGGGCGGGGGTGTCACGGCGGCGGCGCGGATCATCCCCATCGCTTCGCAACGGCGCCCGGACGTCCTATAGCGCGGCCATGACCAGCATTCTCTACGGCCGCCCCCCCGCGGTGTTCGATCCGCCCGCCGACGCCGTCCAGACCTCGCCCCTCATCCCCGGCTCGGCCGATCTGGCGGAGATGCCGGCCGGATCGCTGGACGCGGCCACCATCCTCGCGCCCCCCGGGGTGCTGGAGCGACGCCATGTGCTGGCCCTGGCCCTGAAGGCGCTGAAGCCCGGCGGTCGGCTGGACGTCATGGCCCCCAAGCTCAAGGGCGGCGCGCGGCTGGGCAAGGAGCTGCGCGAGTTCGGGCTGGCGCCCATCGAGACCGCCAAGGCCCACCACCGGCGCTGCGAGCTGGTGCGGCCCGAGGTGGTGACCGGGCTGGACGCCGCCATCGCGGCCGGGGCGGCGCGCCTCGTGCCCGGGCTGGACGCCTGGTCCCAGCCGGGCGTGTTCGGATGGGACCGCATCGACGGCGGCACCGCCCTGCTGGCCGCCAGCCTGCCGCCCCTGAAGGGCGCCGGGGCGGACCTGGGCTGCGGCTTCGGCGCCCTGTCGACCGTGGTCCTGTCCTCGCCCGCGGTCACCCGCCTGGACATGATCGATCTGGACCGTCGGGCGGTGGCGTGCGCCCGTCGCAATGTGGAGGATCCCCGCGCCCGCCTGCACTGGGCCGACGCCCGGACGGTGGATCTGGCGGACCTCAATTTCGTGGTCATGAACCCCCCGTTCCACGACGGCGGCGCCGAGGACAAGGCGCTGGGCCAGGCCTTCATCAGGAAGGCGGCGGCCATGCTGAAAACGGGCGGCGTGCTGTGGATGGTGGCCAACCGCCACCTGCCCTACGAGGCCGAGCTGAACGCCGCCTTCGCGCGGGTTCGCCCTGTGGCGGACCAGGGCGGCTACAAGGTGTTCGAGGCGGTGAAGTGAGCAAGGTTCCCTCGACCCGCATAGACAAGCTGCTGTCCAACATGGGCTACGGCTCGCGCACCGAGATCGGGCGGCTGGCCCAGGCGGGGGGCGTCGTGCTGGACGGCGCGGACGTGACCGACGTGTCCCGGCGCATTCCGGTGACGCCGGACCTGTCGCAGCGCATGCAGATCGACGGCGCGCCGCTGGACCCGCCCCCGGGCCTGGTGGTCATTCTGAACAAGCCGCTGGGCATGACCTGCTCGCACAAGGAGGACGGGGCGCTGGTGTACGACATCCTGCCGGACCGCTGGCGCCGGCGCGACCCGGCCCTGTCCACCATCGGCCGGCTGGACAAGGAGACCTCCGGCCTGCTGCTGCTGACCGACGACGGCGACTTCCTGCACCGGGTCATCTCGCCGCGCCGCCATGTGGCGAAGGTCTACCGCGCGAAGCTGGCCCGTCCGCTGGCGGGGACCGAAGGCGCCCTGTTCGCCTCGGGCGAGCTGATGCTGGAGGGCGAGGCGAAGCCGCTGGCCCCGGCGGTGCTCGAGGTCCTCTCGCCTGCCGAGGCGCGGCTGACGGTGACCGAGGGCCGCTATCACCAGGTGCGGCGCATGTTCGCCGCCGTGGGCAACCACGTGGAGGCCCTGCACCGCGAGCGGGTGGGCGGCCTGACCCTGCCCGACGATCTGGAACCCGGCCAGTGGCGGCTGTTGACGCCCGACGAGGCGGCCCGGGTGTTCGACTGAGCTTGCCGCCCCGCGCGGCTCGCGTATCAATGCCGCCATGACGCAAGAGCCCGAAAAGCGGCGGGGCCGGCCCCTTCTGATCCTGGCCCTGATCATCGCCCTGCTGCCTGTGGGCGGGGTGCTGGTTCACGCCGTGGCGCCGCCGCCCACAACCATCCTGATGCTGACGCGGGCGCTGGAGGGCGAGGGGATCGACTACCGCTGGCGCTCCCTGGACCGCATCTCGCCCCATCTGGTGCGGGCCGTGATCGCGGCGGAGGATTCGCGCTTCTGCTCGCACCGGGGCTTCGACATGGCGGCCATCGAGCAGGCGCTGGAGCGCAACCGGCGCGGCGGCCGGGTGCGCGGCGGCTCCACAATCAGCCAGCAGACCGCCAAGAACGTCTTCCTGTGGCCGCAGCGCAGCTGGGTGCGGAAGGGACTGGAGGCCGGCTACACCGTGCTGATCGAGGCGATCTGGCCCAAGCGGCGCATCATCGAGGTCTATCTGAATGTGGCCGAATGGGCGCCGGGGGTCTATGGCGCCGAGGCGGCCGCGCGGCACTGGTTCGGCGTGTCGGCGGCCGACCTGAGCCCGGTCCAGGCGGCGCGGCTGGCGGCCGTCCTGCCCAGTCCGCGCCGCTACCAGGCGGCCAGTCCGGGGCCTTACGTGCGCCGGCGCGCCGGCCAGATCCAGGCCGCCATGGGCACGGTGCGCAACGAGGGTCTGGCGAACTGCGTTCTGGACTGAGAGCCCGCCGCCGAGGCTTGACGGGATGCGCTGCGGCGCTTCCCATGCACGCCATCACGAGGGGCCGGCCAAGGTCCGCTGGAGGAAGAACTCATGAAACGTCTGCTGATGGCCGCCACGGCCGCCTGTGCGATCACCACGGGCCTCGCCGCCTGCGCCAGCATGGAGGCCCGGGCGCAAAGCCCCGCCCCCGCTCCCGCCGCGTCGGCCGAGGCCGGACAATTTCCCGCCACCCCCGAAGGCGCCCGCGCCTTCGTGCTGGACGCCGAGGCGCGCCTGGCCGAGATGAGCGAGTATGCGGGCCGCATCGCCTGGATCCGCAACACCTACATCATCCACGACACCATGTGGCTGGAGGCCCGCGCCAACGCCGAATACACCGAGCTGGGCGTGGAGCTGGCCAATGCGGCCGCCCGCTATAATGATGTGGACGCCGATCCGGTGACCCGCCGCAAACTGGACATCCTGCGCCAAGGCCTGACCCTGCCGGCGCCGAACCGTCCCGGCGCGGCCACCGAACTGTCCGAGATCGCCACCCGGCTGGACTCCACCTACGCCACCGGCCGGTTCGAGTACAACGGCGAGCAGCTGACCCTCAACGACGCCGAGGAGATCATCGCCGAGTCGCGCGACCCCGCGGTGACCGAGGCCATGTATGAAGGCTGGCGCACCATCTCGCCGGTCATGGCGGACGACTACACCCGGCTGGTGGCCATCGCCAACGAGGGCGCGCGGGAGCTGGGCTTCGCCGACACCGGCGCCATGTGGCGCTCGGGCTATGACATGGACCCGGACGCTTTCGCCGCCGAGACCGACCGCCTGTGGGAACAGGTGCGGCCCTTCTACGAGAACCTGCACTGCTATGTGCGGGCGCAGCTGAACGAACGGTACGGCGACGAGGTCCAGCCCGCCACCGGCCCCATCCGCGCCGACCTTCTGGGCAACATGTGGTCCCAGCAGTGGGGCAACATCTACGACGTGGTGGCGCCCGCGAGCCTGCCGGAGTCCACCGTCGACCTGACCGACCTGCTGGTTGCCGCCGACTATGACGCCGAGCAGATCGCCCGCACGTCCGAGCGGTTCTACACCTCCATCGGCCTGGAGCCCCTGCCCCAGACGTTCTGGGAGCGCTCCATGCTGACCCGCCCCGAGGACCGCGAGGTGGTCTGCCACGCCTCGGCCTGGAACGTGGACAATGTGGACGACCTGCGCGTGAAGATGTGCACCCGGGTCAACGCCGAGGACTTCCAGACCATGCACCACGAGCTGGGGCACAATTTCTACCAGCGCGCCTACAACGAACAGCCCTTCCTGTTCCGCAACGGGGCCAATGACGGCTTCCACGAGGCCATCGGCGATTTCGCCGCCCTGTCGGCGGCGACGCCCACCTATCTGAACCAGATCGGCCTGCTGGAAACCGTGCCGGGCGAGGACGCCGACATCACCTTCCTGCTGCGCATGGCGCTGGACAAGATCGCCTTCCTGCCGTTCGGCCTGATGGTGGACCGCTGGCGCTGGGACGTGTTCTCGGGCGAGACCACGCCGGCCGAGTATAACGAGGCCTGGACGGCCAACATGCTGCGCTACCAGGGTCTGACGCCCCCCGGACCGCGTCCGGAGAACGCCTTCGATCCGGGCGCCAAATACCATGTGCCGGGCAACACGCCCTACACCCGCTACTTCCTGGCCCACATCTACCAGTTCCAGTTCCACCGCGCGGCCTGCGAGATCGCCGGCTGGACCGGGCCGCTGCACCGCTGCTCGGTCTACGGCAACGAGGAAGTGGGCCGGCGCTTCAACGCCATGATGGAGATGGGCATGTCCCGGCCCTGGCCCGAGGCCATGGAGGCCTTCACCGGCTCGCCCGAGAACGACGCCACCGCGGTGGCGGAGTATTTCGCGCCGCTGGACGCCTGGCTGACCGAACAGAACCGCGGCCAGGACTGCGGCTGGGAGGCCTGAGGACCGGTCCCGTCCGCCGGTTCCGGCGGGCGGGACGGGCTCCCCCGGACGGGATTGACGGGCGTTAACCGAGCCCGTTGAACCTTTTCTTACCCTGGATCGTCCAGTCTCGGCGCCAGCGCGGACATGCCGTCCGCCAAGGGATGCGGGGGTTCCGGCGCATGACGGCGCGGCTGGACGGTTTCATGCGTTTTGCACGACGCTTCTCGCGCGCCCGGCGCGGCGGCGTGGCCATGATGTTCGCCCTGGCCATGCCGGTGCTGGTCATGACCGCCCTGGTGGGCGTGGACGTGCACCGGATCTCCACGGTGCGCGCCAATCTTCAGGACGCCCTGGACGCGGCGACCTTGGCCGCAGCCCGCTCGCCCCACATGGACGACGCCGGCGTGACCACGGTGGGCCTGGCCGCCCTGCGCGCCAACCTCCAGGCCTATCCCGAGATCGCCCTGCGCGAGGACCTCACCACCTTCCGGTTGACCGAGGAAGGGGCGGTGATCGCCAGATCCAAGGTGGATGTGACCACCCTGGTGGCCAACATCGTCCTGCCGCCCTATGGCCAGATTCTGGACGACGAGGTGCAGGTGGGCGTGGGCTCCGAAGTGCTGCGCTCGTCCACCAATCTGGAGGTGGCGCTGGTGCTGGACATCACCGGCTCCATGAGGGGCAGCCGCATCACCACCCTGCGGGAGTCCGCCGTCGAACTGGTGGAGCTGGTGGTGCAGACCCAGCAGACGCCGTTCTACTCCAAGGCCGCCATCGTGCCCTATTCCATGGGCGTGAACCTGGGCGCCATGGCCAACGCCGCGCGCGGCGCGCCGCCGCCCGGACACGGCATCTCGGGCGCCACCTGGTCCACCGGTCCTACCCGGTCGATTTCCGGGATTTCCCGCAACAACAGCCGCCTCACCGTCACCGCCAACGGGCACGGCTTCCAGACCGGCGACTTCGTCTATGTCTGGGACGTCAGCGGCATGAACCAGGTCAACAACCAGGCCTTCCGGGTCCGGCGCGTCAACAACAACACCTTCCGCCTGCAGACCGCCTCGGGTCAGGACATCAATCCCTACTACTACGGAAACTACAGCGGGAACGGCAGGGTGGTCGAATGCCAGCGCAGCGATTGCGCCGTCACCATCAGCGCCAGCGGCCACACCTTCCAGAACGGCGGGCAGGTCCGCATCCTGAACGTCAACGGCCTGACCGCGCTGAACGACCGGACCTATGTGGTGGCGGACCGCACGGCCGGAACCTTCGTGCTGGCGGGCTCCGATCCGCGCGGCCAGAGCTATTCGTCCGGCGGGACGGCCATCTGCGCCGACTACGGCTGCCAGTACTTCACCTACACGGGTCGGTACGGCGCGGAGCAGACCAGCCAGATCAGCACCTGCGTCAGCGAGCGCACGGGCGCGGAAGCCTACACCGACCGGGCGCCGGCCCAGGCGCCGGTCGGCGCCAACTACCCGATTCCCAACAACAACTGTCCCTCCAGCACCCTGGTCCCGCTCACCAGCGACCGCAACCTCCTGATCCGTGAGATCAACGGGCTCACCGACGGCGGCTCCACCGCCGGGCAGGTGGGTCTGGCCTGGGGCTGGTATGCGGTGTCGCCCAATTTCAACGACCTGTGGCCCAGCGCCGAGAATCGCGCCGCGCCCTATGGAACCCGCGACCTGCTCAAGGTCGTGGTGATGATGACGGACGGGGAGTTCAACACCCCCTATTGCGACGGGGTCATCGCCCAGGACGCGGGCGCGGGCAGCGGGGACGCCAGCTGGCACAACCGCTGCGACGCCCGCAACGGCAGCCCGTTCCAGCAGGCGGTGGATCTGTGCGACGCCATGAAGGACGAGGACGTCATGATCTACACCGTGGGTCTGGGCGTCGCCAGCGCCAGCGACAGCACGCCCGGCGTGGTGGACACCGCCCGGGAGGTGATCGAGACCTGCGCCAGCACGCCCGATCACGTCTACCTGCCCAACGGCAACACGGACCTGCGTGAGGCATTCCGCGCCATCGCGCGCAGCATTTCGGACCTGCGCATCGCCCGTTGAGCCGCCGCGCCGCCCGGTTTTGCGCAGCTTCACCATTGCCAGAGCCGCAAGCCTTGCGTTAATCAGCAGGGGCAGCGACGGCGGCGCCCGCCCCTTGCTCCCGGTATGTGTTGGAATGGCGCCACAGTTGTCGCAATCGTGGCTTATTGCGGAACCGCTTCGTGCATGGCTCGTTCCCACGGTTCGAGCGCCACGCAATGCGTCGGGGTTTGGGCAGAAATTTTTCAGACGATGAGGACAGAAATGAAGTTGAAGCTTCTCGCCGGTGTAGCGGCGGCAGGGCTCTTCGCAGCGACCAGCGTGTCGGCGGAGCCGGACGGTTGGTACGGCGCGATTGACGCCGGCGGGCACTGGATGGAGGACGGCATCAACGCCCGTTCCGACGCCGGTCCGGCCTGGGAATGGGAAGTCAACCAGGGCTGGGCCGCCTTCGCGCGCCTCGGCTACCGGCTGAACCCCAACTGGCGCGTCGAACTGGAAGGCGGCCATCGCTCGGGCGACATCGGCACCGTGCGCCGGTTCACCGACGCGGTTCCGTCGGGCCTGTGCAACCTGACGCCGGCCACCGGCCCGTGCCACTCGCCGACCGGGGACATCGAGTCCAACACCCTGTTC
>JBALUZ010000095.1:0-10701 GCA_036963825.1 Brevundimonas sp.
CCGCCCGGTCCGCGCCCGGCGCCCGCCTGGCCACCTTCACCGTGGCCGGCGCCGTGCGCCGGGGGCTGGCCGAACGCGGCTTCCAGGTGGACAAGCGTCCCGGCCACGGGCGCAAGCGCGAGCGGCTGGAGGCGGTTCTGCCCGGCTCCATCGCCTCCCACGCCGGCGGACGGGTGGCGATCATCGGCGCGGGCGTCGCGGGGGCCAGCCTGGTCCGGGCCCTGCGCGCCGAGGGGCTCGAGCCCGTGGTCGTCGCGGATGACGCCCCCATGGCGTCCGGCTTCCCCGCCGCCCTGGCGACCCCCCGGCTGGACGTGGGCGACGCGGACCTGGCGGGCCTGTTCGCCCAGGCGCTGGAGCGGGCCGGGCAGCTCTATGACGGCGTGGCGGATGCGGTGGTGTCACGCGGCGTTCTGCGGCTGGAGCACGGGCCGCGCGACGCAGGCCGGTTCGACAAGGCCGCGGAGCAGGCGATCTGGCCACAGGGCGCCATGACGCGCATGGACGCGGCCGGGGCGTCGGCGGTGCTGGGCGAGCCCGTGAGCGTCGGCGGGCTGATGATGGCCGGCGCCCTGACCGTGCGGCCCCCGGCGATCCTGGACGCCTGGCTGGAGGGCGTGCGCCGGGCGCCGGGGCTGGCGGCGCGTCTGGCGCGGACCGGCGCGGTCTGGCGCGTGCTGGACGAGACCGGGGCGGCGCTGGCCGAGGCCGAGCGCGTGGTGCTGGCCGCCGGGTGGGGCGCGGAACGGCTCGGGGTGGACGGTCTCCAGCCCGTGCGCGGCCAGGCGGGCTGGGCGGATCTGGGCGGCGCGCCGGTCACGGGGGCGGCCTGGGGCGGCTATCCCGCGCCGACGGCCGGGGGCGTGCTGTTCGGCGCCACCCATGACCGCGACGACGCCGATGCGACGGCGCGCGACGCCGACGATCAGCGCAATCTGGAGGCCCTGCGGGCGGTGCTGCCGAACTTGGCGGCGCGAGTCTCGTCCGCTCGCGTGAACCGCCACGCGGCGATCCGTGCGACCACGCGTGACCGCCTGCCCCTCGCCGGACGGCTGGCGGACGGCCTGTTCGTTCTGGGGGGGCTGGGGTCACGGGGCTTTGCGGCGGCGCCGCTGCTGGCCGAGCATGTGGCGAGCCTGGTCGCGGGGACGCCGTCGCCCCTGCCCCGGGCCCTGGCCCGGCGCGTGGCGCCGGACCGGGCGGGACGCCTCAAGCGCTGAGCGGGGTCAGCCCTGCGCGGGACGGAGCCCTTCGGCCGCCGCCCGCTGGGTCGCGCCGCCGCCGCGGCGGGCGGCGATCAGGGCGTCGATGCGGCGACGTTCGGCCTGGAACGCCGCCAGCTCGCGGCCGGACAGCTCCGAGCCGGACGGAATCTGGGCCCCCTGCGGGTTCACCCGGGCGCCGTTGCGCCAGACTTCATAGTGCAGGTGCGGGCCGGTGGAGGCGCCGGTGGAGCCCACATAGGCGACCACGTCGCCCTGGCTGACCCGCTGGCCGGGACGCAGGCCCCGGGCGAAGCGCGACAGGTGGGCGTAGCCGGTCTCCCAGCCGTTGCCGTGGCGGATGCGGACCCAGTTGCCGTAACCGCCCCAGCGGCGCGCCTCGACCACCACGCCGTCGGAGGCGGCGAACACCGGCGTGCCCGTGGGCGCGGCGAAGTCCATGCCCTGGTGCATGCGGCGATAGCCGGAGATGGGGTGGCGACGGACGCCGAAATTGGAGGAGATGCGCGCGCCGTCCACGGGGGTGCGCAGCAGGAAGCCGCGGATGTTCTTGCCGTCGGCGTCGAAATACTTGGCCTCGGTCGAGCCCTCGGGCTTGAAGCGATAGAACACCTGGCCCTTGATCTCGGCGTAGATCAGCTCGCCCGTGTCCACGGTGCGGCCGCTTTCGGTGACGGTGCGGTCGAACACCAGGGTGAAGCTGTCGCCCGCCTTGATGTCCCGCGAGAAGTCGATCTTGTGCGAGAACAGGCGCACGGCCTGGGCCACGATGCGGGAGTTGGCCCCCATGCGTCCCGCCGAGGCGGACAGGGAGCCGTGGATCTCGCCGGTGGCCACGGTGGTTTCGCTGGAGACCTGCTCTTCCAGCTCGCGCAGGCGCAGGGCGCCGTCGAAGCTGCGGGACACGGTCAGCTGGGTGGCCGGGCCGGTGCGGACCGTCAGGCCGATGAGGCGGGCGTCGCCGCGGCCGGCGCGGGGCCGCGAGATGGCGGTCTCGAAGCGCTGGCCGGCGCGGATGTTCACGACGTCATAGGCGTTGCCGAGGGTCCGGACGATGGCGCGGGCCTCGTCGGCGCCGATGCCGGTGCGCAGCATGGCCTGCTCGAGCGTCTCGCCGCGCTGGATCTGGACCTGGACGGCTTCCGGCTGGCTCATGCCCGCCGGGGCGCCGGCGGAGGCGAAGGCCTGAATTTCGAGGGCGGCGATCTGCTCGGCCGTCAGGGGCGGAACTTCAGCCGCCGTCACCGGTTGGTAGAGCTTGCCGGCCAGCAGCGCCACCGCGACCGCGGCGGACGCCGTGAACATGTGCGGCGTGAAGCGCTTGGGCTGTCGGCGTGGATCGAACTGAGCCATCGGTCCCCGTCTGTCGGCAGCGCCAACGGTGGCGCCTGGTCACTGAAAACTGTCTCACCGGGGCGGGTCAACCCCGTAACGCGCGAGCGGAGCCTATAGCCCGCCTGTCCCTTAATGGGAAGCATCCCGTTACAAATCGTTAACCGCCAACCCTTTCTCCATCAAGGCGGTGTTTTAACCACATGAATCGCAAGGCCCCGCCCTCCGCGCCCGAATGCCGTCACAGGGCGGGGGCAAGACCAGGGTTATGGCAAGGCTCCGGGAGCGGCCGGTTTGCGCCGGGCCGCGTTCCCGCTATCTCAGGACGCCTGAACAGGATGATGGAGCGCGCGTGAGCGAAAACCGGGACAGCCAGCCGTCCTCGCCCGTCATCCCCGATGGCCGCCGCCGCCGCCCGGCCGGGCGCGGGCCGGGGCGGCTCGTAATCGTGCTGCTGGTGATCGCAGGGCTGCTCGCGGCGGCGGCCCTGACCCTGTACGCCGCCCGGCGCGAGGCGGCGCGGCAGGTGCTCATCGGCTGGCTGGAGCGGCGCGGCATCGAGGCGGAGATCGAGGTCGAGCGACTGGAGCTGGACAGCCTGACCGCCCGCATCCGGGTGGGCGGGGCCGGGGCGCCGAACTTCTCCGTGGAACGGGTCGAGGTGGACTACGCCCTCGGCGCGCCCTGGTCCGAGGCGGGCCTGGGCGTGACCCCGAGCCGCATCCGGCTGATCCGGCCCGTCCTGCGGGCCAGCTGGCGCGAAGGCGTGTTCAGCATGGGCTCGCTGGACCCGCTGATCGAGGAATTCCGGGGCCGTCCCCCGGGGCCGGACGCGCGCGGCCCGCTGGTGCTGGTGGAGCAGGGGCGGCTGCATCTGGGCACGGACTACGGCCCGCTGGACGTGCACGCGGACGCGCGCATCGAGGACGGCCGGCTGATGCGCCTGTCCGCACGGGCCGGCAGTGCGGCGCTGGTCAGCGGCGAGACGCGGATCGCCCTGTCCGGCGCCCGGCTGGATCTGACCACAACCGGCGGGCGGACGCAGCTCGATGCGGCGGCGATCATCGCCGACATCGCCTCGCCCGGCCTGTCCGGCGAGGCGGTGCGCGTGGGCCTGGGCGGCGAGGTCCCCTACCCCGACCTGGACGAACGCCGCAGCGAGGGCGATCTGGACCTGACCGCGACGCTGGCGGCCGGCCGGCTGGCGGCGGGGGACGCCGTCGCACGGGACGTGGGCGCGCGCCTGGCGCTGGACGGCCGGGTCAGCGGCTGGCTGGACGCCTTCCGCCTCGCGGGCGAAGGCGAGGGCATGATCGGCGCCGACGCCCTCGCCCTGGGCCAGGCCGGCGCCGCGGCCGCGCGGCTGTCGTTCAGCGAGACGGATCTCGACCTGAGCGGCCGCGACGGCGCGGTGCGATGGCGGCTGGACGGCCCCATGACCCTGCTGGCCGACCGGATGCGCGCCGGGGATCTGACGCTGGCGGGTCTGGATGTGCGCTCGGGCGCCGTGTCGGCGGGCGGGCGCGCCGGGACGGGCCAGGCCGCCGCCTTCGAGATCACCGCCCCCGCCTCCGTGCGGGCGCGCGGCCTGACCTTCGGGGAGCTGAGCCTGAGCGGGGTCGACGGGCGCATGGACGCGGACGTGACCGGCGACGGCGTGGTGTTGATGGAGGCGGCGGGGCGGCTGCAGGCCGCGCGCGGCCGCTGGCCGCTGCTGGGCGCGCCGGGCGCCGACGACCCGCCGGAGCTGGCGGCCCTGAAGCGGGCGCTGGGCGGCTTCGCCCTGGAGGCGTCGTCGTTCCGGCTGCGGACGGGCGGCACCGGCACCGAGCTGGTTCTGGGACAGGCGGCCCGGATCACGCCCCTGAACGGCGGCCTGGTCACCGTGGGGGCGCACCCCGGCGCGCCGCTCTACACGGCGCGGCCGGGCGAGACCGGCGGCGGCGCCCTGATCCTGACCGGAACGGCGCCCGAGACGGATGTGCGGATCGCGGTTCCGGACTGGCGGCTCACCCCCGGCGGATTCACCGCGGCGCTGGACGGCGCGGCCGGCTTCAATTTCGGCTTCGCCCGCGCCATCGAGGCGGCGGCGGCGGGGACCCTGACCTCGGGCGGCGGGGGGCTGACCTTCCGGCCGGACGGCTGTGTGGCGGTCTCGGCGGCGCAGCTGGCCTTCGGCGAGAACGACGCGCGCGCCCTGTCCGGCGACCTGTGCGCGGCGGGCGGCCCGCTGCTGACGGTGGCGGACGGCGGCTGGACGGCGCAGGGCCGGATGCAGGACGTCGCCGCCGAGGTCCCCTTCCTCGCCATGCAGTTCAGCGGGGTCGCCGGACCCCTGACCGTGCGCGGGACCGACGCGGGTCTGGCCATGGACGCCGACGTGGAGGCTGCGCGGGTGGCCGACACGGCGCAGCCGCAACGCTTCTATCCGCTGGACGCCACGGGCGGCGCCTCGCTGGCGGACGACGTCTGGCAGGGCCGGTTCGCGGTGTCCGCGGGACGGCGCCGGCTGGGCCGGGTGGACCTGAAGCACGACGGCCGGGCCGAGACGGGGGGCGTCGCCTTCGACGCCTCGGATCTGGTGTTCGCCGAGGACGGGCTGCAGCCCGGGGACGTGACGCCCCTGACCGCCGGCCTGATCGATCCGCCGGTGACGGGCGGCGCAGGGTTCGTGGGCCGGTTCGACTGGACTCCGGAGGGCGCCACCAGCGGCGGCGTGCTGACGGTGGAGGACCTGGACTTCGTCAGCCCGGCCGGGCCGGTGACGGGGCTGAACGGCGAGGTGGCCTTCACCAGCCTGACGCCGCTGGTCACGGCGCCGGACCAGCGCCTGACGGCCGAAGGGGTGCAGGCGCTGGCCGCGATCACGGACCTGAACCTGCTGTTCGAACTGGGCGCCGGGTCGTTCCAGGTGTCGGGGGCGGACCTGGACGTGGCGGGCGGCCGCGTGGTGATCGAGCCGTTCGACGTGCCGCTGGACCGGACGCAGCCCTTCGGCGGGACCCTGGTGTTCGAGAATGTGCAGCTGGGCGAGCTGCTGGGCGGCGCCGGATTCGGCGAGCAGGTGGCCCTGAACGCCGTGGTGTCCGGGCGCGTGCCCTTCACCTGGGACGCCGGGAACGGGTTCCGGGTGGTGAACGGCTCGCTCTACGCCGTCCAGCCGGGGCGGCTGGAGATCGCCCGCGAGGCCCTGAGCGGGCTGGAAGCGGGCGGCGGCGGCGAGGACGTGCCGCCCAATGTGGTGCAGGATCTGGCCTATCAGGCCATGGAGGAGCTGGCGTTCGACATCCTGACGGCCGAGGTCAACAGCCTGGACGAGGGTCGGCTGGGGGTGCTGTTCCGCATCCGCGGCCGGCATGATCCGCCCGAGCGGCAGGAGCTGCGCCTGACCCTGTCGGAACTGATCAGCCGCGATTTCCTGAACCGCGAGCTGCCCCTGCCGTCCGGCACCGAGATCGATCTGACCCTCGACACCACCCTGAACCTGAACGAGCTGGTGTCGGACATCATGTCCCTGAACCGGGCGCGGCGGGGCGAGGCCGAAGAGAATTCCGGGGAAGAGTGATGAAACTTCGCCGTTCAGCGCGGGTTCAGGCTAGATGGCGTTTATGGATGTGAACCGTTCAAACCGTGGAGCCTGTCGCCCATGATCTCGAAACGCGAAATCGCCGCCGTCTGCGGCATGGCTCTCGTCGGCGCCGCGGCCTGCGCCCCGACGATCCGGCTGCAGGTGGATCCCATCCAGATCTACGCCAAGCTGGACGCCGACGTGCGTGTTCGTCTCGACCAGGAGCTGCGTGATCTTCTGGAAGAGAATCCCAACCTGTTCTGATCGGAGGATCGGATGATGAATTTCCGCAAGCTGTTCGTGATCGGCGCCGCCGTCGCCGCCCTCGGCGTGGCCGGCGCCTCCATGGCCCAGACCAACGCCCAGAAGGCGCTGATCGATGAGGCCAAGGTCGAGGGCGTGGTGGGCGAGCAGGCCGACGGCTATCTGGGCTTCCGCTCCGGTTCGGCGGACGCGGCCCTGCAGGAAGCCGTGCGCGTCACCAACGCCGCGCGGCGCGAGGCCTACGCCGCCCGGGCCGCCGAGACCGGCGTGTCCACCGAGGTGGCGGCCGCCCGGATGTTCGAGGCCCTGCTGCGGGCCCGCCTGGCCCCGGGCGAGTGGTATCGCAACGCCCAGGGCCAGTGGGTCCAGAACTGATCGCCCGGGCCTGGCCCTGATGCCGGCCCCCGCCCCCGCTCCGGGTCCTTGGGGATCCCCGGCCCCGCCGCCCAGGGGACCGGGCCCGCGCGCGCGGGCGGTGCTGATCCTGACGGCCGCGGCCGCCCTGTCGGCGCTGTCGGTGGCCGGCATGGCCTGGGCCTGGGACGCCATCGGCGGCGCCCCCATGACCCTTCACGGCTGGATCGCGCTCAGCATCGCGGTGCTGGGTGCGGCGCTGCTGTCCGCCGGCCTGATGATCCTGGCCTTCCACTCGCACCGCAGCGGCCACGACGACCGGGTGGAGTCCACCGAAGCCATCAACGAGCGGATCAGGCGGCGGTTCTGACGCCGCTGTCCAGCAGCGGCCGCAGGATCTGGTCCGACAGGGCCCGCACCACCGGCACCGCCACCGCGTCGCCCATCAGCTTCAACGCCGCCACCTCGCCGGCCGGCAGGCGGTAGCTGTCCGGCAGACCCATGAGCCGCGCCGCCTCGCGGCCGGTCAGGCGTCGCACCCGCACCCGGCCCTCGTCGCACGCCACCACGAACTGGCGGGACGAGCCGCCCGCCGGGGTGCGCAGGCATCCGGCCAGACCGTCGAAGCGGACCTCGAGCCTCTGCACCTTGACCCCGCCCTCGACCCGGACCCGGCGGTAGGCCGCGCCGACCCGGCGCTCGCCGGAGGCGAGGACCGCATCGAGCCGGGCCCGGTGCAGGGGCGACAGCAGATCCAGCAGCGCCGCGGCCCTGTCCTCGTCAAGCCAGTCGACCGACGACTCCGGCTGCAGCAGGGCGGCCAGATCCGTGTTGCGGCGGGGCGGGGCGTCCAGCCGCCACCAGACCCAGCCCGCCTTGAGGTCGTCCGGCAGGGCCGCATGGGCGGCGCGGATGCGGGCGGAGTGGAAGGGGTCGCCGGCCGGGACTCCGCCGGCGACCGGCGCGCGCGAGGCGATGAGGAACAGGCGGGGCCGCGACTGGGGCAGCCACAGGACGGCGTCCGCCTCCACCGCCCCGAAGGCGTAGCCGCCGTCCCGGAGCGCCCGGCACACGGCGGCGAAATCCCGCCCCTGATTTGAGGTGAGCAGCCCCATGACGTTCTCGATGACGATCAGGCCCGGCGCCCTGCCCTGTTCGGCCAGGCCGGTCATCAGCCGCCAGAACCCCCAGAAGGCGCCCGAGCGCCGGGCGTCCAGGCCGCCCCGGGCGCCGGCCAGGCTGACATCCTGGCAGGGCGACGACGCCCACGCCAGGTCGGCGTGGCCCGGCAGATCGTCCGGCGTCAGGTCCCAGACGTCGGCCAGCCTCAGGGTGTCGGGATCGGCGTGGTTGGCGCGCCAGCTGGCCGCCTTGGCGGCGTCGAGGTCATTGGCGAAGGTCGTGCGAAAGCCGGCGAGGCCCAGTCCGGCCAGGCCGCCCCCGGCGAAGAACTCGTAAAGGCTGAAGGGCTCGCGATTCGCCATGCGGCGACGGTAGCCCAGCCCGTCCCCCCTTGCACGACTGTCGCCGGGCCGGGCAGTCTGCCGCCAGAACGGAGACTCCATCATGCGCGCCCTCGCCTTCCTCGCCGTCCTCTCCCTGGCCGCCTGCTCACAGGACGAAGCGCCGGACACGTCCGGGCCGGAGGCCGCCGCGCCCCGGGCGGAGCTGGGCGGGGTCGATCTGACCGAGCCCCTGCGGGCGCTGGGGACGGAGCCTTTCTGGGCGGTCAACATCGGTGACGACGGGCTGGTCTATTCCGGGGTGGACCGACCCGAGGAGCGGGCGCCCAATGCTGGGCCGCAGATGGCGGGCACCACGGCCAGCTGGAGCGGCCGGACCGACCGGGGCCGCGAGCTCGACGTCACCCTGATCGAGACCCCCTGCTCCGACGGCATGAGCGACCGGACCTATCCGCTCACCGCGCGGGTGCAGATCGGCGAGGAGGTGCTGAACGGCTGCGCCGCCTCGGTGGAGTTCCTGACGGGCGCCGACGAGCAGGGCCGGCCGCAGGGCTGAGGGGGCCCGCCGCCCGCGCCGATCGCCCAGAAAAGACCCAAATTGATCCCGGAAAGGGTTCTTCAACCCTTCGCGAACATGATTTATGCCTTGTGACGCGAAACGTCCGGAGCACGCCAACATGATGAAACGGCTCACCGCCGCCCTGGTTGCGGCCTCGCTGGGTTTTTTCACCCTGGCCACGCCCCAGACCGTCCGCGCCGATGAACCGTACTGGCAGTGCGTGACCTTCGCCCGCCTGCTGTCGGGCATCCAGATCTTCGGCGACGCCTGGACCTGGTGGCGCCAGGCGGTGGACAATTTCCGCACCGGCGACGCCCCGGAGGCCGGATCGGTGCTGGTGTTCCAGCCCCATGGCCGCATGAACCGGGGCCATGTGGCGGTGGTCAGCGACATCCTGACGGAACGGGTCATCCGCGTCACCCACGCCAACTGGGGCGGCAGCCGCGGCCGGGTCGAGGAGAACGTCACGGTGGTGGACGTGTCGCCCGCCGGGGACTGGAGCCGGGTCAAGGTCTGGTACAATCCGATCAACGGCCTGGGGTCCACCGTCTACCCGACCTACGGCTTCGTCTATCGCAGCGCCGAGAGCGCCACCCGGGACGCCATCCAGACCGCGCGGGCCGGCCAGACCCAGGGCCAGCCGTAAGGCCGCGCCCGGCGGCGGACCGCCCGGCCGCTCCATGACCCTTCGCTGGCGCCCCATGACGCCCGCCGACCTGGACGGCGTGGTCCGGGTGGCGGCGGAAGCCTTTCCCGATCACCCCGAGGACCGGGCCTGTTTCGCCGACCGCCTCGCCCTGTATCCGGCCGGATGCCGGGTGCTGGCGGATACGGACGACGCCGTGGCCGGCTATCTCATCGCCTATCCCTGGCGGCTGGACGACGCGCCGGCCCTGAACGCCCGGCTGGCCGCCCTGCCCCCGGACCCGGACGTTCTGTACCTGCACGATCTGGCCCTTTCGGCCGCGGCGCGAGGCGGCGGGCGCGCGGCCCCGGCCGTGGATCTGGCCGTGCGGACGGCGCAGGCCGCCGGACTGTCGCGGATCGCCCTGGTCGCCGTGAACCGGGCGGCGCCGTTCTGGGCGCGGCAGGGCTTCGCCCCCCGGTCCAGCCCCATCCTGGCCGGAAAGCTGTCCGGCTACGGCCAGGACGCGGTCTACATGACCCGCGCGGTCTGATCCGTCAGGGCACCACCGGCGGATCGGGCAACCGGGCGCGGCACTGCTCGGCGAGGGCCTGGACCTCCTGCATGGACAGGGGCTCCAGCCGCTCGCTCTCGCGCATGCGGATGGTTTCAGCCTGCTCCATCCGGGCGAAATTGAAGCGCTCGCCCATGCTGTCGATGAGAGACAGGGCCAGGTCGTCGTACCGGACCGCCTCGTCGTCGTGACCGGCGTCCGGGTCGCGGACATGGGCGGCGAAGCTCTTGGAGGCGGCGCTCTCGAACACGGCGAGGCACCGCACCGCCTCGCGCCAGTCGGTGACAGGCTGGGCGGCCTCGGCGGGCTGGGCGGCATTCAGGGCGAACGCGGCGGACACTGACGCAAGCAACAACATGGCTCCTCCCGGAAGCTGTTGAAACCATTGGATTCAGGCGTCAGTCGTGGGTGGCGACCATCATGTAGTTCACGTCCGCGTCGACGCCCTGCGACCACTGATCAGACAGCGGATCATACGCGATGCCGAAGGGCCCCGCCACCGCCACCGGCTCCCGGGACAGCATCAGGCGGATCTCGTCCGGCCTGAGGAACTGGCGCCAGTCGTGGGTGCCGGCGGGCACCCAGCGCAGGACGTATTCCGCCGCCACCTTGCCCAGGGCCAGCGACTTCAGGGTGCGGTTGAGGGTGGCCACGACCATCAGGCCGCCGGGCGCCACCAGCCGCGAACAGGTGCGGATGAAGGCTTCCGGATCGCGCACGTGCTCGATCACCTCCATGG
>JBALUZ010000096.1:0-10679 GCA_036963825.1 Brevundimonas sp.
GGCGGCCGCTTCCGCGGCCGGCGTCGGCTCCGGCGGTGATTCCGGCGCGGCTTTCGCCGCCTTCGGCCTGGCCGCCGCGCGGGGGCGCGCCTTGCTCGGGGCGGTCCTTGCGGTCGACCGGGTCGCAGGCTTTTTCGGCGGCGTGGCCATGAACGGCTCCGTGCTGGATCGACGTCAGGCGGCGTCGCCCTTCCTCGCCGCCCCATGATGGCATATGACCGGGGCCAAGATGAACGCATCGGCTGTGAAAATTCTGGCGATTTCGGCGGCTTGCCTGTCGCTCGGCGCATGCGGGGCGCGTTTCGCGCCGCCCGCCGGGTCCTCCTCGCCCCTGTCCGGGCGGGTCCAGACGCTGGTGGACGCCAATCGCGCCTATCCGCGCTGGGCCGATTTTCCGGCCGCGCCGACCGACGTGCCGGACGCCGCGGTCATCGCACAGCGGGTCGCCGGGCTGGACCAGACCGGTGAAGCCCTGAGCCGCAGCGTCGCGGCCATCGACTGGACCCTGCCCGAGAATCCCGACGCCTGGGCCGGCGCGGTGCGCAGCCGGGTGGACGGCGCGCGCATGAGCGTGGGAACCGTCCGCACGGCCGCCGAGATCGAGGCCTTCGCCCGCGAGCTCCGCGAGCGATCCGAGCCGCCGCCGCCGATCGATCCGCGACCCTAGCCCGGCTTTCGCGCCTGCGACCGAATCCGGCGACCCTGTGCGCCAGACTGACATGGATGACGAGGCGTATTCCCACATGGCGGACGGCGGCATGGCGACAGCGGTGAATTTCCTTGGCGTGTCGCGGTCGCTGTCCGGCCGCGCCTGGCGTCAACGCCCCGCCGAGCCGGGCGTGGTGCGGGCGCACATGCAGGGCCTGGGTCTGGTGGAGCCGCTGGCCCGGGCGCTGGCGGCGCGGGGCGTGACCGCCGATCAGGGAGAGGCCTTCCTGAGCCCGACGCTGCGGGCGCTGTTTCCCGATCCGTCCAGCTTTCTGGACATGGACCGGGCCGCCGGGGTCATTCTGGACGCGCTGACGGCGGGCCGGAGCATCCACGTGTTCGCCGACTACGACGTGGACGGGGCCTCCAGCGCCGCGCTGCTGGTGCGCTGGTTCCGGGCCATGGGCGCGGATCTGCCCATCTATGTGCCCGACCGCCTGACCGAGGGATACGGCCCCAGCCCCAGGGCGTTCGAGACGCTGAAGGCGAGCGGGGCTGACCTGGTGATCACCGTGGACTGCGGCGCGGCGGCGGTGGAGGCGGTGGCCCACGCGGCCTCCATCGGCCTGAAGGTGGTGGTGGTGGATCACCACCTGATGCGCGACCAGCCGCCCGCCTGCGAGGCGGTGGTCAATCCGAACCGGCCCGGCTGCAATTCCGGTCAGGGCAACCTGGCGGCGGCGGGGGTGGTGTTCGTGCTGCTGGCGGCGCTGAATCGGGCGGCGCGGGCGCGGGGCCTGTTCGCCGAACGGGCCGAACCGGACCTTCGCCAGTGGCTGGATCTGGCGGCGCTGGGCGCCATCTGCGACGTGACGGCCCTGACCGGCTTCAACCGGGCCCTGGCGGCGCTGGGGCTGAAGGTCATGTCGGACTGGCGCAATCCCGGGCTGGCGGCCCTGCTGGCCGTGGCGGGCGTGGAGCCGGGACCGGCCAAGGCCAGCCACGCCGGCTTCATCCTGGGGCCGCGAATCAATGCGGGCGGGCGCATCGGCCGCGCCGATCTGGGCGCGCGCCTGCTGTCCACCGACGATCCGGTCGAGGCGGCGCGACTCGCCGCCGAGCTGGACGCCCTGAACCAGTCGCGCCGCGACGTGGAGCGCGAGGTGACCGAGGCCGCCGTGCGCAAGGTGGAGAGCCGGGGCGGCGACGCCCTGGACCGCGCCGTCATCGTGGTGGAGGGCGAGGGCTGGCATCCGGGGGTGGTGGGCATCGTGGCCGGGCGTCTGCGCGAACGCTGGCGCAAGCCGGTCGTGGTCATCGGCGTGGACCCGGCGACGGGCGTGGGCAAGGGTTCGGGCCGGTCGCAGCCGGGGGTGAACCTGGGCCGGGCGGTGCAGGCGGCCTGGGAGGCGGGCCTCCTGATGGCGGGCGGCGGGCACGCCATGGCCGCCGGGCTGACCGTGTCGGGCGACCGCATCGAGGCCGTGCGATCCTTTCTGGAAGAGGCGCTGGCGGACCAGCAGGCGGCGGCCGAGGTGCTGGACGTGGTGGACGTGGACGCGCTGCTCGACTGCCGCGCGGCGCGCCGCGACCTGTTCGAGGACTTCGAGCGTCTGGCGCCCTACGGTCCGTCCAACCCTGAACCGCTGTTCGCCCTGGACCGGGTGACGCCGCGCGAGCCGGTGGCCATGACCGGCGGCCATGTGCGGTGCCGGCTGACGGCGGCGGACGGCGCCTCCATCAAGGCCATCGCCTGGCGTTGCGCGGACCTGCCGCTGGGCCGGGCGCTGCTGTCCGGCGCTGCGGGGCTCAGCGTGGTGGGTCGTCTGAAGGCGGACGACTGGAACGGTCGGCGGGGCGTTCAGTTCGAGATCGAGGACGCTCATGATCCGCGTCGCGAAACGAGCGACGATTTTTAGTCAGACCCCGCTTGCAACGTCCGGGAGGGGCCGCTATATCGCCGGCTCTCGCGCAGCGGTCCCTTCGTCTATCGGTTAGGACGCTAGGTTTTCAACCTAGAAAGAGGGGTTCGATTCCCCTAGGGACTGCCACGCGGGGCTCCCCCACATCGCTGGATCACGGGCCGCCGCCGCGCGGCGGGTGCAGGCCGATTTCTGCGCGCATTCCGTGCGATTCTCGCGTCAGGCGCGAAATTTAGGTTTCTGCCCCTCCCACGTTCGCCGAACCGTGTTAAGCATGTTTCGTCTGCACGCGATGTTCGCAGGCGGGGGGAGCATGTCAGCGTACGAAGTCGATGAGGGTGTGACGGCGGAAACGGTCCGCATGTCCGGTCATATCAAGTGGTTTGATCCCGCAAAGGGGTATGGCTTCATTGTGCCCGATGATCCTTCGCTCACGGGCATGAAGGATGTGCTTCTGCACGTCTCAAGCCTGCGCGACCACGGCTGTGACGATGCGGCGGAGGGCGCGGCCATCACCTGTGACGCCGTGCGCCGGTCCAAGGGATGGCAGGCCACGCAGATTCTGGACCTGGCCGAACCCGCGCCGGGCCAGACGCCCGGCTACGACGGCCTGCGACGGTCGGCCAGCAATCTCGACGCCTTCGCCCGCCGCCCCGCGCGGCCGCCGGTCCAGGCCGACGGGCCCATGGAGCCGGCGACGGTGAAATGGTTCAACCGGGCCAAGGGCTATGGCTTCGTCGTGCGCGACGGCGATCAGGACGACATCTTCATCCATATCGAAACCCTGCGCCGCTGCGGGCTGGACGACCTGTTGCCGGGCCACACCGTGAGGGTGCGCTTCGCCCGCGGCCCCAAGGGCCTGGTGGTCGCCGAGATCGAACCGGCGGAATAGCTGCATTTCCGGTTTATTTCCGCGCGCGGCTAAGGCGTAATGCCGTCGTTGACGCCGTTTTACCGGACACCGCCCATGCACCGCCGCCCGTTTCTGACCCTTCTTGTGGCGCTTGCCCTCTCGGCCTGCGCCCAGGCCGCGCCGCGCGACGAGGCGGGCAACCCGCTGGAGCCGCTTGTGGTGGTGACCGACACCGGGGAACACGCCTTCTGGGTGGAGATCGCCGACACGGAGGAGGAGCGGTCCCGGGGGCTGATGTTCCGCGATCCCCTGGCCGACGACCGGGGGATGCTGTTCCAGTTTCCCGACATGGCCGAGCGCGGCTTCTGGATGGAGAACACGCCCAGTCCGCTGGACATCGTCTACATCGACGATCAGGGCCGCATCGTCTCCATCGCCCGGCACACCACGCCCTTCTCGCGTCAGGTCCTGCCGTCCTACGGCGCGGCCAAGGGCGTGCTGGAGGTGCGCGCCGGCCGGACGGAGGAGATCGGCGCCGAGCCCGGCGACCTGGTGCGCCACCCGTTCTTCAGCACCGCGGACTGAGCGATCCGGCGCGAATGCAGCCGGGCGATTGCGGGCCGCGGTCCGCCGTGCCTATAAGCCCGGCCTGATCGGAGCGTAGCGCAGCCTGGTAGCGCATCTGCTTTGGGAGCAGAGGGTCGCAGGTTCGAATCCTGCCGCTCCGACCAGATCGGGGGCCACCGTCGCGACGGGCGGCCGTCATGGGACGGGACAGCTCATCTGCACCCGGCCCCGGGCGCGGGAGCTCGCGGCGCGTGGATCGCACAGCCCGACGGAACCCGGCCAGTTTGCACCCCTGAATCGTCTCCGGAGAAAAATGATGATTCTTCATCGGCGCGGGGCGCCCAGTATGGGTCACACGAAGATTAATCTTTAAAAACGGTTCACACATTGTGCGGATGGTCCAAAGATTATTTGAGGTGGCGTTACTGGCGTGAGTGACTTTGGCGGGCACGAAGCGCCGCATTTTTTGAGAAACATCCGGTCCCTTTTCGTGTGAGTATCCATTTTGACTGCGACCATGAAAGAGAAAGCCGAACGTCACCGCCTGGAGATGATCGACTCCCTGTGTCTGATGAGTCGGCCGCAGGAGCCGATCTTTCGGGAGCTGACGCGACTGGCCGCTGATCTTGCGGGGGCGCCGATGGCGCTGGTCACGCTGGTGCACGAACACAGCCAGTGGTTCGCGGGCAGCGCCGGGTTCGACCTCGGCGAAACGTGTCGCCTGGACTCCTTCTGCGTCCACGCCATCGAGCAGCCGCACCAGCTCATGTGGGTGGAGGACGCGCGTCTGGATGAGCGATTCGCAGACAATCCCTTCGTGAAGGGGGAGCCCCATGTCCGCTTCTACGCCGGGGCTCCGCTGGTGGTGAACGGCTCGGCCGTCGGCGCCCTCTGCGTGCTGGGCCCGGAGCCCCGGGCTCCCGATGCGGCCGTCGGACAAACCCTGACACGCCTGGCCGCGATCGCCGCCGCCGATCTGGACCAGCGCCACCGCATGACGGCGCTCCGCTCGGCCCTGAATGCGTCGGCGGACGCCCTGATCGACTGCGACGAGCACGGCGTGATCGTCGGCTGGTCGGACGGCGCTGAAACCCTGTTCGGCCACAGCCGGGCCCAGGCCCTGGGGCAGAACGTCGAGATCATCATTCCTGACGACATGCGGCCGGCGCACGGCGCGGCCATGACCCGCTGGCGGGAACAGGGGGGCGCCCGTCTCGGCCGGCGTCTCGAGCTGACGGCCGTCCGGCATGACGGCGGCCCGCTGGAGGTCGAGCTGTGGATGTCGGTCTCGCACCAGCAGGCCGGCGCCCGCATCCACGCCAACATCCGCGACATCTCCGAGCGCAAGGCCCAGCGCGAGGCGCTGCTCCGGGCCAAGGCCGACGCGGAAGCGGCCAACCTCGCCAAGTCGACCTTCCTGGCCAATATGAGCCACGAGCTGCGCACGCCGCTCAACGGCGTCACCAGCATGGCCGACCTGATGGCCGCGACCGACCTGACGCCGCGCCAGCGGGAGATCAACGACATCGTCGTGTCCTCGTCGCAGCAGCTGAAAGGGCTGATCGGCGACATCCTCGCCTGGCGCGGATCGAGTGCGGCGAGCTCACGCTGGCCGAGGAGCCGGCGTGCCTTGCGACGCTGGCGCGCTCGGTGGTCGACCTTTGCGGACTTCGCGCGGCCGAAAAGGGCGTGCAGTTGACGGCCGAGATCACGCCCGACCTGCCCGGGAAGGTGATGGTGGATCCGATCCGTCTGCGCCAGGTCCTGACCAATCTGGTGTCGAACGCGGTCAAGTTCACGGAGGTCGGCTCGGTTCGCCTGAGCGTGACCTCGGCGGACGGCCGGCGCCGGTTCGAGGTTTCCGACACCGGGATCGGGTTCCGGCCTGAACAGGCCGCCGAAATCTTCAAGCCCTTCCAGCAGGCGGACGGCACGATCACGCGGCGCTTCGGCGGCACCGGCCTCGGCCTGGCCATCTCCCGCGATCTGGTCCGGGCGATGGGTGGCGAGATCCGCTGCAGCAGCCGGCCGGGCGAAGGCGCGACCTTCTGGTTCGAACTCGACCTGGCTCCGGCCGCCGAGGTCGGTTCGCCAGAGGCGCCGGCGTCCGAAGCGGCCGTCGGGCCCCTGCGGGTCCTGCTGGCCGACGACAACGCCACCAACCGGCGGGTGGTCGAGCTGATCCTCGGCGCCATGGAGGCGGACTGCATCGCGGTGGAGGACGGAGCCCAGGCCGTGTCGGCCTTTGAGGCCCAGACCTTCGACGTCGTCCTGATGGACATGATGATGCCGGTGATGGACGGCCTGACGGCGGTGCGCGCGCTCCGCGCCGTTGAAGCGCGGGAAGGCCGTGCGCGCACGCCCGTGCTGATGCTGACGGCCAACAGCTTCCCCGAACACGTGGCCGAAAGCCTGGCCGCCGGCGCCGACCTGCACCTGGCCAAGCCCATCACCGCCGCCTCGCTGATCGAGGCGCTCGCCCGGGTTCAGGCGGAGACGGGTGAAACGGACGCGGCGGCCAAGCGGGCCTGAGCCCTAGAGCATCCAGCCCATGTGTTCGGCCAGGATGAACGCGCCGATGCCGATCAGGGCCAGCCCGCCCAGCAGTTCGGCGGGCTTGCCGATGCGGGCGCCGACCCGGGCGCCGATCAGCATGCCCAGGGTGGTCAGGGCGAAGGTGGTCAGGCCGATGCTGAGGGCGATGATCCAGATGTTCACCCCGATGAAGGCCAGGCCCACGCCCACGGCGGCGGCGTCGATGCTGGTGCCGACCGCGGTGGCGATCAGGGGCATGAGGCCGCGGCGGGCCGGGGGCTGATCGGCGCGGCCAGGCCGCACGCCGTGCCAGATCATGTGCGTCCCCACCCCGGCCAGCAGGACGAAGGCGATCCAGTGGTCGACCTGCTGCACCACCCCGGCGGCGAGCAGCCCCAGGCCCCAGCCGATCACCGGCGTGGCCGCCTCGATGGTCCCGAAGATCAGCCCGGCCCGCAGGGCCTGGGCCAGCTGGGGGCGAAGGGCGGCGCCGCGTCCCACGGACGCCGCAAAGGCGTCGGTGGACATGCTGAGCGACAGGATGGCGACGGCGCCGGGGGTCATGGGCTCACTCCGCCGGACGACGAGACGCGCATCCCACGCCGCCGGCGAGGCGGTGGGACGCGCTGGTCTCGCCAGGCGGATGACTCCGCTGACCGCGCCACGCGCCGGAGCGCGACTGTGTTGACGTGGTCCCGGCGCTCAAGGCGGCCGGCGGCTACTCCCCAACGGGAGCGCTTGCCTACAGGCTCAGAGAGGGTGGTTCAAGCAGCAGATATTCACCGGGCGGGCTGCTGCCTGCTTGGCAGGATCAACAGGATGATCAGGAACAGCAGGGCGGCATTGTACAGTCCGTTGCTGATGAACACGGCCATGAAGAGGTCCATGTCCGGCTCGGGATCAAAGCCGAAGTTCATCATCATGCGGGGGAAGGTGATTGCGCTGAACGCCGCGAACGGCAAAGGGCCAAGGCCCCAGAGCGGCGACCAGCCCGCGTCCCTGAGGCGGCGCGCCACAGCGGCCGCGAGGAGTGCAGCAGAGAAGGCGATCGCGACGCCAATGCTGATGAACACCCCGGAAAAATCCGGCACGGACGACGGATCGTTTACGTCCCCGAACATGGCGTTCAGGGCCATCGCCATGCCAGAAGTCATGACGACCATGGTGAGCCCGACGACGGCGCCCGCCCACGGCCAGAATTCCGTGCGGGTCTCACGGCCCGAGACCTGGGTGAGCGCCCTGAAATGGTCTGCGAATGTCATTGCGTCCCCCGTCGCCAGTCTCCTGAAGGATAGCCGCAGCCACGAATAGCGAAAGCCATTTCCAAAGGTTGGCGACCGGTAGTGTTGCCATCGGGCGATTCGTCCGGTCCTAAGAAACCCATGAACGCCATCGACTACGCCTTCCTCGCGGTCGCGGTGCTGCTGCTGTCCACGGTTCTGGCGGGCAGCCTGTCCAGCCGGTTCGGCCTGCCGGCCATGATCGGGTTCCTGGCCCTGGGCATGATCGCCGGGTCGGACGGGCCGTTCGGGATCGCCTTCTCGGACTACGCCTTCGCCCAGGTGATCGGGGTGGCCTGCCTGGTGTTCATCCTGTTCTCCGGCGGGCTGGACACCAACTGGAAACTGGTGCGGCCGTCGGTGGGGCCGGCCCTCATGCTGTCCACCCTCGGGGTGATGATCAGCGCAGGGATCGTCAGCCTGGCGGCGGTGTTCCTGCTGGGCTTCACAGTGACCCAGGGCTTTCTGCTCGGCGCGGTTGTGGCCTCGACCGACGCGGCGGCGGTGTTCGCCATCATGCGGGGACAGGGGGGCGGGGACCTGCGCGAGGACCTGACCGGCCTGATCGAGCTGGAGTCCGGTTCGAACGACCCGATGGCCATCTTTCTGGTCGGCGCGGCGCTGGTGCTGGTGGCGACGCCCGATGCGTCCCTCTGGCCCTTCCTGCCGCAGTTCATGACCCAGATGGGGCTGGGCGCGGTTCTGGGGGTAGTCATCGGCTATGCGCTGCCCTCGCTGATCAAGCGCATGCGGCTGCGGGGCAGCGGCCTGTCGCTGGTGGTGTCCATCGGCGCGGCGCTGCTCAGCTACGGCCTGACCGCGGTGCTGGGCGGCAACGGCTTTCTGGCGGCCTATGTCGCCGGCATCGTGGCGGGCAACCGCGAGCATCAGGCCCGGCGCACCATCGGCCTGTTCCAGGACGGCCTGGCCTGGCTGGCCCAGGTGGTGATGTTCCTGTCGCTGGGCCTGCTGGTGTTTCCCAGCCAGCTGGGCGGGGTCGCCCTGCCGGGTCTTGCGGTGACGGCGGTGCTGATGCTGGTGGCGCGGCCGGTCAGCGTGTTCATCTGCCTGGCGCCGTTCCGGCGGTTCGACTGGCGGGCCAAGCTGTTCGTGTCCTGGGCGGGCCTGCGCGGCGCGGTGCCCATCGTGCTGGCGACCTTTCCCATCGTGGCGGGGGTGCCGGGCTCCCAGACCATCTTCAACATCGTCTTCTTCGTGGTAATCGTGTCCAGCCTGGTGCAGGGGCCCACCCTCGGCTGGGTGGCGCACAGGCTGGGCGTCAACGCCTCGCGGGTCCGGCCCGCCTGAGCATGCTGGACCCGCGGCCCGACGCGCGCTATCTGGGCCGCTTCTGACACTGGTTTCTTCAGGGCCCGCCATGCTCGCGCGCATCTATCGTCCCGCCAAGACCGCCATGCAGTCCGGCAAGGCCAAGACCCGCGACTGGATCCTGGAGTTCGAGCCGGCGGCGGCGCGCACCAACGACCCGCTGATGGGCTGGACCTCGTCCACCGACATGAACGGCCAGGTGCGCCTGACCTTCGACACGGCCGAGGAGGCGGTGGCCTACGCCGAGCGGCACGGCATCGCCTTCAGACTGCACGAGCCCCAGGCGGCGCCGGTGATCCTGAAAGCCTACGCCGACAATTTCGCCCCGGGCCGCAAACAGCCCTGGACCCACTGATTTCGTTTGCGGCCGGCGCGCATCGCGCTACTTGAGCCGCTTGCCTGAGGGCGCCCGTAGCTCAACCGGATAGAGCATCCGCCTTCTAAGCGGACGGTTGCAGGTTCGAGTCCTGCCGGGCGCGCCAGTTTTTCAGTGGCTTTTCCGCCTTGCCGGTCTGTCAGCGGGCAGCGTAGTCGGCCTCAACCTGATCCAGCTTGGCTTGGAAAGCGGCCCGGTGAGGGTCCATCGCGACGGCTTTCCGAAACCGTTGGAGGGCTGACGCCATACTCCCCTTGGAGAGGTAAACTTGTCCAAGGGCGTAGTTGGCTCGGCCGCCCACGATTACGTTGTCGGCCATTTTCTTGTAGAGCGCCACGGCCTCGACGGCCCGGTCCTGCTTCTCGATGGCGGTGGCCAGGGACAGCCGGGCAGGCCACAGGCCGGGGTGCAGCCTCACCGCCTCCGACAGCGCCGCCTCGGCCTTGGCGTAGTGTTTCAGGTGAAGCAGGCCCTTGCCGAGCAGATAGTTCGCGTATTCGGAGCGCGGGTAGGATCGAGTGGCGGCGGAGGCGGCGCGCACCGCATCTTTGAAGCGCTTCTCCCGGTCTGCGCAGTAAGCCTCGTACAGCTTCGTGGCAAAGCCACCCACCAAGCCGCGCCCGCCCTCCGGCATGCGGGGCAGATGCGCGTCGTCCAGAAAGCCGTCAACTAGCGGGTCCAGCAGCCCCCGGTTCTTGAGGTAGTTGGGCGGGCCGTGGGTGACCCGGGGCATGCTCTCCGCGAAAACATACTCCAGGTCAGCTACGTGCTTCGCAGACACCAGATCGACCGGCTCGCACTCACCGACATAGAGATAGATGGGCGCCGTCGCGCGCTCAAGGACCGGACGCAGGTCCATCACCGGGGGCGTGAAGCCCTTCACCATGAGGCGGCGGACATTCGACCACGGCCAGTCCATGCGGGTTTCGGCGGCGAAGGCCAGCACCCGGGCGCCCAACGCCGCACCGTGCAGCAACGCCCCGGTTCCGCCCATGGATGTGCCAACGGTATAGAGGCGGCTCGCATTGAGGTGTGCGGCCCATGCCCGGAAGGTGTCGGTGACCTGTTCGCGGGTTTCGCCCAGCCCGTCGATCCCGCCCTGATACCATTCGTTCGGGCCGTTATTGACCAGGATCACCGAGGCGTCGACGCGGTTCGCTATCTTCCAC
>JBALUZ010000097.1:0-10655 GCA_036963825.1 Brevundimonas sp.
GCGACGGCCCCTTCCCCGCCGAGAGCCCCGTGTCGCTGGAGGATCTGGAGCGCCTGTATCCCCTGGCCGCCGCCAAGGCGAAGGAAGACGAGGCGTTCCGCGACCGCGCCCGTCGCGCCACCGCCGAACTGCAGGCCGGGCGCGCCGGCTACCGCGCCCTGTGGGCCCATTTCGTGGCCGTCAGCCGGTCGGCTCTGGAGCGCGAGTTCTCGGCCCTGGGCGTGGATTTCGACCTCTGGAAGGGCGAGTCGGACGCCGACGCCTTCGTGCCCGGCATGGTGGCGGATCTCGAAAGGCAGGGCCTGCTGATCGAGGATCAGGGCGCGCGCATCGTTCGCGTGGCGAAGGAAGACGACAAGCGCGACCTGCCGCCCCTGCTGGTGGTGTCGTCCGAAGGCTCGGCCATGTACGGCACCACCGACCTGGCCACCATCGTGGGCCGGCGCGAGGATCCCGGTTTCGACCTGATCCTGTACGTGGTGGACCAGCGTCAGGCTGACCATTTCGAACAGGTGTTCCGAGCGGCTTATCTCGCCGGATACGCGGACGAGGGCGCGCTGGAGCATCTGGGCTTCGGCACCATGAACGGGCCGGACGGCAAGCCGTTCAAGACCCGCGCGGGCGGCGTGCTGAAGCTACACGACCTGATCACCATGGCCACCGACAAGGCGCGCGAACGCCTCAGGGAAGCCGAACTGGGCGCCGACCTGCCCGAGGCCGAGTTCGAGGACATCGCCCGCAAGGTGGCCGTGGCGGCGCTGAAATTCGCAGACCTGTCGAACAACCGCACCACCAGCTACGTCTTCGACCTCGACCGGTTCATGAGCTTCGAGGGCAAGACCGGGCCGTACCTGCTGTACCAGGCCGTGCGCATCAAATCCCTGCTGCGCAAGGCCGCCGACCAGGGCGCGGCGGCCGGGGCCATCGCGGTGGCCGAACCGGCGGAACGGGATCTGGTCCTGACGCTGGACGCCTTCGATCAGGCCGCCGCCGACGCCTATGACAAGCGCAGCCCGCACCTGATCGCCGAACACGCTTACCGGCTGGCCCAGTCGTTCTCGAAGTTCTACGCCGCCTGCCCCGTGCTGGCCGCGCCGGACGAGCCGACCCGCGCCTCGCGGCTGGCCCTGGCGGCCGCCGCCCTGCGACAGCTGGAGATCGCCCTGGACCTTCTGGGCATTGCGACGCCGGAGCGGATGTAGGCACAATCCCCCCGACGTCATCAGGGGATCGGTCATGTCGCTGAACGCCTTCATCGCCGGCCTGCCCAAGGCCGAACTGCACCTGCACATCGAGGGCAGTCTGGAGCCCGAGCAGATGTTCGAGTTCGCCCGGCGCAACCGGGTGGCGCTGCCGTTCGCCTCGGTGGAGGAGATCAGGGCGGCCTACGACTTCTCGAACCTGCAGGACTTCCTCGACATCTACTACGCCGGGGCTGACGTGCTGCGCACCGAGGAGGACTTCCGGGACATGGCCCTGGCCTATTTCCGGCGCGCGGCGGCCGACAGCGTGCGCCATGCCGAGATCTTCTTCGATCCCCAGACCCACACGGACCGCGGCGTCCCCTTCCAGGTGGTCGCTGACGGCCTGCTGGCCGGCATGGGCGACGCCGAGAAAGAGCTGGGCGTCACCTCGAAGCTGATCCTGTGCTTCCTGAGGCATCTGGACGAGGACGCCGCCTTCGCCACCCTGAAGGCTGCGGAGCCGTGGCTGGACCGGATCGAGGGTGTCGGGCTGGACTCGTCCGAGGTCGGCCATCCGCCGTCCAAGTTCGAGCGGGTGTTCACCGCCGCCGGGGCGCTGGGCCTCAAGCGCGTGGCGCACGCCGGCGAGGAAGGGCCGCCGGAATACGTCCGGGAGGCGCTGGACCTGCTGAAGATCGATCGCATGGACCACGGCAACCGCTCGCTGGAGGACCCGGCCCTGGTCCGCAGACTGGCGGCGGAGGGCATGACCCTGACGGTCTGCCCCCTGTCGAACCACAAGCTGTGCGTGGTCGACGACCTGACGAAACACCCTCTGCCCGAGATGCTGAGGCAGGGCCTGCACGTGACCCTGAACTCGGACGACCCGGCCTATTTCGGCGGCTATGTGAACCGCAACTACGAGGCCATGGCCGAGCACGCGGGCGTGACCCGCAGCCAGCTGGTCCAGATCGCGAAAAACAGCTTCGAGGGCTCGTTCCTGCCGGACGGCGACAAGGCCCGCCACATCGCCGCGGTGGACGCCTGGGCGGACAAGGCGAGCTGATGCTGCTGCCCTTCTTCACCGCCCTGCGGGACGCGCGCGTGCCTGTGTCCATGAAGGAATGGCTGCATCTGATGCAGGCCATGGACGCCGGCGTGGCCAACGGCAAGGTCGAGGACTTCTACCATCTGTCGCGCGCCGTGCTGGTGAAGGACGAGAAGCACTACGACCGCTTCGACCAGGTGTTCGGCAAGGTGTTCAAGGGCGTCGAGACGGTCGGGGCGGGCGACGAGATCACCGCCGACGTGCCTGCGGACTGGCTCAAGCTGCTGAACGAGAAATACCTGACCGACGAGGAGAAGGCCCAGATCGAGGCTCTCGGCGGCTTTGACAAGCTGATGGAGACGCTGAAGCAGCGCCTCGAGGAGCAGACCGAACGGCACGAGGGCGGCAACCGCTGGATCGGCACGGGCGGGACCAGTCCCTTCGGCCACGGCGGCTACAACCCCGAGGGGGTGCGCATCGGCGGCGAGGGACGTCAGGGCCGGGCGGTGAAGGTCTGGGAGAAGCGCGAGTACAGGAACCTGGACGACACGGTCGAACTGGGCACCCGCAACATCAAGGTGGCCCTGCGCCGCCTGCGCCGCTTCGCCCGCGAGGGCGCGCCCGACGAACTGGACATGGACGCCACCATCGACGGCACGGCGCGCCAAGGGTGGCTGGACATCCACATGCGGCCCGAGCGGCGCAACACCATCAAGGTGCTGCTGTTCCTCGACGTGGGCGGCTCAATGGATGCGCACGTGAAGCTGTGCGAGGAGCTCTTCTCGGCGGCGAAGACCGAGTTCCGGAATCTGGAGTTCTTCTACTTCCACAACTGCCTCTACGAGGGCGTGTGGAAGGACAACCGTCGGCGTCAGTCGGAGCAGACCGCCACCTGGGATCTGCTGCACAAGTACCCCGGCGACTGGCGCGCCGTGTTCGTGGGCGACGCCACCATGAGCCCCTACGAGGTCACCGTACCCGGCGGATCGGTGGAGCACTGGAACGAGGAGGCCGGCGCCGTCTGGCTGCAGCGGGCGCGCCAGCAGTGGGAGAAGTCGGTCTGGCTGAACCCGGTTCCCGAGCGCTTCTGGGGCTACACCCCGTCCGTCAGCCTGATCCGCGAGGTCATGGACGAACGCATGTTCCCCCTGACCCTGGACGGACTGGATCGGGCCATGCGGACCCTGGCCAGGTAAGGCCTGGACGACGGGCAGAGAAAAGGGCGCGGACCCGCGTCCGCGCCCTCCTTTTCGTTGCGTCGGAACTCAGTCCTTGACGCTGTCCTTGGCGCCGCCGACGGCGCTCTGGACCTTGCCTTCGGCCTGCCGGGCCTTGCCTTCGGCTTCCAGCTTCTGGTCCCCGGTCATCTGGCCGGCGCCTTCCTTGAGCTTGCCCTCGGCCTGCTTGGCGGAGCCTTCGATGCGGTCATTGTCAACCATTGGCTGTATCCCTTCATCTGACGCCCGCCAGAACCGGCGGCGCTTCGCAGAGGGTAACAGGCGATCCCCCAAAGCGTTCCGTCACGCCTTCGGGATCAAACGCGCCGCAACCACAGCGCGACAGCCCACGCATGCGCATCGTGGCGCAGGGCGGCGAGCGCCTGGTGCGGGTCCAGCCAGTGCAACTCGTGGTCGTCCTCGACCTTGGCCGCCGGGTCTTCCCGCTCCACGTCGGCGGTCCAGAACCCGGCCAGATTGTTCACGGCCCGGCCGTCCGACTTCAGGAAATACTGCCCGGCCTCGCCGAGCCGGTCCCGCGCCCTGACGGTGAGACCTGTCTCTTCCACGAACTCGCGGACCAGGGCCTGCTCCTCGGTTTCGTCGCCGTCGATGGCGCCGCCCGGCAGGTCATAATAACTCCCCTCCCCGCGATCCACGCGCACGCAGGCCAGCCGCCCATCGCGAAACACCAGGCCGAATGCGGTGGGACGGTCGTGGTAGCTGTGGCCGGGGTCCGGCTGGCCGAATTGCAGGTTCATGTCGCGCCCTAGAGGTCGAACACCATACGCGCCCGCACGCCCGGGTGTTCCGGATCGATCTCAAGTCTGGACTTCAGCCCCTGGGCCATGGCCGAAATGATCTTGCCGCCCAGACCCGTCCCCTTGGGTTTGCCGTCGCCCATGCCCGGACCGTCGTCCTCCACCGTCAGCACGGCGCGGGTGTCGCCATCGCGCTCCAGCAGCACCCGGATGTCTCCTCCGTCGCCCGGCAGGTAGGCGTACTTGACCGCATTGGTCACCAGTTCCGTCACCACCACGCCCAGGGAGACGGCCTGGTCCGTGTCGACGCGCAGGGGCTCGGCCCTGAGGGTTATGCAGGGCCCGCTGTCGTCCGGACACAGCGACTGGACCAGTTCGTCCACCAGGCCTTCCAGGTATTCGTCCAGAGCGACGCTGGCCATGTCGGCGGACGTGTACAGACGCCGGTGCACCTGGGCCACCGCCTCGATGCGCACCTGGGCGTCCTGCAGGGCGAGCTTGCCGGCGTCGTTCTTCATCTGACGCAGCTGCAGCGAGATGAAGCTGGACACCAGTTGCAGGCTGTTGCCGACCCGGTGATTGACCTCGCGGAGCATGGCCTCGGCGCGATCCCGGGCCAGACGGACCTCTTCCTGGGCCTCCTCGTTGGCGCGGCTGAGACGGCGGCGCTCCAGCGCGTCATCCAGGGCGGCGCGCAACAGGGCCGTGAAGTCTTCGGACACGTCCTTGATGACGTAGTCGGCCGCTCCGGCGCGCAGGGCGGCCACCGCGATGCGGCCGTCCTGGGCCCCGGTCACATAGACCACCGGCGGCGCATCCGGCACGGCCAGGATGTCGGGCAGGACGTCCAGCCCGTCACGCGTGGGCATGTAGTGGTCCAGGGCGATCACATCGAAGGCGCCGCCGCGCAGCTGTTCGAGTCCGGCGTCCCCGTCGAGGGCGCACGTCACGTCGTATCCGTGTCGCGTCAGTTCCTTCTCGACCAGCCGGGAGAGCCCCCGGTCGTCGTCGATGTAGAGCAGCCGAACTCCGCTTCCGGCCGTGCTCATCAGATCTCGGGCGCCTGCATCACAGAGAGGAACAGGCCCAGCTGGCGGATGGCGCCGGCAAAGGCCTCATAGTCGACAGGTTTGGTGATGTAGACGTTGCAGCCCAGGTCGTAGCAACGCTGGATCTCGACCTTGTCGTCGGTCGTCGTCAGAACAACCACCGGCGCCCGCTTGAGCCGCTCGTCCGCCTTGATCCTGGCCAGAATATCCGTGCCCTGCATGTCGGGCAGATTGAGGTCCAGCAGCACCAGCATGGGGCCGTTGGCCTTCACCTCTTCGCTGAACAGATAGTCGATCGCTGACGAACCGTGATCGAAATGCTTGATCTCGTTCGAGATGTTGGCGCGACGGATGTTCTTTTCGATCAGCTTGGCGTGGCCGTGGTCGTCCTCGACCATAACGATGGTTACGGCTGCACTCATGCTGTTTCTCCCGCGCCTGCGATAAGACGTTTCGGAAATTTCAGGCGGAAAGTCGAGCCCTTTCCAAGTTCGGATTCGATGTCGATGCTCCCCCCCAGGCGGCGAGCGCTGCCGCGCACGAAAGCAAGCCCCAGGCCCTCGCCCGTGCGGTCCTGACGGCCCGAGCGACGGAAGAGTTCAAAGATGCGCTCGTGGTCGCGATCCGAGATGCCCCGGCCATTGTCGGCGATCTCGTACTCGACCCATCCGCCCGGCACATCTCGTCCGCGAACCTCGATGAGGCCCGGCCGTTCGGCGTCCAGGTATTTCACCGCATTATCGATCAGATTGCCGAAAATCTGCTCCATGGACAGGCGGTCGCTCTCCACCTCAGGCAGGTCATGCACGATGATCTCCGCGTCGGCCTCTTCGGTCTGGTGGCGGACGCTGTCGGCGATCTGCCGGGCCATGGCGGTCATGTCGAGACGCTCGGGAACCAGCGCCCGGCGGCCATCCCGCGACAGCTTCAGGATGGCGTTGATGAGCCGATCCATCTTGGCGGTGGAGGCGCGGATGAAGCCGATGGCTTCCGGCACATCCTCCCGGACCGCCTGAACCGCATCCTGCTCAATCGGGTCCGGATCGTCCGACTGCACCCGTTCCATGTGGGCGGACAGGGCCTTGCCCGCCTGCTCCAGCTCCGAGGTGTAGCCCATCACATTGACCAGCGGCGCGCGCAGGTCATGGCTGACGATATAGGCGAAGCGCTGGATTTCCTCATTGGCGCGGGTCAGATCCGCGGTGCGCTCGGCCACCGTGGCCTCCAGCCCCCGGTTCAGGGCGTCCAGATTGTCGCGCGCCGACTGGACCTCGGACACGTACCGCCGGATCAGCATCAGGCTTATGATCGCCAGGGCGATGATCAGGATGGCGGACACGGCGTTGATCGCCACCGCGGCGATGGTGGCGTTGCGGGCGGCGGTCATCCGGCGAGTCACGCGAGCGGACTCAAGCTGGTCGATGGTGGCGACGATCGCGCGCATCTCGTCCATCAGGGCCTTGCCCTCGCCGCGACGCAGAAGCTGGACGGCCTCGCCGATGCGGCCGCTCCGGGCCAAGTCCACCGTCTGCTCCATCACCGCGAGACGCTGCCGCTTCAGCTCCCGCAAGGCTGCAACGCGCTCCGCCTCTTCCGGCGTGTCCGCCAGGTCCGTCAGCCGCTCGCCTGCGCGGGGCAGTTGCGCCTGCGCCTCATCGTGGACCGCCAGGAATTCCGGACGCCCGGTCAACAGGAAGCCCCGCTGCCCCGTCTCGGCGTCCACCATCAGCAGCATCAGCTCGCGAGCGGCCAACTGCATCTGCTGGCTGCGTTCGGACGCCGCCGACTGATCGGAAATGCGCTGCACCATCACGAAGGTGGCGATGTTGATGACCAGCAAAAGCAGGATCGCCAGGCTCAACAGCCCCACGATGGTGCGGCTGATGGTCGGGGTCCTCAGGAACAGCCGAAGGCCCTGAATTGTCGAACGGAAGTCTGGCGCCATGCGGCGCATGGTTTAGCGGCCCTGCGGCCCCTGTCCACCCTGTCACGGAACCATGGGGTGACGAGCCCCATTTCCTTGGTTAACGTGGCAAAGCTTCGGGGGAGCTTGTGTAATGGTCTGGTGGTGGTGGATTCTTCCCGGCGCGGCGGCTCTGGCCGGCGCGCTGCTGTTGCTTTCAGGGCTGGGCGCCCTGTTCAGGGGCCGGTTCCTGGGGGCGTTCGGCGGCGTGCTGTTCGGCGGGGGCTTTCTCGCCGCGGGCGTGGCGGCCATTCTGCTGGGGCTGAACATCCAGAGCTACGCCCGGCTGACCCATGAACGGCCTGTGGCCACGATCACCCTGAGTCAGATCGAGCCGCAGTTCTTCGAGGCGACCCTCACCCAGCCGGAAACGGCCGCTGCGCCTGCCCTGACGGCGGTCTATCCGGTCCATGGCGACGAATGGCGCATCGAGGCCCAGGTCCTGCGCTGGAAGCCGTGGGCCAACATCCTGGGGCTCGACGCCCAGTACCGGCTCGACCGCCTGTCGGGCCGCTACCGGGACACCCAGCAGGAACTGACGGCGGTGCGCAGCGTGCACGACCTGCGCGGCGGCGACGTAGCGTCCGAGGGGCGCTGGACCCTGGACGTGTGGGATGTGTCGCGACGCTATCGCGACTACGTCGACGCCGTCGACACCCTGTACGGGTCGGCCGCCTACATGCCCATGGCTGACGGCGCCCGGTACGAGGTCTGGATCACCCAGTCAGGATTGATCGCCCGGCCCGTGAACGAACAGGCCCGCGACGCGTCGGCCGGCGGCTGGGTTCAGGCGGACTGAACGCGGGGCCGGCGCCGCATCCGACCGGCCGCACGGCCCACGACCAGGGCCAGGACGACCAGGAACACCGGGACAAGCACCGGTGCGAGCAGGGCCAGGAGGGCGGTGAAAAAAGCCAGCACGTCCTCGAACAGAGACACGACGGGGTTTCCCAGCCCGCCCGTCGTGGCGGTCGTGGCCAGCCTCAGACCGCCCTGCGCGGCATTGAAGGCCAGCGCCGTCGGCGCCCCGACGATGATGCCCGCCACCGCCGCCAGCAGCGGGTCCACGCCGACGAACAGCGACCCGGCCGCCAGCGTCGCCGCCAGCGGCCGCACCACCAGGCCCACACCGCTGAGCGCGTTGTCCACGAAGGGAATCTTGTCGGCGATCAGCTCAACCGACGCCGCCACCCCCAGCGCCGCGACAGCCGCGTCGCCGTGCAGCCAGCGCATCTGCTCATTCAATTCGACGCCGAACCATCCGAAACGCGCCGCCAGCGCCAGCATCAGCAAGGGCAGGAACGTCCTCAGGCCGGTGGACGCCGCCAGGCCCAGGCCAAGGAGCGCCGGCACGACCCAGACCGCGAACGGCTGCCCCCATCCCTGAACCGTGGCGGTGACGCCCGCCAGCGTGCTCACGAGTTGTTCCATGATCGTCGCTCTCCCGGAGCCAGCGCGAAGACAGCCGGGCGCCCCGGCCTACTGGTCGCTCACCACATCGGCCGCTTCAGGATGGCGGCGGAACCACGCCACCGCATAGGCGCAGCGGGGAATCAGGCTGAGGCCCTCATTCCGCGCATGATCAGCAAGACGCTTCATGAAGTCGCCGGCCGCTCCGGACCCCCGCAATTGGGGATCGGCCTCCACGTGCAGGATGACCCGGCTGTCGCCGCGCCTGGCGTAGTCCGCCCACACCCGCCGCAGGTCTCCGTCAGCGGCCGTGAATCCCTGTTCGAAACGGTCTTCAGCGGCGACATCGCGGAAATCGGTCATGGCTGGCTCCTCAGTCAGGCTATAGTCGCTCAATCCTGAGGGGACGGCGACGTTCCACATCCACCATCACGTATGAAGGCGCTGATCATGGGCAAGGGCAGAGGTCTGGGAATCCTTCTGGGCGCGACGGTCATGGGGCTGTCCGCCTGCGACCGCGAGGCGCCGGCGGTGTCCGAGCCGGCCGGCGGCGAACCGGCGGATGCGCCGGAAGCGGCCGAGGCCGCGCCGCAGGGCCGGCCTGAGTTGCGCGAGGGCCTGTGGGTGGTGGTCAGCGAGACCGACGGCATGCGCTCGGCCATGCGCATGTGCGTGGACGCCCGGGTGCAGGAGCGCATGAGCGTGCTGGGCAGCCAGATGTCCGGAGGGGCTTGCGAGGAAGCGTCCGTGACTCCCCGCGCCGGCGGGGGCTGGACCGTGCGCTCGGTCTGCGACATGGGCTCTGGCGGGCGCGTGGTCAGCGAGGGCGTCACCACCGGCGATCTGGACAGCGCCTACCGCACCGAGATGACCTCAACCACCACCGGCGCGGCCGTGCCGCACATGAACCGCACCGTGACGCAGGTGGTCGAGGGCGAACACCAGGGCGCGTGCCCCGAGGGCATGGCGCCCGGGGACCTCGAGGCCCCCGGCGGCATTCGCTTCAACATGCTGGAGATGGCCGAAATGGCCGGCCGCAGCGGCGCGCCGTAGCCTCAGGGCGTGCGGCCCTGAACCACGCCGATCAGGCCCAGGACGCTCTTCACCGTGAACCAGATGAACAGCACCAGCATGGCCAGACCGGCGGCGATCAGGAACGGAATGCCGATCAGGATCGCGGACAGCACGGCCGAGACGAAGATGACGATCGACAGCAGGATGAACCAGACGATCACCGACCAGAACAGCCGGATCTGATCGTCGAAATGGGCGCGAACCCAGCCGGTCGATGATCCGCGCATGGCGTAGGCCACCACCACGCCGACCACGGCCAGCAGGTTGGCGCTGGGAATGGCCAGCAGATACAGCAGCCAGACCACGCCGGCGGCGGCGCGGCCTTCTTCCGGATCGCCGGAGGCGTAGCGGGGCTCGGGAGCAGCGTCGGCCATCAGATCTCTCCTAGAAAAGCCAGGTCCGGGGATTGGACATGGGTTGGGCGTTCTTGAGCCGCCACAAGCCGGCGGCGCCGCGGGCGATGGTCCACACCGCCAGCAGGAACAGCACGAAGATGCCCAGGTTGACCACGATCAGGATCAGGCCCACCAGGGCGGCGATGGCGGCGGTCCACAAGGTGCGCTGCTGGTAGACGTAGTGGCTGAGCAGGAACGGCGAGGCGTTGACCGTCCGACCGGTCACCGCCAGCAGGCCGAGGATGGCGGAGAAACCCAGGGTCGGCACCGCGAACAGGATCAGGGCGTAGATGGTCAGGGCCCAGGTCAGTCGATCCCGGGGCTCCTCGTCCAGCGCGCGGCGACGCTCGGCGCGCGAAACAAAGGCCGGTGCGGGTTCGACCTCCGGTTCCGGCGCAGACGCCGGGAGCTCGGGTTCATCCGCAGGCTCCTCCACGCGGCGTTCCGCCGCCGGCGCCGGCGCATCGGCCGCCGCCGGGGATTCCTCGACAGGCTCCGGAGCAGGCTGCGGCGCGCGGTCCACGGCCCGTCCCTCCACCGATTGGGGCGAGCAG
>JBALUZ010000098.1:0-4959 GCA_036963825.1 Brevundimonas sp.
CGGTCACCGCCTCCACGGGCGTGCACACGGTCTTGAGCACCGCCAGGTCGGCGGGATTGTTCACGGTCAGGATGCGACGAATGGCCATGTCCCGCAGGTAGGCGCAAAGGCCCCCCCGGTCAAGAATTCCGGCCGCCCGCCCGCTCAGCCCCGATCCGGCAGGGGCCGCGGCTTGCGGTCATCGTCGATGGCCACATAGGTGAACACGCCCTCGGTCACGCGCACCATCACGTCCTGGCCCCGGCCCCGTTTCCACGCCTCGACCCGCACGCCGATGGAGGTGCGCCCGGTGCGGATGACCGTGGCGTAGATGCTGACCTCGTCGCCCACGGACACCGGCTGGTGAAACACCATGGAGTCCACCGCCACGGTGGCGCAGCGGCCCCGCGCCAGGTTGAAGGCGGGCGACGACCCGGCCAGGTCCATCTGGGCCAGCAGCCAGCCGCCGAAGATGTCGCCCTCGGGATTGGCGTCCGCGGGCATGGCGATCATGCGGCCAACGGGCGGCTCGTCGGGCGGGCAGGGGGACAGGGCTGCATCAGTCATGGGCGCCGATTAGCCGCCGACGCCGGGCAAGTCTATTGCGTCTTGGCGCCGTCCGGCGTGCTTTCGATCAGTTCCGGACGGCTCAGGGTGCGGGTGGATTGCTCCACCGGCGCCAGTTCGGGCAGATCCTTGCCCTCGTGATCCACCTGCAGCTCCTCGAAGCGGCGGGCCTGCACCATCACCTGGCTCTCGAGCGAGCCCACGAACTGGTTATAGCGCTTCACCGCCCGGTCCAGATCCGCCCCCAGCGAGGAGGCGTAGCCGCCCATGGTGGACAGGCGCTTGTAGAGCTCCTTGCCCAGCCGGGCCACATGCTCGGCGTTGGCGCTCTGCTCCTCGGCGCGCCAGCCGTAGGCCACCGCCTTGCACAGGGCGAACAGGGTGGTGGGGGTGACGATGACCACCCGCGAGTCCATGGCCTGGGTCATGATGTCCGGCGCATGGTCCAGGGCCGAGGCCAGGAAGGCGTCGCCGGGCACGAACAGGGCCACGAAGTCGGGGCAGGGCTTGAACTGGTCCTGATAGGCCTTGGACGCCAGCTGGCGCACGTGGGTCTTCAGGCTGGCGGCGATGCGCAGCGAGCGGGCGTGGGCGCGGCTGTCCTCGTCGCCCTCCTCGTCGGCGTCAAAGGCCAGCGGCACCTTGGCGTCGATCACGAACATGCCGCCGCCCGGCAGGCGCACGATGAAGTCCGGCCGCGACTGGCGGCCCTCGTCGTCGGCCTGGGACGTCTGCTCCTGAAAATCGAAGCGCCCGGCCATGCCGGCGGCCTCCAGCACATTGCGACAGGTCTGCTCGCCCCAGCGCCCGCGCCGTCCGGTGTTGCCGCGCAGGGCCTCGGTCAGCTTGCGGGTCTCGTCCCGGGTGGCGGTGTGGGCGGTCATCAGCAGGGCCAGCTGCTCCTTGAGGCCGCCGGTCTCCTCGGACCGGACCTTCTCCAGGGCCGCCACGTGCTCCTGGAACTTCGCCAGGGTCTCGCTGACCGGCTTCAGCTGGGCCTCCATGCGCTCCCGGGCCACCCGGTCCTGGGCCTGAAACGTCTCGGTGGCGCGGGCCACCATCTGGCTGGCCACCGCCTGGGCCGATTCCGCCGCCTGGGCGCGCAGATAGTCGGCCATGGAGGCGCGGGCGTCCTCGATCACCTCGATCCTGTGGTGGGCGGCGTCGGCGGCGGATTTCGCCTTCTGCCATCCCATGAAGGCCCAGGCGAAGGCGGCCGAGGCCAGCACGAAAAGTCCGGCGAAGACGAGGATCAGGGTGTTCATGCTCCGTTCCTAGCCGGAGTCGTCCTGCGGGGAAAGCGGGGGCGCGTCAGGCGGGCCGGCGCTGGCGCATGGCCTGGACGATGGTGCCGTCGTCCAGCCAGTCCAGCTCCCCGCCCACCGGCACGCCCCGGGCCAGGCTGGTGATCTGGACCCCGGTCCCCGAAAGCCGGTCGGCCAGATAGTGGGCGGTGGTCTGGCCGTCGACGGTGGCGGGCAGGGCCAGAACCACTTCCCTGACCGCGCCTTCGCGACAGCGGCCGATCAGTTCGCTGACGCGCAGGGCCTCGGGGCCCACGCCGTCCAGGGCCGACAGGAGCCCGCCCAGCACGTGGTACTTGCCGCGAAAGGCGCCGGACCGTTCCATGGCCCACAGGGCGCCGGCCTCCTCGACCACGCAGATCAGGCCGCCCTCGCGGGACGTGTCAGAGCAGATGGAGCAGGGATCGCGGGTGTCCGGCGCGCCGCAGACCGAGCACGACCGCACCTTGGCGGCCGTCTCCGCCAGCGACGCCGCCAGCGGCTCCAGCAATTGCTCGCGCCGTTTCAGCAGGGCCAGGGCCGCCCGCCGCGCCGAGCGGGGACCCATGCCGGGCAGCTTGGCCAGCAGGCCGATCAGGCGCTCGATCTCGGGTCCGGCGGACGCGGCCATTCAGGTCAGAACAGTTTGGGCATGCCGGGGATGTTCATGCCCGCCATGGGCCCGGCGGCCTCGCGCATCAGCTCGGCGTTGACCGCGTCCAGCTTGCGCTTGGCGTCGGCGTGGGCGGCCACGATCAGATCGGCCAGAATCTCGCCCTCGCCCGGCTTCATCAGGCTGTCGTCGATCACAACGCGGGTGATCTCGCCCGGGCCCTTCAGGGCCACGCTGACCAGACCGCCGCCCGAGGTGCCCTCGGCCGAGGAGTCCGCCATCTTCGCCTGGGCGTCCTGCAGCTTCTGCTGCATGGCCTGGGCCTGTTTCATGAGTTCGTTGAGGTCCTTCATGGCGCCTATCTAATCACCCCCGGCCGGGGATGACAGGGGGCGCCGGCGATTGCAGCCTCAACAGTCGGTGCAGGCCACCTGATCCACCTTGCGGGGCCGCAGGTAATAGGTGTGGCTGAAGCGGGTCAGGCCCGGCAGCAGCTCGCCGAAGGGCGACTCATAGTCATAGATGATCTCGGTCATCACCAGGCTTTCGCCCGCAGCGATGAGACCGGCCGGAATATCGACGACAGATCCCACCGCCCGGGCCGGGAGGCCTTCGCCGTCGGCGCGGGACCAGTCGACCTGAACCTGGCCGTCCTCGTCCCGGGTCAGGGCGGTGACCCGCTGCTCCAGAGGATCCGCCGGGAACGGCCGCATCATCAGCACGCCGACCTGGAAGACGTCGGCGATGTCGGCCTGGGTGACGCTCTCGTTCTGCGTGACCAGGTCCGCCACGGTGGCGGCGGTGCGGCCCATGCGCTTCTGGGCCATGAAGCCCTGACAGAATTCGGCCAGTCCGAAATAGAACAGCAGGATCACCGGAGCGATCAGGGCGAACTCCACCGCGGACACGCCGCGACGGTCGCCGCGAAGACGGCTCAACAGACCCCTGGCGTCGCGATCAGCGGTCATGGCTGCACCGGCTGGGCGCCGAGGTTGAAGGGCTCATTGCGGAACGCCGTGGTGACGTTCAGCACCCTGTGGCCCGCCACCCGCTCGGCGCCCTGGCTGACCAGCGGCGTGAACAGGGGCTGGGGATACCAGGCGCTGAGCAGGATGATGTCGCCCGGGCCGCCGATGGCGAACAGAAGCCCCTCGTCGGAAAGCTCGCCGTCCTCGTCCACCGGATCCGGCGGCTCCTGGCCGGTGAAGCGGGGAATGACGCGCACATCCACCAGCAGGCGATCGCCGCACTGGCTCTCGAACACGCCCATGCGGCCGCACACGGCTTCCCGGAACTCCGAAACGCTCATGGCGCGCTCGTGGGCCTGTCCGGTGCGCACCAGCCGCCCCGTCTGGCTGACCGCCGACTCCAGGGCGACATCGACCACGAACAGCACGCCCAGCTCGATCAGGGCGAACATCATGAAGAAGAAGGGCGCCGCCACGAAGGCGAACTCGATGGCGGTGGCGCCGCTCTGGTCGCGCCGAAAGCGCCCCAGGCGCCGCCTTGTCGCTGCTGTGCGTCGCATCACCGCGGCCCCCGGCTCAGCCTCAGGGAGCGCCGTCGGGGCCGGCGGCGGCGGATGCGGCCGCCGGGGCCTGGTGCTGGCTGGGCGCGCAGCCGGTGGTGCAGGACATCTCCGTCGCCACGCCGCCACGCCACACCCGCACATGACCGGAGGCCGGCGCCGTCACATTGACGACGGACTGGAACAGGGTGCGCCCGATGGCGTCCACCACGACCACCTCCGTGGAGCCATAGCCGCGTCCGGTGACATAAAGGGTGGACGCGTCCACCACGGTGACGTCCGCCACCTCGGGGTTGGCGACGATCACCGACGAGGCGGTTCCGCGCAGCTGGACGCGCTGGGCGCGATCGATCTCCACGTCCATGCCGCGGCTCTGGGCCAGGGCGGGCGCGACGGAGGCCGTGAGGAGGGCCGCGGCGAGGGTCGGAACGAGCAGACGCATGGGCGTTCTCATTGAAGGGAGCGCGGGAGCGCGCGCGAGAGACGCGAACAATCGCCCCGAACCCTCAACAAATCCTGAAGCGAGCCCGCCGGGGTCGTCGTGGTTAACGCACGTTTACGGTAAATACTCGCTAACTATAGATTATGCTTGCGCCATGCATTCATTTTACTTGGTATTAACACGAGCTCGCGCATTCTCCGTTGCGTAAACGGGGGTCTGGCGGGCAATCCGGCGGCCCTTACAACCGTCAAGTTGCTCGCTTGGAAAAAAGGAAGATTCACATGAAGACGTTCATCAACAAGTTCGCCAAAGACGAGTCCGGCGCCACGGCCATCGAATACGGCCTGATCGCCGCCCTCATCGCCGTTGTCATCATCGGCGCCCTGCAGCTGCTGGGCGGCAACATGGAAACGGCCTTCAACGATGTCGCCACGGCTGTCGGCGGCGAATAAGCCTACCACCAGTCAGCGTAACGGGGGCCGCGGCGGAAACGCCGCGGCCCCTTGCGTTTGGGCGTCCGGCGAAACCCGTTCTTAAGGGGTGGCGC
>JBALUZ010000098.1:4969-10422 GCA_036963825.1 Brevundimonas sp.
CGCCACATCCGGCGTCATGGACGTCCTGACCATCGCCTTTCTTGCCGTGCTGCCGGTGATCGCCGTGGCGGCCGGCGTGCGCGACCTGGCGACCATGACCATTCCCAACTGGATGTCGCTGGTCCTTCTGGCCGCCTTTGTTCCCGCCGCCCTGCTGTCCGGCCTGGACTGGCAGGCCCTGCCAGGCCACCTCGCGGTCGGGGCGGCGGCGCTGGTCATCGGCGTCGGCCTGTTCGCCCTTCGGGTCTTCGGCGGCGGCGACGCCAAGCTGATGGCCGCCCTGAGTCTGTGGCTCGGACCGGACGGGGTTCTGCCGTTCCTTTTCTGGACGGCGGTCGTCGGCGGTCTGTTCAGCCTCGGCCTGATCCTGGCCAGGGGCCGGCTCGCCGGTGCGGTTCCGGGCCCTCCCTGGCTGGCCCGCCTGCTGGAGCCGAAGGGGGACATCCCCTATGGGGTGGCCATCGCGGCGGGGGCGCTTCTGGCCTGGCCCTCCAGCGCAATGATGGCCGCAGCCCCCTGAAATCTCCCGCTTAGGGGCGCGTTAACCCGCGCCCTGCATGTTCGTTAACGTCACGGGGGTCGGAATCCGGCCCCGCCTGGCTTCTTCGGAGACGGACAGGATGAAACCGGCCCGCATCGCAGTCATCGGCATCGCCGCCGTCGCCGCCATCGGCCTGGCGCTGGTCGTGCGCGCCATGGGCAATTCCGGCGAGCCGACCGCCTCGGCCTCGGCCGCCGTCGAGGCGCCACGCATGGCCAAGGTCCTTGTCGCCGCCCGGGACATCCCGGTGGGCAAGCGGCTCGACGCCCAGGACATGCAGTGGAAGGACTGGCCCATCGACGGCCTGAACCCCGCCTACATCACCGACGGCTCGGTCCCCCTGCCCGCTTCTGCGCCGGCGCCCGAGGGCGACGAGGACGCCGGGCCGGAAGCCGGAGATCCGGTGGAAGGCGCCGTCGAGACCGTGACCCGCGCTGTGAACGCGGTCGCCGGCGTCGGCGCACAGTCCGACTTCGTCGGGGCCGTGGTGCGCGAGGCCTTTGTGTCCGGAGAGCCCATCGTGGCGCGCAAGATCGTGCGCTCGGGCGACGGCGGCTTCCTTGCCGCCTATCTGGAGCCGGGCATGCGCGCCATGGCCATCCCCGTCTCTGTGGAGACAGCCGCCGGCGGCTTCATCCTGCCGGGCGACCGGGTGGACGTGATCGTGACCCGGGAACTGCGCAACAACAATCAGGAAGGCGGCGGCCAGCAGCACACCACGACCACGGTGATGCAGAACGTCAAGGTTCTGGCCATCGACCAGACCAGCCAAGCGGGCGATGACGCCCAGACCGTGGTCGGCGCAACCGCCACCCTTGAGGTGTCGCCGGGAGACGCCGAGGTGCTGTCGCTCGGCCGGGCTGAAGGCGATCTGTCGCTGGTGCTCCGCTCCTATGCCGACGCGGCCGGCCCCTCGGGCCGAACCGGCCGCATGGCGGCCGGCGGGGGCGAGTCCCGCGTCGTCCGGGTCCATCGCGGTGATCAGGTCGAGACGGTGGTGGTGCAATGAGACAGTCCCTGGCCCTGCTTTCAGCCGCCGCGCTCGCCCTCAGCCCGCTCCTGGCCGGTCCGGCGGCGGCCCAGTCCAGCGTCCGCGTGGCCGTCGGCGGCGAAAGCCAGTCGCTGAGCCTGCCGCGCGGCCGCTCCGCCGCCGTCGACCTGCCGGTGGACGCCCGCGACGTCATCGTCTCCAACCCCGCCGTGGCCGAGGCCATGCTTCACTCGCCGCGCCGCATCACGGTGGTGGGGCTTGCGCCGGGCGAAACCGACGCGGTGTTCCTTGACGCTTCGGGCCGCGCCATCCTGAACCTCAGCATCCGGGTCGACGCCGGCGTCGGGGCCCTGTCCGACACCATCGCGCGCCTGCTGCCGGGCGCGTCCATCCAGGCCGAGGCGGTGAACGAGAGCATCATCCTCACCGGCACGGCGGCGACCCCGGCCGAGGCGGACCGCGCGGTGCAGATCGCCCGCCAGTTCGTCAGCGCGCCCGAGCGCGTGCTCAACATGATCGGGGTGGACAGCCCCGACCAGGTCACCCTGCGCGCCCGCATCGTCGAGGTGCAGCGCTCGTCCGTGAAGCAGCTCGGCATCGATCTGGATGCGGTCATCGCCGACGCCAGCGACAACCTGTCGTTCGTGCAGGGCTCGACCTTTCCCATCAACTCCGGCCTGCAGGGCGGCGGTCTGCTCAACTACGAACACACCGGCTCGGACGGCAGTGTCGCGGGCACGCTGCGCGCTTTCGAGCGGGTCGGGCTGATCCGCACCCTCGCGGAGCCCAACCTGACCGCGGTCAGCGGCGAGAACGCCAACTTCCTCGCGGGCGGCGAGTTTCCGGTGCCCGTGGGCCGCGACCAGGAGGGCAACGTCCTGGTGGAGTTCAAACCCTATGGCGTCTCCCTGTCGTTCCGCCCGGTGGTCCTGAGCGGCGGCCGGATCTCTCTCCAGCTGTCCACCGAGGTTTCGGAGCTCAGCAACGAGGGCGCCCTCACCCTGGGCGGCGGGGCCGACAACGCCATCACCCTGTCGGGCCTCAATGTGCGGCGGGCGCAGACCACGGTGGAGATGCCGTCCGGCGGCGCCATGATGATCGCCGGCCTGCTGCAGGAATCCACCCGCCAGAACATCGACGCCCTGCCCGGCATGACCAGCCTGCCTGTTTTGGGCGCGCTGTTCCGCTCGCGCGACTATCTGATGGGAGAGACCGAGCTGGTCATCATCATCGAGCCGTTCATCGTGTCCCCGACCGGGCGTGACGCCATGCAGACGCCGGCCGACGGCCTCGAGATCGCCGGCGACGCCCAGACCATCTTCCTTGGCCAGCTGAACCGCAGCTACGGCACCCCCGCCCCGACCGCCGCCTCCCCGGGCTGGCAGGGGCCGGTGGGCTATGTGATCGAATAGGAGAGGGTCATGACCGACGCGCGCCCCCTGATGCTGATCGCCGCCATGGCCGCCGCCGCCGCGCTTTCCGCCTGCGCCGGCGGCGCCGGCACCACCACGCCCGTCCCCCTCAACCCCGCCTCCCGCTGGGCCCTGCAGGTGGAGGAAGGCGAGGATCGCATCGCCCTGGCCGTCCACGACACCGGGCTCTCGGCCAACCAGCGCGCCGCCCTGTCGGCCCTGGCGGGGCGCTTCGCGCACGTGGGCGCGGACGTTCTTGTGGTTCAGGCCCCGGCCGGCGACGACCCGGTGGCCGGCGAGGCCGCCTGGAACACCCGCGCCGCCCTGCAGGACATGGGCGTGCCCGCTGACCGCATCCGCGTTGAAAGCTATCACGCCCCCGATCCGCGCGCGCCCATCGTGGCCGGTTTCACCACGGTGCAGGCCCGCGTGCCCCGGTGCGGCGCGGCCTGGGAAAGCCTGTCCCGAACCGCGTCCAACCAGTCCCAGTCGAACTTCGGGTGCGCGGTGAACGCCAACCTGGCGGCCCAGATCGCCGATCCGCGCGACATCGTCCAGCCGCGCCCCATCACCCCGGCGGACGCGGGGCGTCGCACGGTGGTGTTTGACAACTACCGCTCAGGCCAGCCCACCTCGGCGCCCCAGGAAGAACTGGTCCGCAGCCGGGTCTCCCAGGCCGTGGACTAGGAGCGGCAGGACCCATGAACAACGCTTTCGCGCCGCAGCCCTATGATGCGTTCGAGGACGAGCTCGATCTCGACCTGGGCCCTCCGCCTGCACCGGGCGGGACCCCGGTCGTCGACGCCCCGCCGGCGCCGGAGCCCCGGGACCTGCCGGTCGGCCCCGCGGCCATGACGCCGGCGGCCGCGGCCGCGGCGGCGCCCTTCAATCCGGTCGGCGATCTCGTGGCCGGCGCCGCCACGGCCCTGGCCCCCATGGGCGCCCAGGTCGCGGTTTCGGTGCCGCGCATCGCCATCCATATCTTCGCCGAGCGTCAGGACACCCTCGCCGCGGCCGAGCGCGCGGGCCAGGACCGGCGCCTGTCGCGCGCCACCACCCAGGTGCGCCTGGGCGGTGTTGCGGCGGCTGTGGAGACCTACGGGCACGAGCCGACCCCGCCGCTGATCGTGGTGGAGTGCCTCGCCGGCGCCCAGGACCTGCTGAACGAGATCGATCACCTGGCCCAGGTCTGCGACCAGGGCACCAAGGTGGTGGTGATCGGCCCCACGAACGACATCCTGCTGTACCGCGAACTGATGCGTCGCGGGGTCAGCGAGTATCTGGTGGCCCCCATCCAGCCGCTGCAGCTGATCGCGGCCATCGGCGGCCTGTTCAGCGATCCGGCCCAGCCGTTCGTGGGCCGCTCCATCGCCTTCGTGGGCGCCCGCGGCGGCGCCGGCGCTTCGGCCGTCGCCCACAACACCGCCTACGCCATGTCCGAGAGGATCGGCGCCAACACGGTGATCGTGGACTATGACCTGCCGTTTGGCACCGCGGGCCTGGACTTCAACCAGGACCCCCTGAACGGGGTCGCCGACGCCCTGGGCCAGCCTGAGCGGCTGGACCAGACCCTGCTGGACCGCATGATGGTGCGATGCACGGACCGGCTCAGCCTGTTCGCGGCCCCCGCCACCCTGGACGGGGACTGGGACATCTCCCCCGACGCCTTCGAGGAAGTCACCACCCGCATCCGCCAGACGGCGCCCTTCGTGGTCCTGGACCTGCCGCACCAGTGGAACGTGTGGATGCGCCGCACCCTGATCGCGGCCGATGAGGTGGTCGTGGTGGCCACGCCGGACCTGGCCTCGCTGCGCAACGCCAAGAACATGATGGACCTGATCCGCCAGGGACGGCCCAATGACGCGCCCCCCCGGCTGGTTCTCAACCAGGTCGGCGTTCCCGGACGTCCCGAGATTCCGGCCAAGGATTTCGGCGCCGCCCTCGGGGTTCATCCCAGCCTGACCATCCCCTTCGAGCCCAAGGTGTTCGGCGCCGCAGCCAACAACGGCCAGATGATCCTTGAGGCCGCCGCGAAGTCCAGGTCCGCCGAGGCCTTCCAGACCCTGGCCCAGATCGTGTCGCGCCGCGAGATCGCGGCCCTGCCGTCGGCCAGAAAGCCGGGCGGCAAGTCGCTCTTCGGCAAGCTGTTCAAACGCTAGGGAGGCAGGGCCGCATCGTGTTCGGCAAGCGCACAGCAACGGCCGGCCAGACCATGGCGCCCGCACGTCCTGCGCCGGCCCAGCCCGCGCCGGCCGGGCCTTTCGGTCCTGATGAGGCGGCGCCGTCTGCGGCGCCTGGACAGGGGCGCCAGGCGCAGCCCTATGTCTCGCCGCCCCTCGACGAGCCCCAGCCGGACCGTCTCGAGGCTCTGGCCGCGGCGCCCCGCGCGGCGCGTCCGGCGGCGTCGCCGCCCGGCGGCGGCGGCGGGCCGCGCGCCACGCCGGGCTTCGAGCAGCTGAAGAAGGCCCAGGCGGTCGCCGAGATCGTCAGCGAGCAGTCGGACTACTAT
>JBALUZ010000099.1:0-10273 GCA_036963825.1 Brevundimonas sp.
CGCGCCAGTTTCGGCGTGCCGTTCCTGAAACTGGGCATCATTCCCGGCGACGGCGGATCCTGGCTGCTGCCGCGCAACGTCGGCTATGCGCGCGCGGCCGAAATGCTGTTCACCGCCCGGTCCATCGACGCGGAGACCGCGGAGCGGTGGGGTCTGGTCAATCGCGTGGTGGCCCACGACGTCCTGATGGACGAGGCGCTCCTGACGGCGGAGCAGGTGGCCGCCCACGGCCCCCACGCCCTGCGCATGGCCAAGGCTCTTCTGCGGCAGGGCCGGGACATGAATTTCGACCAGATGCTGGAGATGTCGGCGGCCATGCAGGCGCTCGCCCACCTGACCGACGACCACATGGAAGGCGTCTCGGCGGTGCTGGACAAGCGGCCGGCGGATTTCACCGGCCGCTGACGGACCTAGCTGCGCGTGGCGGCCTGCATGGATTGCGCGGGGCCCACGCCCTCGACCACCGGACGATCGGCGCCGGCTTCCTGGCCCGGCTTCATGAACTTCACCAGCACGCGCTGACCGATCAGGAACGGGGCGTCTTCCGACGACACCACCACCTCGACCACCCGTTCGTCGGTGCGCTGCGAGGGGTCGTCGGACTGCAGACGGCGGGCGCCGAAGACGGCGGCGCGGCGCAGGACGCGGCCGACGTGGATCTGGGTGGGGTCGCCTTCAGGGGTGAGCTCCACCTGCTGGCCGATGCTCACATTCGGGATGTCCGCCTCCACGATTTCCGCGCGCACGATGCGGTCGGTGTCCGGCTCGAGGTCGAACATGGTGGAGACGTTGAGGGTCGAGGCCCCGGCGCCCGGCTGGGCGTAGCGGCGGGCGATGCGGCCGTCCATGGGCGCCCGGATGACGGTCAGCTCAAGATTGTACTCCGCCTCGTTGAGACGCGCCTGGGCCGTCTGCACGGCGGCGCGCTGGCTGGCCAGGCGCGCTTCGGCCGTGGCCACGGCGTCGCGGGCCTGGTCCAGGCGCTGGGCGGCGATGAAGTTGCTCTCGGAGAGGCGGTTCATGCGCTCGTATTCCCGGCGGGCGGCGGTCAGCTCCACCTCGGTCATGCCCAGCTGCGAGCGGGCCTGGGCCACTTCCGCGCGGGCGCGCTCCACCGAGAGGCGCGGCTCATCGTCCTCCTGCCGGGCCAGAATCTGGCCGGCGGTGACCCGGTCGCCCTCGTTCACATAGACCTCGCGCACGACCCCGCCGCGGCGGGCGGCCACCTGGATGACTCCGCCCTCCACATCCGCCTTGCCGTTGGCGATGGCTGCGTAGGGGCTTTCGACCGGCTGGGCGGCGGCGTCCGCGACCGCGGCGCTCCGCTGCCGGGACTGGCCCTGGATGAACAGGAAGCCGACGATCAGCAGCACGATCACCACGAGGGCGATCCAGAACCGCTTCATCTTGAGAAAACGGGGCATGGTCATGAGGTGGTCTTTCGCTCGATCTTTCAGTGGGCCGGCGCGCGCGCCGCGTCGGCGGCGGGGTCGGCGGATGGGGTTCGGCGGGTGTCGTCCAGAATGCGGCCGTCCTCGATGTGGATGACCCGGTCGGCCCAGGCCTCCAGACGGGGGTCGTGGGTCACGCAGATGACCGCCGCACCGTGCTCCGTGGCCGCCCTCCGCAGCAGGCGGATCACGATCTGCCCGTTCTCACCGTCCAGGGCGGAGGTGGGTTCGTCCGCGAACAGCAGCTGCGGATTCTTCGACAGGCATCGCGCGATGGCCACGCGCTGTTTCTCGCCGCCTGACAGCTCCGACGGCCGCTGGTTCATGCGCGGGCCGAGGCCCACTTCCTCCAGGGCCGCCCGGGCGCGCCTGCGGGCTTCATCCTTGGGGACGCCCTGATATTTCAGGACCGACATGACCTGCTCCAGCGCCGTGAGGGACGGGAACAGGTTGAACCCCTGGAAGATGAAGCCGCAGTGATCCAGGCGGAACTTGTCGATCCGGCCGGAAGAGAGCGTCCACAGGTCGTCCACCTCAAGGGCGTCGACCCGCCCGTCGTCGGGCTTCAGCAGACCTGAAAGGGCGGCGACGAGCGTCGACTTTCCGGAGCCGGAAGGCCCCATGACCATGGTCAGGTCGCCGTGGCGGGCGTCGAAGTCCACGCCTTTCAGAACCTCGACGAAGGAGCGTCCGGTCTTGAAGCGCTTGACCAGACCCCTGGCCTCGAGCGCGGTCTCGCCGTGGCGGGCGGTGTTGGCGGGGGACGGGGTCATCGCAGCAGATCCGCAGGCTGGCTTTTCTTGAGGATGCCCAGGGACAGCAGTCCCGAGATCATGGCGATCACCAGCAGGAACACGACGGTGACGGCCACGATGGTGGGCGGGAACGCCATGGTCAGGCCGCTCAGCCGCGCCAGCATGGCCACGCCCCAGGTCAGCACGCCGGCGGCCAGAACCCCCGCGACGCCGACCCAGAAGCTGATCTCCAGAACGATCATGCGCAGGGAGCCCATGGAGACGCCGAGGGCGCGGAGGGAAGCGAACTCCTTGATGTTGGCCATCACGGCGCCCCGCAGGGTCTGCCAGGTGATGATGACGCCGATCAGCACGCCCAGGATGGCCGAGGCCACCAGCATGATGACGATGAACTGCTCCTCGAACATGGCGCTCTCGTTCGCCTGGGCCAGTTCGGCGCGGGTCCAGGCCCGATACATCCCGCGCGACTGGGCGTTCAGCTGTGCGGCCACGATCTCGGCCCGCGCGGGGTCCTCGATGGCCACCATCAGGGGCCCGACCCGCTCGCCGGTGTTGGCCTCTCCCAGCATGCGCAGGGTGTCGCGCGACATGACCAGGCCCGCCTGCATCATGTTGGGATAGCCGCTGGTGACGGCGGCGATGCGAATGGTCTTGCCGTTGTAGATGGCGCGGTCGCCGAGCTGGACGCCGAGGCGGCCCAGGGCGGTCTCGTCCACCGCCACGGCGTAGGGCTGGCGCAGCGTCTCGATCAGCGCGTCGGAATAGTCGATGGGCACGGTGACGGCGCCGGGCACGGCGTCGATGATGGAGACCTGCACGAACTCCATCTTCCGGGGGCCGTCGCCCTCCACGATGTTCTGGAAGCGGCCGCCCGAGCCGTCGAGGTCCGCCACGGCGGTCACTTCGGGATGGCTGTAGACGGCCGGCATGACCCGTCTCGGCACGCCGGACGGCCCGCCGTTGAACAGGGCGGTGGCGCCGGGGGCCAGGACCATGATGTCGGCCCGCGAGCGGTCGATGGTGGCGGTGAACGCCTTGCCGATGCCCATGAACATGCCGACCTGCGCCAGCACCAGAAGCCCGGCGAAGGCGATGGCCACGATGGCCGCTGAATAGCGGCGCCACTCGTAGATCAGTGTTGAAAGTGCGAGAGTCATCGAACCCCTTCCGATGACCCCTGTCTGACGGGCGCCGTCGTCGGGGCCAAGTTAAATCGGGGTAAGGGTCGGGCAGCCCGAGGCTTTTTCCTTTCACGCCAAGGCCTCGCGTCTGCGCTGGCGCGCCGCATCCCGCCTTGCTAGTCAGTTCGTCAGTCAAGCGCCGGGTCCGGATCGGCGCGCTCAGGGAGCCCTCACCATGTCGCTTCGCCTCACCGTTTCCGCCGCCGCCCTGGCGCTGGCCGCCTTCGCCTCGTCCGCCGCAAAGGCCGACGAGGGCATGTGGACCTTCGACAACTTCCCCGCCGCGGCCGTGAACGAGAAATACGGCACCGACATCGACCAGGCCTGGCTGGACAATGTGCGCAGCGCCGCGGTCCGGCTGTCCAGCGGCTGCTCGGCGTCGGTGGTGTCGGGACAGGGGCTGGTGCTGACGAACCACCACTGCGTGGTGTCCTGCGTCCAGGACCTGTCGGACGCCCAGAACGACTATGTGCAGAACGGCTGGATGCCCGCGACCCGCGAGGAAGAGCGCCAGTGCCCCGGCGTGCAGGCGCAGATCCTGACCGACATCACCGACGTCACCGATCAGGTGCTGACCGCCGGCGAGGGCCTCGAGGGCGCCGCCTTCGTGCAGGCCCGGAACGCGGTCACCCGCGCCATTCAGGAAGAAGCCTGCGGCGACGACGACACCCGCACCTGCCAGGTGATCAGCTTCTACCGCGGCGGCCGTTTCGCCCTCTATGAGTACCGCAACTATTCCGACGTGCGTCTGGCCTTTGCGCCCGAGTTCCAGGCGGCCTTCTTCGGCGGCGATCCGGACAACTTCAACTATCCGCGCTATGCGCTCGATGCGGCCTTCCTGCGCCTGTACGAGAACGGCCAGGCCGTCGAGACCCCGAACCACCTGACCTGGAACCCGGCGCCGCCGACCGAGGGCGAGCCGGTGTTCGTGGCGGGCAATCCCGGCTCCACCTCGCGTCTGCTGACCGTGGCCCAGCTGGAGAACCTGCGCGACCAGCAGATCCCCGTCAGCCAGCTGCAGCGCTCGGAGCTGCGCGGCCGTCTCATCGCCTTCGGCGAGCGCGGCGAGGAGCAGGAGCGCGTGGCCCTGGACACCCTGTTCGGCGTCGAGAACAGCTTCAAGGCTTTCTACGGCCAGCAGCTGGCCCTGAACGACGACGACTTCATGGCCGCCAAGCGCGAGCAGGAGGCCGAGCTGCGCGCCGCCGTCGCCGCCGATCCGGCGCTGGCCGGGCGCATCGGCGACCCGTGGGCCGAGCTGGAGGCGGTCCAGTCGTCCGTCGAGGAGCTGTACCTGCCGTATCGCCAGCTGGAATCGGCGGCGGGCGGGGGATCGACCCTCTACGCCTACGCCCGCGCCATCGTGCGCGCGGCCCGGGAAGGGGCGAAGCCCGCGGGCGAGCGCCTGCCGGAATACGCCTCCGACACCGGCCTGGCCAACCTGCGCCGCCGTCTGGCGGACGAGACGCCGATCTCGCCCGACCTTGAGCAACTGCTGCTGGGCTTCTGGCTGTCCAAGACCCGCGAATATCTGACCACCGACAACGCGGCGGTCCAGACCCTGCTGGGCGACGAGAGCCCCGAGGGCCTGGCCGAACGGCTGGCGACGGGCACGAGCCTGACCGATCCGGCGGTCCGCACGGCCCTGTTCGACGGCGGCCTGGAGGCCGTTCAGGCCTCGAACGACCCGCTGATCCAGTTCGTGCTGCGCACCGAAGGGCTGGGCCGCGCGCCCCGCGCCCAGTGGGAGCAGCGCGTGTCGGCCCCCACCGGCCAGGCCGCCGAGCGCATCGCCCAGGCCCGCTTCGCCGTCTATGGCGACACCCTGTATCCGGACGCCACCTTCAGCCTGCGTCTCAGCTACGGCGCCGTCGAGGGCTGGAGCTATCGCGGCGTGGACGTGCCGCCCATGACCTACATCGGCGGCCTGTACGAGCGGGCCACCGGCGCCGAGCCCTACAATCTGGCTCCGCGTTGGGCCGAGGCCGAGGGCCGCATCAACAAGGAGACCGTCTATGATTTCGTCTCCACCAACGACATCATCGGCGGCAACTCGGGCTCGCCCGTGATCAACGCCCGCGGCGAGGTGATCGGCGCGGCGTTCGACGGCAACATCCACTCGCTGGGGGGCGCCTTCGGCTATGACGGGGAGCTGAACCGCACGGTGTCGGTCTCCACCGCCGCCGTGACCGAGGCCCTGCGCACCGTCTATCGCCTGCCGCACCTGCTGGAAGAGCTGGGCGTGGAGTAACGCCCTTCTCCCCTCGGGGGAGAAGGTGGGCCGCGTAGCGGCTCGGATGAGGGGGCTCTGTCCGCGCCGTCGAGGTGAGGACGGAGCCCGCATCCGCCAGCCCCCTCAACCGTCATGCTTCGCATGACACCTTCTCCCCCGAGGGGAGAAGGAACCGGAGATCATCATGCGTCTGTTCCTCACCGCCTCCGCCGCCGTCCTGGCCCTGGCCGCCGCGTCATCCGCCTCGGCGGAGGAGGGCATGTGGACCTATGACAATTTCCCGATCCAGCGGGCCAATGCGGCGCTGGGGACGGACATCGATCAGGCGTGGCTGGACCATGCGCGGCTGTCGTCCGTGCGGCTGACCACCGGCTGTTCGGCGGGGATCGTGTCAGGCGAGGGGCTGGTGATGACCAACAATCACTGCGTCTCGTCCTGCGTGCAGAACATCTCCACGCCCGAGGTGCAGTACGCCGAGACCGGCTTCACCCCGGCGAGCCGCGAGGAAGAGCGCCGCTGTCCCGGCATGCAGGCCGAGGTGCTGATCGACATTTCCGACGTGACGGACCGCATGCAGGCGGCGGGGCAGGGGCTGGACGGTTCGGCCTTCACCCGGGCCCGCGACGCCGAATCCGCCGCCATCGAGAGCGAGGCCTGCGAGGGCCGCGACGACCTGCGCTGCCAGGTGGTCAGCCTGTACCGGGGCGGGCAGTTCAAGCTCTACACCTTCCGCAAATATCCCGATGTGCGGCTGGCCTTTGCGCCGGAGGAGCGCGCCTCGTCCTTCGGCGGCGATCTGGACAATTTCAGCTTCCCGCGCTTCGCCCTCGATGCGGCCTTCCTGCGACTTTACGAAAACGACCGGCCGGTGGCGACCGACACCCATTTCACCTGGAACGCGGAGGCGCCGACGCCGGGCGAGGCGGTGTTCGTCTCGGGCACGCCGGGATCGACCCAGCGGCTGCTGACCCAGGACCAGCTGGCCACCGTGCGGGACGTGATCCTGCCCATGGACCAGCTGATCGCCTCCGAACTGCGCGGCCGGCTGATCCGGTTCTCGCAGGAGAGCGACGAGCACCGCTTCATCGCCTCGTCGGCCCTCTCGGGGGTCGAGAACACCTACAAGCGCGGCATGGGCCGCATGCGCGCCCTGATCGACGGCGATTTCATGGGACGTCGTCAGGCGGCCGAAGACGAGTTCCGCGCCCGTGTGGCCGCCGATCCGGCGCTGGCGGCGGAGGCGGGCGATCCGTGGTCGACGCTGGCGGAACTGCAGCCTGTGCAGGCGCGGCTTTATCCGGCCTACAGCCTGCTGGAGGTCCGGGCCGGCGGCGGGTCGCGCCTGTTCGGCTTCGCCGAAACCCTGGTCCGGGCGGCCCAGGAGCGCGGCAAGCCGTCAGGCCAGCGCCTGCCGGAGTTCGCCGACAGCCGCCTGCCGCTGGTGCAGCAGCGCCTGTTCGCTGACCTGCCGACCTATCCGGAGCTGGACGAGCTGCAGCTCAGCTGGTGGCTGTCCAAGACCCGCGAGATCCTGACCGTGGACGATCCGCGGGTGCGGGCCCTGCTGGGCGATGAATCGCCGGAAGGCATGGCCGAGCGTCTGGCGTCCGGCACGACCCTGGGCGATCCGGCCGTGCGCCGGGCCCTGTGGGAGGGGGGGCTCGAGGCCATCGAGGCCAGCGACGATCCGCTGATCCGCTTCGTCCTGGCCATGCAGCCGGTCAACCGTCCCGTGCGCGAACAGTGGGAGGCCGAGGTGGAAGCCCCGACCGCCCGCGCCAGCGAGTCGCTGGCCGCCGCCCGGTTCGCCGTCTATGGCGACGACGTCTATCCCGACGCCACGGGCACCCTGCGGCTCAGCTACGGCAAGGTGGAGGGCTGGACCTATGAGGGCCGGACGGTGGAGCCCCTGACCACCTTTGCAGGCCTGTTCGACCGGGCCACCGGCGCCGATCCCTTCGTCATCACGCCGCGCATCGCCGCCGCCCGCGACCGCATCGACATGGATGCGGTGCTGAACATGGCGGTGTCCACCGACACCATCGGCGGCTCGTCAGGCTCGCCGGCGATCAACGCCCAAGGCGAGATCATCGGGGCCAATTTCGACTCCACCGTCCTGAGCCAGCGCAACGCCTACGGCTATGACATCAACGTCAACCGCAGCGTCATCGTCACGACCCAGGCGGTGACCGAGGCCCTGCGCAACATCTACGGCATGGACCATCTGCTGCAGGAGCTGGGAGCCGACTAGGTCCTCAGGTCATCTGCTTGCCGGCCGCGCGGAAGTACTGCCACCCGGTCCAGACGGTGACCGCGGCCGCGAGCCACAGCATCACGTCGGCGGCGATCTGGAAGGTGTGCAGGGCGTCGTAGTCCCAGCCGAAGTCGTTCCAGTTCAGGGTCAGCAGCTGCATGCCCAGCGCCACCAGCTGCAGGGTCGTCTTCCACTTGGCCAGGGTCGTCACCGGCAGCTTGACCTCCCCCGCGAGGGTCTCGCGCAGGGCCGAGACGGCGAATTCGCGGAACAGGATCAGGCCGCAGGGAATGGCGATCTGGGTGAGCGACCCGGACGTCAGCAGCCCCAGGATGGCGCCGGTCACGAGGATCTTGTCGGCGATGGGGTCCAGGATAGCGCCCCAGCGGCTCTCCACCTTCCAGCGGCGGGCCAGGAATCCGTCCACCCAGTCGGTGGAGGCGGCGACCACGAAGATGAAGAAGGCCGCGCGGTACAGGGCGAACTGGTCGTCCGGGCTGAGATAGGCCGACAGGATCGGCGTGGCCGTCGCCCCCGCCAGGATCAGGAACATCACCACCCCCGCCGCCAGCCGGGCGCCGGTGAGGATGTTGGGGATGTTGCGCAGGGGCGAGGTCATGGGGGTTCTCTGGAGCATGGTCAGGGTTCCTGAACGCGCGAGACGGTGTCCGGGTCGTGATCCGTCGAAGGCCGGCGCCTGATCGCCTCGGCTTCCCAGGTCTTGGCCTCGGTGAGGAAGGAATAGATGGCCGCCTGCATGGCGAAGATGACGCCGGCCCAGCCTGCGCGATACAGCCTGCGCCCATACATGACCCGGAGGAAATAGATGGGCGGGTTCAGCAGCATGCGCCACGGCGTGAACCGCTTCTTGCCCGCCGCCCGCATGCCCGCCTTGAGGGTGGCGTAGCGCTCTTCCTTGACCACCACCTCGCCGACCGTCAGCGGCCGGTAGTGCAGCAGGGCGCCCTGTTCGGCCACGCGGACCGTCCCGTCCGGGATCAGGCCCTCATGCACGGTCTTCCGGATGTCGAACACCGCCTTGCCCTTGCGGAACAGCCGCAGATTGGCCCCGTCGCCCACGCCTTTCGGCGTGTAGCCGTAGCCGATCAGCCAGGGCCGCCGCCGCAGGCGCCAGCCGACCACGTCATCCGGCGCCGCCAGAAGGCGGGGCAGGGCGTCCCGCAGGTCCCGGTCCAGTCGTTCGTCCGCGTCGATGCTGAGCAGCCAGGGCTGCGTCGCCTGCTCCAGCGCGAACTGCTTCTGCCGGGCGAAGCCCAGCCAGTCCTGATGCATGAAGCGGATGGGAAAGCCTTCCGCCGCCAGCCGCGCCACCACCTCGGGCGTGGCGTCGGTGGAGCCGGAGTCCACGATGACGATCTCGGCGCACTGGTCCAGCGACCGGATGCACGCCTCGATCGTCTCGGCCTCATTGAGGCAGATGACGAAGGCCGAGAGGGGCAGGCGCCCGCTCAAGCGCCTGCATCCAGGCTCTTGAACACGCCGTCCGCCTGCATGCGCCACAGGACGCCGTTGGCGATCCCGAAATGCAGGCCCACCAGCTCCAGATCTCCGGCCGCCTCGCGCTCGGCGATCCAGGGGAAGGTGCGCAGGTTCTCTACGGACAGGCGCACCACGGCGTGTTCGCCGGCCGTCTGCTTGTCGGCGTCTCCCAATCCCGCCGTGGCGCTGCGAACCACCGGCTCCGCCTGGGCGACCCACGGGCGCACGAAGTCGTTGCAGGTGTCCGGGGCGCCGTTGATCATGGCGTTCACGCCGCCGCACAGCGCATGTCCCATGACCACGATGCGCTCCACGCCCAGCACCCGGACCCCGAACTCCAGGGCGGCCGACACCCCGTGCAGGCCGCCGTCCGGCTGGTAAGGGGGGACGATGTTGGCCACGTTGCGCACCACGAACAGCTGGCCGGGGGCGGCGTCGAAGATCAGGGCAGGATCCGCCCGACTGTCGGAACAGGCGACCACCAGGGTGTGCGGCTTCTGGCCCTCTGCGGCGAGGGCTTCATATTCAGCGCGGGCCTCGGTCCAGCCATCCTGGCGGAAGCGGGCGTAGCCGGAGAGAAGCGGATCGGATTCGTCAGTCATGACGGCTGTTCTAGGCGCTTCGGAAGTTGGCGTGAATACGCTCCGCCAGGGCGCGGCTGATGCCGTCCACCTTTTCCAGATCGGCCACCGAGGCCCGGGAGACCCCGCGCGCTGAGCCGAAGGCGTGGAGCAGCGCCTTTTTCCGGCCGGGACCGACGCCCTCGATCTCGTCCAGAGGGTTGCGCTTTATGTCCATGGACCGGCGCTTGGCGTGGGCCCCGTTGGCGAAGCGGTGGGCCTCATCCCGCAGGCGCTGCAGGTAGTAGAGGGCCGGGGACTTGAGCGGCAGCATGAACG
>JBALUZ010000100.1:0-10271 GCA_036963825.1 Brevundimonas sp.
GGATGCCGTGGGCCAGCGGCGTCACCACCTGCCGTTGCGCCTCCGCTGCCGCCGGCGGCGCCGCCCGCGCGGTCCCGCCCAGGGCCCGCAAGGTCATCAGCGGATCACCCGCCTGCACCTCGCGATCCGTCACGCGGCTCACCACCTCGAAGGCGTCGCCGTTGGTGATGATGATCGGGGTGATCAAGCTTCTGGCGCGGCTTGCGACCCTGTCCAGATCGAAGGTGATCAGCGGATCGCCCGTCTTCACCGCCTGCCCCTCGGCGACGCGGGCGGTGAACCCTTCCCCCTCCAGGGACACGGTCTCCAGACCGATGTGCATCAGCACCTCGACGCCGTCGTCCCCGCGAAGGGTCACCGCATGCCGGGCGGGCGCGAGGATGGTCACCACCCCGTCGCAGGGCGCCCGCAGGACGCCCTCGACCGGGTCGACCGCCACCCCGTCTCCCATCATCCGCTCGGCGAAGACAGGGTCAGGCGCTTCGGAAAGCGGCGCCGCCCACCCGGCCATCGGCGCGACGAGGACGATGTCGGTCATGGGCGGTCCCGGCTTCCGAGGGTGATGCGCTCGACCGCCCAGATCGGGTCGACCGAGTCCCGCGTGAACCGCAGGCACAGGTCATGGCGGCCGTCCTGCGGCGCGATCTCGCCGGTCAGGACGGTGATCCCGTCATTGTCCGCAGCCGGCGCCAGCGGCAGGGCCCCGATCAGCGGCCCCTCGCAGCTGTCCAGCCGGATCTCCAGCTCGCCGTGGGCCGTGGCCGTGGGGTGCAGGGGCACCGAATCCCGCGCCGCGCCGACCTGATAGTTGAAGGGATGGGACCCCACATGGGCGGTGACCATGGTCACCCCGTCCAGCGGCGCGGCCTCGTAGATCCAGCAGGGATTGAGGATGTCGGTCACCAGCACGGCGCGCTCGTCCGTCCCCGGCCCGCGCGGCGCGTCGTCCTCCAGCGCCAGCACCAGCCCGCCCGTGCATTGCGCCAGCTGATGGCTGGTGCGGGTCACGGCGTCGCGCCGCGTCACGGCCCACTGGCGCTCGCGGCCCACCGCCTCGCCGTTCAGCCAGGTGGAGGCCCGGACCACGCTGCCCGGCGGCACGGTCACCGGATGCTCATAGACCGCCGCGTCGGACGTCACGCGCCCGCCGTCGGTGGTGTAGCGGATCTCGCCGGCGCCGAACTCGTTCGACAGCGCCACCGACAGGCTTCCGTCGGCGGCCTCCCCGGCCAGGTCCAGCGACAGCATCGGCTCCAGCCAGATGGTGGCGTGGGTCACGCCCAGCGCCTCATAGCGATCCAGCTGGTCGGGCAGGCGCGCCGCGAAGCCGGCCCAGTCGTTCACATGGGGCGGCGACCAGCCCAGCTCGGCCACCGCCGCCATGCGCGGGAACAGCTTGTCCCACAGGCGCTCCTCGGTGCGGATGTGCTCGGTCCAGACATTGCCCTGCACGCCCAGGATATGATCCAGCTGATCCCCGGTCAGGGCGTCGGGCGCCGGGTCGAAGGCGTAGACGTCGCGGGTGCTGATCACCGCGCCGCGCCCGGGCGATTCATCCGGGCTGTCGCTCTGGCGGTGGTCGAAATACAGGGTCGGCGCCGGGGACAACACCGTGTCGTGGCCCAGCCGCGCCGCCTCGATGGCGCCGTCGATGCCGCGCCAGGACATGACCGTGGCGTTGGGCGCCAGGCCGCCCTCGAGAATCTCGTCCCAGCCGATCAGACGCCGCCCGTTGGCGTTCAGATGGCGCTCGATGCGCCGCACGAACCAGCTCTGCAGCGCGTTCTCGTCGGCCAGACCCAGTTCCGCCATGCGCGCCTGGATGCGCGGGTTGCCCTCCCACTGGTCCTTGACCGCCTCGTCCCCGCCGATGTGGATGTACTCGCTCGGAAACAGGGCCATGACCTCGTCCAGCACGGTTTCCAGGAATTCGAAGGTCCCGTCCTCGATGTTGAACAGCCAGGGGAAGACGCCCCAGTCGGTGAAGACGGCGTCCGGCAGCTCATCCACCGATCCCAGCTCGGGATAGGCCACGACGGCCGCCAGGGCGTGGCCCGGCATCTCGATCTCGGGCACCACGGTGATGTTGCGCGCCGCGGCGTAGGCCACGATCTCGCGCACCTGATCCTGGGTGTAGAAGCCGCCGTAGAGCAGCGGCTCGCCGTTTTCGTCGAAGCCCGCCGCCCCCGCCTGCTGGCGCCAGGCGCCCACCTCGGTCAGGCGGGGCCAGGCGTTGATCTCCAGCCGCCAGGCCTGGTCGTCGGTCAGGTGCCAGTGCAGCACGTTCAGCTTGTGCGCGGCCATGACGTCGATCAGGTCGCGGACCATCCCGACGCTCTGGAAATGGCGCGCGGAATCCAGCATCAGCCCGCGCCAGCCGAAGCGCGGCGCATCCTCGATGACGACGGCGGCGATGTCGACCGCGCCCTGGCCGGCCTCAGCCGTGGCCAGCTGCCACAGGCTGACGCCGCCATACAGAAGCCCGCCGAAGTCCGGGGCGGTGATGGTCGCCCCGCCCGGTCCGACCGCCAGGCCATAGGCGTCCGCGGCGCCGCCGTCGCTGCGCTGGAAGACCACGCCCGCGCCCGGCTCGTCCGAGACGGCCAGGGCGAGCCCGCGCGTGCGCCGGATCAGATCGGTGAAATAGTCGGCGGCGCGCGCCGCGTCCTCGTCGCCCGGCGGGATCCGCACCACCGTGTCGGCGTCCAGGCGGAACACGCCCTCGGCGGGGGTGGCGGCGACGGGCGCCGGGATCAGGGAGGGGGTCTGCCCCCACGACGGGGCCGCGACCGCCATCAGTCCGGCCACGGACAGGACGACGGCGGATGAAATGGTCTTGATCATGAAGAGCCCCTCGCACTCGGGAAGACTTTCCGGCGAAAGAGGGGGCGGCGCAATGCGGCCGCCCCAGTTCGCTCAGGGGATAAGGCTGACGAAGGCGGCGCGGGGCGTGGAGACGTCCGCCCCGCGCCGCCGCGTCAGAAGTTGACGGCGAGCGTCGCCATCAGCTTTCGGCCGGTCCGGTACACGCCGCGCGGCAGGGCGACGGTGTCCGCATAGTTATAGTACTCGCTGTCCAGAAGGTTCTGGCCGGCGAAGGTCATGCTGACCTGATCATTGAAGGCCCAGCTGACCGTGGCGTCCAGGTTCTCATGGTCGTCCACGTACATGTTGTTGGCCCGGTCCACGCCGGTGAAGTACTCGGAACGCCAGCTGTAGGCGAGCCGGGCCGCGAACGGTCCGTTCTCATAGAACGGGCTGATGTTCAGCTGGTGATCGGAGTTGTAGGGCAGCGGCGATCCGTCGTCCGCCTCGGCGTTCACATAGGTGTAGTTGGCCAGCAGGCCGAAGCCGTAGGCGAAGGTCTGCTGGTAGGCGAGGGCCAGGCCGCGGACCTCGGCCGATCCGGCGTTCGCCGGCCGGCTGATCTGATAGGTGGTGATCGCCTGCTGGGCCTGGTTGAAGTGATCCTCGGGCGCGGTCTGCTGCAGGATGTAGTTGTCGATGTCCTTGTAGAAGAACTCGGCGCCCAGGATGGCCTCGGGCTGGAAGTACCACTCCAGCGAGGCGTGCAGGTTCAGCGACTCATACGGGTTGAGGTCCGGATTGCCGCCGCCGCCGGTGAGGATCTGGTCGGACAGCCAGAAGTAGTTGGACATGTCCGCGAAGTTCGGCCGCGCGATCACCTGGGCCGCGGACAGGCGCAGGATCAGGTCGTCCGCCAGGTCGATGGCCACGTTCGCGCTGGGCAGCCAGTTGTCGTACTCCTTGGTGGCGACCACCCACTCCCAGTCGTCCTCGGTGACGCCGCACCCTCCCGCCGGCTCCTGATCGATGCAGGTATAGCCGCCGCTTTCGGACTCGGTGCGCACATAGCGCAGGCCGAAGTTGCCCCGCATGCGGCCGGTGTCGAAATCGGCCTGCACATAGGCGGCGTGGGCGGCTTCCTGGATGTTCCAGTTCTGGGAGGTGAACTCGGCGTTGCCGAACACGGTCACTTCCGGCGCGGTCTGCCAGGGCTGCAGATAGCCGCCCGAGGCCAGGTAGTCGGCCAGGGCGTCGCCGTCGATGACGAAGCGGGTGCGCATCTGGTCGTTGACGTCGAAGCCGTCCAGATAGTTCGACGGCACCTGGCGCGGGTTGAACATCGAGGTGTCGCCCACGTAGCCGTAGATCGGGATCGACACGCCCGACATGCGCTGGTCGGTCTCATGGTCGCGGTACTTGTAGCCGAACTGCAGGCGGTTGATCGCGCCCGTGAGCTCATACCCCAGGTCGATCTGGGCGTACTGCTCCTCGTCGGTGGTCGGCTTGGAGACGATGTTGCCGCCCCAGCCCGAGTTCCAGCCCGTCGGCCCCTGGGTCGGGTCGCCCGTGCCCCAGCCGCCGTCGAAGGCGAAGGCCGTCGGGTCGTCCATGATGTTGTCTTCATAGGTGACCACGCCCGGACGACCGGGGGCGCCCGAGATGTCCACCGAGTAGTTCGACCAGTTCAGGAACTCCCCGAACAGCTGACGCTGGGTCCCGCCCTCGGCCGTGGTGTAGCCCGCCACCGCCGACACGTCCCAGCGATCGCCGGTCCATTCCAGGTTCAGCCGGTAGCTGTCCGAGGTCATGGCGGCCTCGCGGTACTGCACGTCCAGAACGGACAGCGCATTGTCGAACGACGATTGGGTGATGATGCCGTTCTCGATCGTGATGTCGGTCAGGCGGTCGACGGCGTTCCAGGCGTTGCCCTGGAAGGCGAACATGGACTGGTTGGTGTTGTCATAGCTGGCGTCGATGCGCAGCCAGTCGAAATTGATCTCCAGATCCGGCGTCGGCCGCCACTGCAGGGCCGCCATGTAGCTGTCGCGGTCGCGCTGTTGCTCGAAGTACGAGGCGGCCAGGGCGTTCAGGCCGATGGCGTCGGGGTTGGCCGCCAGGGTGGCGGCGCAGGCGCCGACGCAGGTCGGGGAGCCCGGCTTCCAGGAGGCCTGGGTGGACGGCAGGTAGTCGGACGCGGTCACGGTGCCGTACGACTGGACGCCGTCCCGCCGCAGGAAGTCGCTGGACCGCTGGGCCGCCAGCAGCACGCCGAAGGTCCGCTCCGGATTGGTCCAGTTGCCCATAAGCGAATACTGGAAGTCGCCCTCTTCCGACCGGTCGTTCCACAGATAGGTCACGGCGCCGGAGATCGGATCGATGCCCGCGTCCAGCGGCTGACGCGTGTTCACGATCACGGTGCCGCCGATGGAGCCCTCGTCGATGCGCGGCTCGGGCGTCTTGTAGACCTCGACGCTGCCGACGATCTGCGGCGCCAGCAGCGCATAGTTGAAGGTCCGGCCCGGCTGATCAAGGATGAACCAGTCCGCGGAGGCCACGGTCTGGCCGTTCAGCAGGGTGCGGTTCAGGGCCGGGTCGGTGCCCAGGATCGAGACCTTCTCGCCCTGGCCGAACTCCCGGTCGATGGTGACGCCCGGGATGATGGTGATGGCCTCGGCCACGTTGGAGGACGGGAAGCGGCCCACATCCTCGGCGGTGACCACGTCGATGATCGAATTGGACTCGCGCTTGGCCTCCAGCGATTGCTGGAGCGCGGCGCGGATCCCGGTGACGACGACCTCGTCCACCTCCGTCACGGCCTGTCCTGACTGGCCCGACTGGGCCATGGCGGCGCCGGCGGCCATGATGGCAAGACCGCTGACGGATGCTGCAATGAGCGATTTACGAACTCTGGTCACCCGGCACTCTCCCCTCAAAGACGGGGACCCCCGTCCCCGAGCCGATTGAAGCCCAATATAGTACCAATAATCGAGCGGATGCGTTGCTGGACTATCGGTGTACCGGGCCAATGAAACCGAAGACTGCCCCATTACGAAAAAATGACAAGCCCAAAATGAGGCCAATTCCGAACAAATTTCATATTGGTATCTCATTGGTCCGATGTTACCGTCATCGACGACGCGGGATGATCGGCCCGCACGGAAGAGGTTTCGTCCATGTTTTCTGAACGGATCGGCGCGCTGGACCAGGGCGATCACGCGCCCCTTTACAAACAGCTTCAGAAGGCCCTGCGCGACGCCATCAACGCCAAGGTGCTGGCGCCCGACGACGCCCTGCCGGCGGAACGGGATCTGGCGGCCGAATACAAGATCTCGCGCATCACCGTGCGCAAGGCGCTGGACGGGCTGGTGGGCGAGGGTCTGCTGACCCGCCGCCAGGGCGCGGGCACCTTCGTCGCCGCCCGCGTGGAGAAAAATTTCTCCAAGCTGTCGTCCTTCACCGAGGACATGATCTCGCGCGGGCGCACGCCGCACAGCGCCTGGCTGACCAAGTCACGCGGCGCCGTGACGCCGGAGGAGTCCATGACGCTGGGCCTGTCGCCCGGCACGCCGGTCTATCGCTTCAGCCGCATCCGCTACGCCGACGGCGCGGTCATGGCGCTGGAGTTCTCGACCATTCCCGGCTTCTGCCTGGCGTCGCCCAACGATGTGGGGGATTCCCTCTATGCGGCGCTGGAGAAGACCGGTCATCGCCCCGCCCGGGCGCTGCAGCGTCTGCGCGCGGTGCTGCTGGGCGCCGAGCATGCCGAGCTGATGGGGCTGCGTCCCACCGATCCCGCCCTGTTGATCGAACGGCGCGGCATCCTGGCGGACGGCCGGGCCGTTGAGGTGACGCAGTCCTACTATCGCGGCGACGCCTACGACTTCGTCGCCGAACTGAACGCCCTGTCGTGAGAGTCGCCGTGACCGCTCCGCCCGCCGAATCCACCCGCATGTTCGCCGAAGCCGCCGAGGCCTCGTCCGTCGTGGCCCGTCAGCTGGCGGCCAACAGCGCGGTTGTCCGCGACCTGGCCGACAGCCTGCGCCGCGAGACGCCCCGCGCCGTGGTCACCTTCGGCCGGGGGAGCTCGGACCACGCCGGCACCTACGGGCGCTATCTGATCGGCACCCGGCTGGGCGTCCTGACCTCGGCCGCCGGCCTGTCGGTCAGCTCGGTCTACCAGACCCACCAGACGCTGGACGGCGTGCTGGGCCTGGCCATCTCCCAGTCCGGCAAGAGCCCCGACCTGCTGGCCGCGGTGCGCGCGGCGAAGGCGGCGGGCGCCCGCATGGTGGCCCTGGTCAATGACGCCTCGTCGCCGCTGGCCGAGGCCGCCGACATCGTCATTCCCCTTCACGCCGGAGCCGAGCGCAGCGTGGCCGCCACCAAGTCCTACATCGCCTCGCTGAGCGCCCTGGCCCATCTGACAGCGGAGTGGAGCGGCGACGCGGGCCTGCGGGCCGGACTGTCCGCCCTGCCCGCCCAGCTGGCCCAGGCCTGGGCGCTGGACTGGTCCCGCGGCGTGGAAGTCCTCCGGAACGCCCGCAATCTTTATGTGCTGGGACGGGGAGTCGGTTACGGCGTGGCGCTGGAGGCGGCGCTCAAGTTCAAGGAAACCTGCGGCCTGCACGCCGAGGCCTTCTCCACCGCCGAGGTGCTGCATGGCCCCATGGCCCTGGTCGAGCCCGGGTTTCCCGCTCTCGTCTTCGCCCAGAACGACGAGACCCGGGACGGGGTCCGCGCCATGGCCGCCGACATGGCCGCCCGCGGCGCCCAGGTGCTGACAGCGGCCTCGGGCGAGGCCGGCGGCCTGCCCGCCCTGGCCGCCGATCCCGCGCTGGAGCCGATCCTGATGATCCAGAGTTTCTACCGCATGGCCAACGCCCTGTCGGTGGCCCGGGGCTATGATCCCGACCGCCCGCCCCATCTGAACAAGGTCACTGAAACGGTCTGATGCGCACGGTTCTGATCAATGGCCGGGTGCTGACCGGCGACCTCCTGCGCGACGACGTGGCGGTGGTTCTGGACGACGACCGCATCGCCCAAGTGGTTCCGGCCGGGGCCGCGCCCGACGGCGCGCGCGTGGATCTGGACGGCGGGACCCTGCTGCCGGGCTTCATCGACACCCAGGTCAACGGCGGCGGCGGGGTGCTGTTCAACGACGAGCCGACGGTGGAGGGCGTCGCCGCCATCGCCGCGGCTCACCGCCGCTTCGGCACCACCGGCTTTCTGCCGACCCTGATCAGCGACGATCTGAGCGTCATCGACCGCGCCATGCGCGCCGTGGAGGCCGCCATCGAACAGGGCGTGCCGGGCGTTCTGGGCATCCATATCGAAGGCCCCTATCTCAGCGCCCGGCGCCGCGGCATCCACAGTCTGGATCATCTGCGGGATCTGGACGAGGAGGGCGTGACCCTGCTCACCTCCCTGGCGCGCGGCCGCACCCTGGTGACGGTCGCGCCCGAGGCGGCGACGCCCGCCATGATCGAGCGCCTGGCCGCCGCCGGGGTGGTGGTCGCCATCGGCCACACCAACGCCGGCTATGAGGAGGCCCGCCGCGCCCTGGACGCCGGGGCCACCGGCGTCACCCACCTGTTCAACGCCATGAGCCAGCTGGGCAACCGCGAGCCGGGGGTGGTGGGCGCGGCCCTGGACGATCCCGACTGCTGGTGCGGCCTGATCGTGGACGGGCGGCATGTGCACGACGCCACGCTGAAGATCGCCCTGCGGGCCCGCCCGCTGGACCGGTTCATGCTGGTGACCGACGCCATGCCGTCCGTGGGCATGACCGACAAGGTCTTCGCCCTGAACGGCCGCCGCATCACGGTTCAGGACGGAGTCTGCATGGACGAGCACGGCACCCTGGCCGGCGCGGATCTGGACATGGCCTCGGCCGTCCGCAACGCGGTCGAGCGCCTCGGCCTCACCCTGGCCCAGGCCGCCTTCATGGCCGCCGCCGCCCCCGCCGCCTTCATGGGCCTGGCCGATCAGCGCGGGCGGATCGAGGCCGGCCTCAGGGCCGACCTGGTGCTGCTGGACCGCGACGGCCGGGCCGTCCGCACCTGGATCGGCGGCCAGGCTTCGTCCTCCTGACCTGACCGCCTTTTCATGTCGGCGCCCCATTGCGGCCCCAATTCGCTACAAATGTAACGCTACATTTGTAGAGGAGACGGCCCGTGATCGAGTCCCTGCCCCGGCGCGAGCGAGAGGTGTTCGAGACCCTCTGTCGGCTCGAGGCCGCCACGGCGGCGGATGTCCGCACCACCCTGTCCGATCCGCTCAGCGATTCCGCCGTACGCACCTTGCTGTCCCGGCTTGAGGCCAAGGATCTGGTCCGGCGGGAGCGAGGCCAGGGTGGTTTTGTCTATCGCCCGGCGCCCCGCCCCGACGCCCTGGCCGCCGGCGCGCTCAAGCGCATGGTGGACACCTTCTTCGCCGGGTCCGCCGTCAGCGCCGCCACCGCGCTCCTGGGCATGGGCGACCGCCTGACGCCCGAGGACGCCGAAGCCCTGCGCCGCCTGATCGACAAGGCCGGGCCCGGCGGGGCCAGGGGAGGCGAGTCATGACCATGGACGTGCTCATCGCCCTGCTGGCCAAATCCAGCCTGATCGCCGGCGCGGGCCTGGCGCTGGCGCGCTTCGCGACCCGCCGCCCGGTCGAGCGCGTCGACATCCTGCGCGGAACCGTTCTGATGCTGCTGGCCCTGCCCGTGCTGATGGCCGTGGGTCCGGCCCTCAGCCTGGCGGTGTTGCCGGGCCCGCCGGCGCCGGCGCCGAGCCCGCCTCCGGTCTGGAGCGGGCAGGTCCAGCCGATCGACGGCGTGGCCGTGTCCGGCGCGGTCCCCATGCCCGACGCGGCCGCCATCCTGGCCTGTCTCTGGACCCTCGGCGCCGTGCTGATCGCCGCCCGCTTCGCCGCCGGGATCTGGACCCTGCATCGCTGGACAGCGGAAGCCGCGCCCGTGCGATGCCCCCGCTGGCTGGCCGCAATGGCCGGTCACCAGCCCCGGCCGCGCCTGCTGGCCAGCAGGGCGGCGCCGGGCCCGCTCAGCTGGGGCGTTCGCCCCGGCGTGGTTCTGATCGACGCCGCCAGCCTGAAGAGGCCGCAGATCGCGCCCGCCGTCCTCGCCCACGAGATCGCTCACCTGCGGCGCGCCGACTGGGTCTTCCTGATCCTGTCGCGCCTCGTGCTGGCGCTGTTCTGGTTCCACCCGCTGGTCTGGCGCCTGCACGCCGACCTCGCCGCCCGCACCGAGGAAGCCGCCGACGCCATCGCCGCCGGCCGCATGGACCGGGCCGAGTACGCCCACGCCCTGGTCGGCATGGCCTGCGCCCCGGCCCCTGCGGCGGCCCTCTCCATGGCCGCCGGCCCCCACGCCCTGAAAAGAAGGATCGCCTGCATCATGACCGCCGCCCCCTCACGCCGCCGCCCCCTTGTCGCTTTCGGGGCCGTGGCCCTGCTGGCCG
>JBALUZ010000101.1:0-10086 GCA_036963825.1 Brevundimonas sp.
GCTCATCAAGAGCTTCGAGGGCTTCCGGCCGCGCGCCGAACGGCTGCCGGACGGCCGCTGGGTGGTGGGCCACGGCCACACCCTGTCGGCCCGCGAGGGCGCGACGGTGACGGCCGCCGAGGCCGAACTGCTGCTGCAGTACGATCTGCTGCCGATCCTGAACGCCATTTCCGAACGGGTCAGCCTGCCGCTGAACGCCCATCAGGTGGACGCCCTGGCCAGCTTCGGCCAGGCGGTGGGGCTGGAGCGGTTCCTGGCGTCGGATGTGCTGGTCTGGGTCAACGCCGGCGAGCCCGAGGACGCCGCCCGGGCCCTGGGCGCCTGTGACGCGCCGCCGCTGACCCCCGCGCCCGATCCGGTCGCGCGACGCCGCGCGGCCGAGAGCGCGCTGTTCCGGCATGATCCGTCGCAGGAGGCGGATCTGGCGGCTCTGATGGCTGCCCCCGCCGCGCCGCCCGCGCCCGCGGCGCTCGAAGAACATCCGGCTGAGGCCGAGGCCGAGCCTGAACCTGAAATCGACGCCGCCGCCGACGCCGGGGACGCACGGGCCATGGCCGTGGCGACCTTGCTGGGCGAAAGCCCCGCCGACGCGCCGGAGGCCCCGGAGGCTGAGCCGGAAACGGCCGCGCCGGCCGACGAGGCTGATCCGGCGCCGGTGGTGACGCCGATGTTCGCGACGCCCGCGCCGCCGCCGCCGGACGCCGGACCGGAAGCTGAGCCCGAGCCCGAGCCCGAGCCCGAGCCCGAGCCCGAGCCTGAACCCGAACCCGCGCCGGCCATGGCGGCGGCCAACGAGAACGGCGAGCGGCCGGAGATTGCGGCTGTGGAGCCTCCGCCGGCGCCCCCGCCCGCGGCGGCGGCGGCGGCCCTGGCCATGCAGCGCTATTCTCCCTACGCCCTCTCCCCGGCGGCGGGAGCGCACCTGTTCGGCGGCGAGTCCCGCGCGGCGTCCGGGGCCGCAGACCCGGGGGCGGGGGTGCTGATTCTGACCCCGCCGCCCGAAGTCGAGCCGGATCCGCCGACCCGCGAGGTCTGGCCCGAGGCCGAACGTCCCGGGCCGGTCGCCGAGGCGGCGCCGCTGTTCATCGAGGATCCCCTCGCGCGGGCCGGCGGCCCGCCGGTCTTCATGCCGGAGTCGTTCGAGCCGGAGCGGCGCGGACGCATGGACTGGAGCGAGACGGGCGCTTTCCTGGGCATGGGGGTCGTGGGCCTGACCGCGTTCGGCGCGGCCATCTTCGGCTTCCGCATGGCGGCGGACCGGCCGGTGCAAGACGGCCTGGACCAGACCACCATCGCGTCATGGGTGCTGGCGCTGATCGGGGCCCTGTGCGTGGGCATCTCGGCCTACAATCTGTATCTGCGCCGCGGCGGGCGCGGCGAGGGCTGAGGCCGGCTTTGCGAACGGGCCGGGCGGTGCTACCCCGCTGGCCATGAGCATTCCCAACGCCCCCCAATCGATGAATTTCGGCCTCGGCGAGACCGCGGACATGATCCGCGAGACCACCGCCAGATGGGCCGCCGACCGGCTGGCGCCGCGCGCCGCCGAGATCGACGAGACCAACACCTTCGCCCGCGACCTGTGGCCCGAGATGGGCGAGCTGGGCCTGCACGGCGTCACCGTGGAGGAAGAGTTCGGCGGCCTGGGTCTGGGCTATCTGGAGCATGTGGTGGCCATGGAGGAGGTGTCACGGGCCTCGGCCTCCATCGGGCTGTCCTATGGCGCCCACTCGAACCTGTGCGTGAACCAGATCCGCCGCTGGGGCACCGAAGAGCAGAAGCGGAAGTATCTGCCCAAGCTCATCAGCGGCGAACATGTGGGCTCGCTGGCCATGTCCGAGGCGGGCTCGGGCTCGGACGTCATGTCCATGAAGACGCGGGCCGAGAAGAAGGGCGACCGCTACGTGCTGAACGGCACGAAATTCTGGATCACCAATGCGCCCTCCGCCGAGACCCTGGTGGTCTACGCCCGCACCGGTGACGGCAACGGCGGGGTCACGGCGTTCCTGATCGAGAAGGGCATGAAGGGGTTCAGCGTCTCGAAGAAGCTGGACAAGATGGGCATGCGCGGCTCGGACACGGCGGAGCTGGTGTTCGAGGACTGCGAGGTGCCGGAAGAGAACGTCATGGGCGGCGAGGGGCGCGGCGCGGCCGTGCTGATGAGCGGCCTGGACTATGAGCGCGCGGTGCTGGCGGCCGGACCGCTGGGCATCATGCAGGCGGCGCTGGACGTGGTGCTGCCCTATGTGCGCGAGCGCAAGCAGTTCGGAAAGGCCATCGGCTCGTTCCAGCTGATGCAGGCCAAGGTGGCCGACATGTACGTGGCCCTGAACTCGGCGCGGACCTATGTCTATGCGGTGGCGCGGGCCTGCGACGCGGGCCAGACCACGCGCTACGACGCGGCCGGCGCGATCCTGCTGGCCAGCGAGAACGCGGTGAAGGTGTCGCTGGAGGCGGTGCAGGCCCTGGGCGGGGCGGGCTATACGAAGGAATGGCCCGTGGAGCGGCTGGTGCGCGACGCCAAGCTGTACGACATCGGCGCCGGGACCAACGAGATCCGGCGCTTCCTGATCGGGCGGGAGCTGCTGGGGGGATGACCCCGGCGGCCGGCATGGTCCCGGAGGGCGTCCTTGCGGAGCTTCGGAAGCGCTATGCCGAGCCGCACCGGCGCTACCACACATGGGCGCACGTCGAGGCCCTGCTCGGCTGGCTGGCGTTGCGACGGGATCATCTGCACGACCCGGCCGCCGTGGAGCTGGCGATCCTGTTCCACGACGCTGTCTACGATCCGGCGCGATCCGACAATGAGGCGCAGAGCGCACAACTGCTTCGGGACGCCGATCTCCCTGACGTGGCCGCCGAAACGCGTCTGCGCGCCGTCCGGATGATCGAGGCGACCGCGAGCCATCGCCTGGCCGACGATCTCGCCCCGCCGGATCGGGACGACATGGCGGCGTTTCTGGACATGGACCTGTCCATCCTCGGCGCCGCGCCCGCCGAGTTCGAGGCCTACGAGCGCGCCATCCGGGATGAGTACGCCTTTGCGCCCGACCATCTGTATCGGGCGGCGCGACGGGGCGTTCTGCAACGTTTCATCGAGCGTGAAGCTCTCTATTTCAGCGACTGGGGCCGTGAACGCTTTGAAATTCCGGCCCGCGCCAACATCGCGTCGTCCATCGCCGCCCTGACCTGAGCCGCCGCGCCCCGGGAACCGGCACGGCCCCTGATCCCTTCTTCCCACGGAAGGAGATACGCCATGCCCGCCAAATCCGCAGCCCAGCAGAAAGCCGCCGGAGCCGCCCTGTCGGCCAAGCGCGGCGATACGCCCAAGTCCGACCTCAAGGGGGCGTCCAGATCGATGGTCGAGTCCATGAGCGAGAAGGAGCTGGACGAGATGGCCTCGACCTCGCGCAAGGACAAGCCCGAGCACAAGAGCGACAGTTGACGGCCGGCCCGGACGCCCCATCTGTGAGGCGGCGGCGGGATCGGCCCGGCGCCTCCCGCACATGATGGACGCCTGATGACGTCGACGGCCCTGACCGCTCCGCCCGAGCATCGGCGGACCTTTTCGGAGGTTCTGGAGGATCTGGCGCGGGACGGGGCGCCGACCCTGACCCTGGGCGAGATCGTGGAGGCGTTCGGGGAGCGGGGCTTCGGGGCGCTGATCCTGATCATCGCCCTGGTCAGCCTGTTTCCCTGGCCCCCGGGATCCAAGGCGATCCTCAGCGTCCCGATCATCCTGCTGGCGCTGGAGCTGGCGTTTCAGCGCAGCCGGGTCTGGCTGCCGAGCTGGACCTTGAACCGGGGTCTGTCACGGCAGACGTTCGGCCGGGCGCTGGCCAAGGTGATCACGCCGATCCGCTCCGTGGAGCGCCTGTCGCGGCCGCGCATGCCGTGGCTGACCGGCGAGATCGCGGACGTGGTTACGGGGCTGGTCTGTGTCTTCCTGGCGGTGATGATGGCCCTGCCGGTGCCGTTCGGCGACCTGCTGCCGGGCGTGACCCTGATCGTGCTGGGGCTGGGCGTGATGCAGCGGGACGGGGCCGCGATCCTGCTGGGCGCCCTGGGGACCGCGGCCTGCGTGATCTATCTGTTTCTGGTGTGGGCCGCCGTGACGGCGACGGTGGAGGCGATCGTCGGCTGGGCCGCCCGCGGGTTCTGACGACCCCCCTTGAAAAGCAATTGAGGCCGCCGGATCGCTCCGGCGGCCTCGCATTGTCGGACCGCACAGCGGCCGATCAGATCCTTGCCTGAAAGGTCAGGCGCGGGCCTCCCGAGAGGTCCGGGTTCCGATCTCCACGTGCGTCGAGTGACAATGAGACACCGGATCACCTCCTTTCAGCTGTTGTACAGGGACCTGCGAGGTTAGAACTCGATGGCGACTTCGCAAGGGCTTCTTCCGCATGGTGACTGTTTCGTGATCGATACGCCCGTCTGGGACCCCGACCAGTATCAGCGGTTTCGCGCCCAGCGGGACCGCGCCGCGCTGGACCTGCTGAGCCGCTTGCCGGATGTGGCTCCGGGCGAGATCTGGGACCTGGGCTGCGGCACGGGCGAGCATGCGGCGATGATGAAGCGCCGCTGGCCCGGGGCGGCGGTGCACGGGCTGGACTCCAGCGCCGACATGCTGGCGCGGGCGCGGGCCTTGCCCGATGAGGTGGACTGGATCGAGGGCGACGCCGGGGCCTGGGCGCCGGCGCGGCCTGTGGACCTGATCCTGGCCAATGCGTCGCTGCAGTGGCTGCCGGACCATGAGGCGCTGTTCGCGCGCATCGCGGCGCAGCTGGCGCCGGGCGGGGTGTTCGCCTGCCAGATGCCCATGGCCTTCGAGACGCGGCACCACGCCATCATGCGGGAAACGGCGGCCGAGGGGCCCTGGGCCGGGGCGCTGGCGGGCGTGGACACGATCGCGCCGCTGCTGGCGCCCGAGGCCTACTACGACGCCCTGGCGGGGGTCTGTCGGGAGATCGACCTCTGGTCCACCACCTATCTGCAGGTGCTGGACGGGGAGGACGCGGTGCTGGAGTGGATGAAGGGCACGGCGCTCAGGCCGTATCTGACGGCGCTTTCCGGCGCGACGCGGGACGCTTTTCTTTCGGCGCTTTCGGGGCGGCTTTCGGCCGCCTTCCCGCGGCGGGCGGACGGGACGACCCTGATGCCGTTTCCGCGGCTGTTCCTGATCGCGCGGCGCTGAGGGCGGCCTTCCGGGCGCGACGCAGGCGCAGGTGGGTGACGGGGCCCTTGAGCCCGGCCAGGGCGGCGACGGCGGCGGTCCAGCCGGCCTTGACCGCCGGTTCGAAGGCCTTCCAGTCGCGGATCTCGACGCCGCCCAGTTCCGGCATGATCAGAAGGTCCGTGGCGGCGCGCGCCTCGGCCAGGTCGGCGGCGCTGGTGATGGTGGCCGAACGCATCAGGATGGAGACGATGGGCGGGCCCTGGCGCCAGTCGCCGGAGATGATCCAGCGCCACCAGGTCTTGGGGCTTTCGACGACGCTGGGGTCCACCGTGTGGGTGCGCGACACGTCGACGGCGACCACGGGCCCGGGCTGCCAGCCGCGCATGACGTCGGCGGGCAGGTTGCGCAGCACCGCCCCGTCCACCAGCACCTGGCCGTCGATCACGGCGGGGGGCAGGACCCCGGGCAGGGAGATGGAGGCGCGCAGGGCCTGCCGCAGCATGCCGCGCCGGTGCACCACATAGCTGTTGGCCGTCAGATTGGAGGAGCCGCAGAAGAAGGGCAGGGGCAGGTCGGCGATGTCGGTGTCGCCATAGGCGTCGATCAACAGTTGATCAACCTTGCGCCCATGGGTCATGGCGACGATGGGAAAGGCGATGTCGGTGAGGGGGCTCTGGTCCACGAACGCCTTGCGGATGCGGCTCTCCAGGGCCTGCTGGTCCCACTCCAGGGCCACGCCCGCGCCGATCACCGCCCCCATGGACGAGCCGCCCACGAAATCGAAGGGCACGCCGGCGTTGCGCAGGGCGGCGATGGCGCCCAGGTGGGCGTAGGCGCGGGCGCCGCCGCCGGACAGGACCAGGCCGACGCAGGTGGCGGTCAGCACGCGGGCGATGCGGGCCTCGTCGTCGACCCGTTGTTCGCGAACATGGAACCAGCGGGCGGGATCGACGGCTTTCAGCCAGCGGACGGTGTCGCGGGGCGGCGGACCGTCGGCCGGGCGCAGGAGGATCAGGTCGGTGAGCTGATGCTCTTCCAGAGAGCCGCTGCGCTGGACCGGGGGCATCCGCGCAGGCCCGTTCAGATCGCCCACCACGAACAGGCGGTCCACCTGGCGGGCGCACAGCCCGGCCCAGGCGGCTTCGTCCTGTTCGGCGCAGTAGAGGACGAAGTCGTGGGTCTGCTCGATCAGGGACAGCCATTCGGTGGCGGAGTTCAGGGCCGTGGAGTCGATGACCCGGGCGGTGAAGCCCAGATGGCCGATCTGGTCGCGGACCCGCTCGACGAAATCGCGGATGGGCCGTTCACGGGCCGAGACGAAGCCGAACACGCTGGGGTCGGCGGCGCGGGGCGAGGTCTCGCGCGAGCGGCGCACCATCAGGCTGGCCAGCTCGACCATGACGTCGGGATGGGCGCGGGCGGCGTCGAGGAAGGCCTCGCGGGGCAGGGCCAGGATCTCGCTGTCGCGCAGGGCCACGGCGGTGGCCGTGTGGGGCGTGCCGGCGATCAGGGACATCTCGCCGGCCGGCTCGCCGGGACGGATGACGCCGAGAAACTGGCTCTCGGTCTCGCCCTCCTGATGGCGGAACACGCCCAGGCGGCCGGAGCGGACCAGATAGAGGGTGTCGGCGGGCTGGCCGGCGGTGAACAGGCGCTCGCCTCCGGTGAGGGCGAACCAGCTGGCCCGCGTCTCGCCCTCGGCGGCGAAGATGTGGGCCAGGGCCGCTTCGAGACTGGCGTCGCGGGGCGTGTTCATGATCCGCGAGACTAGCGGGATTCTGTTGCGGTTTGGGTAACGTCCTTAACGGGCCTGTCGCGCGTGGAAATCGCGGCGGAAGGCTTCGAAGCGGTTGTCGGCGATGGCGGCGCGCATCGTGGCGGTCAGGGCCTGGAAGAAGGCGATGTTGTGCCAGCTGAGCAGGACCTGCCCCAGAATCTCATCCGATCTGACAAGATGATGCAGATAAGCCTTTGAATAGGCGTTGCTGGCGGGGCAGTCCACGTCGGGGGACAGGGGGTCCTGATCCTCGGCGAAGCGGGCGTTCTTGAGGTTGACCGGGCCCTCCCAGGTCCAGGCCTGGCCGTGGCGGCCCGAGCGGGTGGGCAGGACGCAGTCGAACATGTCCACGCCGCGCGCCACCGCCTCCACCAGATCGACGGGCTTGCCGACGCCCATCAGATAGCGGGGGCGGTCGGCGGGCAGGTGGGCGACGCAGTGATCCAGGGTCTCGCACATGGCCTGATGGCCCTCGCCCACGGCGAGGCCGCCGATGGCGTAGCCGTCGAAGCCGGTCTCGATCAGGCGTTCGGAGGATTCGCGGCGCAGGTGCGCATAGGTGGAGCCCTGCTGGATGCCGAACAGGGCCTGCGCATCACGGTCGCCGAAGGCGGCCTTTGACCGGGCGCCCCAGCGGGCGGACAGCTCCATGGCCTTGCGGGCGCGGTCTTCCTCGGCGGGCCAGGAGACGCATTCGTCCAGCTGCATGACGATGTCCGAGCCGATGCGGTCGGCCTGGATCTCGATGGAGCGTTCCGGCGACAGGACGTGTTTCGAGCCGTCGATGTGGCTGGCGAAGGTGACGGCGTCCTCGGTGACCTTCGAGATGCCCGACAAGCTCATCACCTGGAAGCCGCCCGAGTCGGTGAGGATGGGTTTGTCCCAGCGCATGAAGCGGTGCAGGCCGCCCAGCCGCTGCATCCGCTCCGGACCGGGGCGCAGCATCAGGTGGTAGGTGTTGCCCAGGATGATGTCGGCGCCGGTGGCCGCCACCTGATCCACCGTCAGGGCCTTGACCGTGGCGGCGGTGCCCACGGGCATGAAGGCGGGCGTGCGGATGTCGCCGCGGGCGGTCTTCAGCACCCCGGTGCGGGCGGCGCCGTCGACGGCGTTGATCTGGAAGGGGAAGGGCACTGGGGGATCCTCAAGCCCGGAACAGCAGGCTGCCGTCGCCGTAGGAATAGAAGCGGTAGCCGGCGTCCACGGCGTGGGCGTAGGCGGCCTTCATGGTTTCGGTTCCGGCGAAGGCGCTGACCAGCATGAAAAGGGTCGAGCGGGGGAGGTGGAAATTGGTCATCAGCACGTCGGCGGCGCGAAAAGCGTAGCCGGGGGTGATGAAGATGGCGGTGGCGTCGTGGAAGGGGCGGATGACGCCGTCCTCGCCGGTGGCGCTCTCCAGCAGGCGCAGGGAGGTGGTGCCGACGCAGACGATGCGGCCGCCTGCGGCGCGCACGGCGTTGAGGGCGTCGGCGGTTTCGGGCGAGATCTCGCCGGTCTCGGCGTGCATGCGGTGGTCGGCGACCTTGTCCGCCTTGACCGGCAGGAAGGTGCCCGCGCCCACATGCAGGGTGACGGCGTGGGTGGAGACGCCGCGCGCCTGAAGGGCCGCCATCAGCTCGGGCGTGAAGTGCAGGCCCGCCGTCGGGGCGGCCACCGAGCCGTCGTGCCGGGCGAACAGGGTCTGGTAGTCGGCGCGGTCGCGGTCGTCCTCGGGGCGCCGGGCGGCGATGTAGGGGGGCAGGGGCATGACGCCCGCCTCGCGGATGGCGTCGTCCAGCGCCGGGCCGGCCAGCTCGAAGGCCAGGGTGACCAGGCCGTCCTCGCCCTTGTCCGCCACGCGGGCGTCCAGACGTCCGGCGAGGCAGGCGCCGTCGGCGGTCTTGCCGAACATCACCCGGTCGCCGGCCTTGAGCCGCTTGCCGGGCTTCATGAAGGCGGTCCAGCGGTCGGGCGCCGTGCGCTGGTGCAGGGTCGCCTCCACCGGCACGGTCAGGCCGTCGCGGTCGCGCACGCCGTCGAGGCGGGCCGGAATGACCCGGGTGTCGTTGAAGACCAAGGCGTCGCCGGGCTCCAGCAGGTCGGCCAGATCCCGCACGATCCGATCCTCGATCCGGCCGTCCTTCACCACCATCAGCCGGGCGGAATCGCGCGGGCTGGCGGGCCGCAGGGCGATGCGGTCCTCGGGCAGGTGGAAATCGAAGTCGGCGGTCAGCATGGGCGGCGCAATGGCCACGGGGCGACGGCGGGGTCAAGGGCGCGCGAGGTCGGGAACCTTGGCCGTAGTTCGCGCGCTGGAGCCCCATGACCGAACCGGGAACCCTCCAGGCGCTGGAGAAGATCGAGAACGCGCCGGTGCTGCGCCTGGCGGGCACGGCCATCACCGCCGGAGGCCTGATCTCCGCCGCCATCATCCTTGCGGTGGCGCTGGGGCTGGCGTGGGCCGCCACGCGCGGCATCAAGCGGCTGCGCGCCCGGTCCAGCCGCAGCGCGGGCGCGCTGTACGTGCTGGAGAAGCTGGTGGGCTACGGCCTCGTGGTGGCGGGGGTCATGCTGGCCCTGTCGGCCACGGGGCTGAACCTGTCGTCCCTGGCGGTGTTCGCCGGGGCGCTGGGCATCGGCGTGGGGCTGGGCCTGCAGGGGGTGGTCAAGGAATTCGTCTCGGGCGTGTTCCTGATCTTCGACCGCATGGTCAGCGTCGGCGACTATGTGGAGATCGAGGGCGGCGCGCGCGGCGCGATCATGGAGATCGGCCCCCGCGCAACCCGCATCCGCACCAATGACAACATCAACATCCTGGTGCCCAACTCGCAGCTGATCGAACAGCCGCTGACCAACTGGACCCTGAAGGGCGACACCCGGCGCATCCATATCCCGTTCTCGGTGGCCTACGGGGCGGATCGCGGGGAAGTCCGCGACGTGGTGCTGGCGGCGGCGCGCGCCTCGCCGTTCACCTCGCCCGAGACGGAGGCCCGCAAATGCCAGGTCTGGCTGGTGAATTTCGGCGAGAGCGGACTGGATTTCGAGCTTCTGGTGTGGCCGACGCAGGATGCGGTCAAGCGCCCGGCGGCCATGCACGCGGCCTACACCTGGGCCATCGCCGAGGCGCTGGAGCAGGCCGGGATCGAGATTCCGTTCC
>JBALUZ010000102.1:0-10022 GCA_036963825.1 Brevundimonas sp.
GGGCGCTGGCCGCGCTGGCCGATTTCGCGGTCAGCCGCGCGGCCTGACGGGCGGATGGCGGTCAGACCGCCATGTTGTCGATCAGCCGGGTCTTGCCCAGCCACGCCGCCGCCAGGATGCGGGCGGGCGCGTCCACGACGCCGCTGAACGGCGCGAGGCTTTCCGCGTGGCGGACGGCCACATAGTCGACTTTCGCGAACCCGGCCCTGAGCAGCGCCTCGGCGGCCGCCGCCTCCGCCACCGCGACGGGCGCGCCGGCCCGGGTCTGGTCCGCGGCGTCTCGCAGGATGGCGTTCAGCCGCCGCGCCACCGCCCGTTCGTCGGCCGACAGGTAGGCGTTGCGGGAGGACAGGGCCAGGCCGTGATCGTCCCGCACCGTGGGGGCGCCCACGATCCCGGTGGGGATGTCCAGGTCCCGCGCCATGCGCCGCACCACCATCAGCTGCTGGTAGTCCTTCTCGCCGAAGACGGCCACGTCGGCCTGGACCTGGTTCAGCAGCTTGGCCACCACCACGGCGACGCCGCCGAAGAAGTGGGGGCGGAAGTCGGTCTCGAGGCCCGCGCTGGGTCCGCCCACCTGAACCGAGGTGGCGAAGCCGTCCGGGTACATCTCGGCCGCATCGGGGGCGAACAGGATCGAACAGCCCGCGCCCGCCAGCAGCTCGGCGTCGCGCGCCTCCTGCCGGGGATAGGTCCCCAGATCCTCATGGGCGGCGAACTGGGTCGGATTGACGAAGATGCTGGCCACCACCGCGTCGCTCAGCCGCCGGGCCTCGGCCACCAGCGCCAGATGCCCGTCGTGCAGGGCGCCCATGGTGGGAACGAACCCGATGCGCTTCCCCGCGTTCCTCAGGCGGGCCACCTGCGCGCGCAGGTCGGCCACGGTGCGTGTCAGTACGAGTGCGGGGACGGCGGTCATGGTTTACGCGTTAACCTCTCCGATTAAGCGTGTCTTTCAACGGCGTCTTGAGGGCCGTCCGCTAGGGTGGCGCTTATGACGCCGACCGACCTGATCCGTAAAGGGCTTATGGGCGCAGCGATCCTGTCGCTGGGCGCCTGCGGCATGGTCGAGGGCGATCCCGACCGTTTCGAGACCATGGCCCGGCGCGTGGCCGACATCCGTCTGTCCCCGCAGGCCTCGCAGGACGCGCCGGCGGCGCCGGCCACCGCCGCGGAGGCGGGCCTGCGCCCGGCCCTGCGCGTCGAGGTGCTGGACCCCCACGCCCTGTGGGACGCCCGGGACGGCGGCCTGCGCGGCGTCATCGAGGCCGCCGCGCCCGCCGTGGCCGAAGCCGCCGCCCCGGCCATCGTCCAGGCCGCCAGCGATCAGGTCAGCCGCGCGGTCTCCGAAAACCTGCGCCCCGCCGTCTCCGCCGCCGCGCCGGTCCGCACCGGCGCCGTGATCCAGCTGGGCGCCTTCTCCAGCGAAGCCTCGGCCCGCGAGGCCTGGACCCGCTTCAGCACCGGCGAGGCGCGCGCCGCCCTGTCCGGGCTTTCGCCCCGCTTTGAGCCGGTGACCGTGAACGGCCGCCAGCTGGTGCGCCTCAAGGTCGGCGCCCCGGCCGAAACCGCGGCCGAGATCTGTCGCGCCGCCCGGGTCAATGATCCCTGGTGCGCCGCCGCCGGGCGAGCCTGAGCGCTCCACAGGCGCGACATCGGCCTTCGTTGACCTTCGGCGTCCCAGCCCTGACTCTCGCTCCATTCCGCCGCGCCGAGATTCGCGGCTCGTTCAGAAAGAGCCTGATCCACGGCGTCGGCGGGTCCGCGAAGGGATCCCGCCTCAACCGATCAGGCTCAAGGGGCATTGATTGAACATGTCTGAGGCGAAGGTCATCGTCGTCGGCAACGAAAAGGGCGGGGCGGGCAAGTCCACCCTGGCCATCCATATCGTCGCCGCCCTGCTGGAGGCGGGCCGCCAGGTCGCCGTGATCGACCTGGACCTGCGGCAGAAGTCCCTGGCCCGGTTCTTCGCCAACCGGCGCGCCTGGCTGGCCGCCAACAACCAGACCCTGCCCGAGCCCGTCATGGCCGATCTGGGCGACGGCGCGGCGCTGGCCCGGGCCGGCGAGGACGAGCAGATGGCCCGCTTCGAGGCGGCGTTCGCGGCGGCGAGGTCGGCCGAGTACATCGTCATGGACACCCCGGGCGGCGACACGGTGCTGTCCCGCGCCGCCCACGGCCGGGCCGACCTGATCGTCACGCCCATGAACGACAGCTTCGTGGACTTCGACCTGCTGGGCCACGTGGATCCGGTGACCCTGGATCTGCTGAAGCCCTCCATCTATTCCGAGACCGTGTGGGAGGCCCGCAAGCAGCGGGCCATCGCCAATGCGGCCAAAGGGCAGACCGGAACCATCGACTGGGTGGTGGTGACCAACCGCCTGGCCGTGTTCGAGGCCCGCAACCGCCGCCGTCTGGAGGAGCGCATGGCCAAGCTGGCCAAGCGGGTCGGCTTCCGCATGGGGCCGGGCCTGCGCGACCGGGTCATCTATCGCGAGCTGTTTCCCTTCGGCCTGACCGTCGCCGATCTGTCCGAACAGGTGCAGCCGGTGGAGATATCCCTGGCCCATGTGTCGGCCCGCCAGGAGCTGCGCAGCCTGATGCTGTCGCTGGGGCTGGCCGAGGGCGCCCGTCTCGATGACGCGGCCTGATGCGATGACCCCATGGGCCTGATCTGGCTGATCGTCGGCGGGATCGCCCTGTGGGCGCTGGTGCGTCTGGGCCGCCAGACCGAGCGGCCGGGCCGGGGCCAGTGGCGGGTGTCCGCCACCCTGGTCGCCGCGGCCTGTCTCGGCGGAGGGGCGCTGGCCATGGCGCGGGGGGCCTGGATGATCGGCGGGGCCCTGATCGCGGCGGGGCTGTATCTGGCCTTCGCCTCGCGCATCCGCAGCGTGGTCCGCTCGGTCGAGGCCGGCATGAGCGTGAAGGAGGCCCGCGACACCCTGGGCGTGGGCGCGGACGCCACCGTCGAACAGATCAACACGGCCTGGAAGCGCCAGATGGCCCGCGCCCATCCGGATCAGGGCGGCACGGAAGGCCTGGCCTCGCGCCTGAACGCGGCCCGGGACCGCCTGCTGAAGGGCTGATCAGTCCGGGCGGACCACCATGCAGGTGACGCGGCGCTCGGCCAGGGCGGCGCAGGCGGCGCGGGCGCCCTCTTCGGTCAGGCCGGTGAAGCGGCTGCGATACCACTCTCCGGCGGTCTGCACGGCGCGCTCGGCGCCGTTGAACTGGCTGCGGAAGCGGCGATTGACCTCGGTCAGCCAGTTGTCGGCCACGGTGCGGTCGCGGAAGGCGCCGACCTGGACGGCCCACGTTCCCGACGAGGCCCGCTCGGACGGACGGGAGGGACGCGGGGCCGCCGGCTCGGCGGGGGAGCCGTTGAGCGCCGCCGTGAAACTGGGGCTGGTGCGGACGCCGGCGGTGTTCGCCGGGGCCGAGGTGAAGGCCACCGCGGTGGTGGAGCCGCTGCCGGACGTCTCGACCGAGGCGTACTGGACCGGCGCGGGCGGCGTATTGCCGCCGATGCCGTAGCCGCGCGATTCAAAGAAGGTCTGGGCCACCTGGATGGGCTCGCCGGCCGCGCGGCGCCGCTCGACCTCGAAGCCCGTGTTCATCAGCTCGGCCACGTGTTCGTTGCGGGTGCGGCTGGAGCGTCCGCCCAGCACCACGGTGATGATCCGGCGCCCGTCCCGCACCGCCGAGGCCGCCAGATTGTAGCCCGAGGCGTTGGTGAAGCCGGTCTTGATGCCGTCGTAGCCGTTGCCCGAGTGCAGCAGCCCGTTGGTGTTGCCGTACTGCCGGCCGTTGTAGACCCAGTGGTGTTGCCCGAAATAGTGGTAGTACTGCGGATAGTCGCGCATCACCGCGCGGCTGAGGATCGCCAGGTCGCGGGCGGACGAGATCTGCCGGCTGTCGGGCAGGCCGTGGGGGTTCACGAACCGGCTCTGGGTCATGCCCAGCTCCTGGGCGCGCAGGGTCGACATGGCGGCGAAGCGGGCCTCGGACCCGCCCACGTGCTCGGCGATGGCCACGGCGATGTCATTGGCCGAGCGGACGGCCAGGGAGCGGATGGCGTCATCCACGGAAATGCGCTGGCCGGCGGCCAGGCCCAGCTTCGACGGCGGCTGCGAGGCGGCGCGCGGCGACACGGTGATCATGTCGTCCAGCTTGAGGCGGCCCTCGGCCAGCGCCTCGAACGTCATGTACAGGGTCATGACCTTGGTGATGGAGGCGGGATAGCGCGGATTGTCGGCCCGGCGGGCGAACAGCACCTCGCCGGACTCCGCGTCCACCACGATGGCGGCGTAGCGGGTGTTCTCGCCCGACTGGGCCACCAGGGGGCCCGCGCCGGGCGTCGGCGTCAGCCCGGCGGCCGCCAGAACCACTGCGAAGAGAAACGCCTGCACAAGGCCGACGTGACGCCGGCCGGCCTGTCGTGTGAATGCCGTCATTGACCCGATAGCCTCTTTACTCTCGCGCGACCGCCGCCCCCGATATCGCCACGCACCAAACCGCTATCATGCTTCATCCGGGTTTCGCCGTGGTAAACAACCGCCAAACGTAATTTTGAACGGTCCTCGCCGCGGGCGTCAAGAAAAGTTCATTGTGCGCCGCACAAAATAAATTTGACCCTTTCTCGCACCTGCGTCATAAGCCCACCGTCGCCCGGGATTCTCCCCAGGCGAGAAAAATCATGGGGCGGGACGCACCGCCCAGACCGTTCAGGAGCATGACCATGGCTGACACCGCCGAGACCGTGAAGAAGACCATCGACCAGGCCAGCGCCAAGGCTGAAAAGACCCAGGCCGCCGGCGCCAAGGTTTTCCGCGAAAGCGTTGAAAAGAGCGTCGCGGGCATGAGCGAGCTGAACGCCCACGGCAAGAAGAACCTGGAAGCCATAGTGGAAAGCGCCACCGCCGCCCAGAAGGGCGTCGAGGCCATCAGCCAGCAGACCCTGGCCTATTCGAAGAAGTCGTGGGAAGACGGCGTCGCCGCCGCCCAGTCGCTGGCCCAGGCCCGCTCGGTGCAGGAACTGGTTGAGCTGCAGACCGCCTTCGCCAAGACCTCGGTCGAAGCCTGGCTGGGCGCGTTCAACAAGACCACCGAGCTGTACACCGCCTCGGTCAAGGACGCCTTCAAGCCCATCAACGAGCGCGTCACCGCGACCGTCGAGACCTTCCAGGCCGCCCGCTAGGACGCAAGCCTGCCGAGATCGGAAGGGGTCCGGGGCGCCGCTCCGGGCCCTTTTTCGTGGGCGAAAGGCAGGCCCGCCGGGGGAATGCGCGCAAGCGTGATCGAGCGCCCCTTTCAAAACCCCCGACTTTCCATATCTAATCCACGGTGAGCCGGGCCGAGTCCCGGCTCGGGGATCGAAGCGCAGAGACAGCGGAACAGCATGCCGTCGAGGAAAACGGATCAGGGACAGACAGGCGGGGGCGGCTTCGGCACGGCCGTCGTCACCGAAACCCGGCCCAAGCTGCAGAAGCCTTCGCTGTACCGCGTTCTGATCCTGAACGACGACTACACGCCGATGGAGTTCGTCATCTACGTGCTGGAGCGGTTCTTCGCCAAGTCGCGCGAGGACGCCACCCGCATCATGCTGCATGTGCATCAGCATGGCGTGGGCGTTTGCGGGGTGTTCACCTACGAGGTGGCCGAGACCAAGGTCGCCCAGGTGGTGGAGACCGCCCGCCGGCATCAGCACCCGCTGCAATGCACAATGGAAAAGGACTGAGAGGAACCTCTGTTGCCCTCATTTTCGCGCCACCTCGAAGAAACCCTGCACCGGGCGGTCGCCTACGCCAATGAGCGTCGGCACGAGTACGCCACCCTGGAGCACCTTCTGCTGGCGCTTGTCGACGACCCCGAGGCGGGCGCCGTCATGCGCGCCTGCAACGTCGACCTGGTCAGCCTGAAGACCGCGCTGGCCCTGTACGTGGATACGGACCTGGCCGCCCTGGCCACCTCCATGGGCGAGGACGCCAAGCCCACGGCCGGATTCCAGCGCGTGATCCAGCGCGCGGTCATCCATGTCCAGTCCTCGGGACGCGAGGAAGTCACCGGCGCCAATGTGCTGGTGGCCATCTTCTCCGAGCGCGAAAGCCACGCCGCCTATTTCCTGCAGGAGCAGGACATGACCCGCTATGACGCGGTCAACTTCATCGCCCACGGCATCGCCAAGAAGGCCGGCGCGTCCGAAGCCAAGCCGGGCCGCGGCGGTCCGTCGGCGGAGGAGGGCGAGGAGGCCGCCGTGGTGAAGCAGGGCGGCGAGGCCCTGGACGCCTATTGCGTGAACCTCAACGAGAAGTCGAAGGAGGGCAAGATCGACCCCCTGATCGGCCGCCACGCCGAGGTGGAGCGCTCGATCCAGATCCTGTGCCGCCGCACCAAGAACAACCCGCTGCTGGTGGGCGACCCCGGGGTGGGCAAGACCGCCATCGCCGAGGGCCTGGCGCTGAAGATCGTCAATCACGAGGTGCCCGACGTCCTCAGGAACGCCACCATCTTCTCGCTGGACATGGGCGCGCTGCTGGCCGGCACCCGCTATCGCGGCGATTTCGAGGAGCGCCTGAAGCAGGTGGTGAAGGAGCTGGAGAACCATCCGGACTCCATCCTGTTCATCGACGAGATCCACACGGTGATCGGCGCCGGCGCCACCTCGGGCGGGGCCATGGACGCCTCGAACCTGCTGAAACCGGCCTTGGCCTCGGGCAGCCTGCGCTGCATGGGCTCGACCACCTACAAGGAGTACCGCCAGCACTTCGAGAAGGACCGCGCCCTGGTGCGCCGGTTCCAGAAGATCGATGTGAACGAGCCGACGGTGGACGACACCATCAAGATCCTGAAGGGCCTCAAGAGCTACTACGAGACCTTCCACAAGCTGCGCTACACCGATGCGGCGATCCGCTCGGCGGTGGAGCTGTCGGCCCGCTACATGACCGACCGCAAGCTGCCGGACAAGGCCATCGACGTGATCGACGAGGCGGGCGCCAGCCAGATGCTGCTGGCGGAATCCAAGCGCAAGAAGACCATCGGCCAGAAGGAGATCGAGGCCGTCGTGTCCAAGATGGCCCGCATCCCGGCCAAGTCGGTGTCCAAGTCCGACACCGAGGCGCTCAAGAACCTGCATCTGGACCTGCAGCGGGCGGTGTTCGGCCAGGAGCAGGCCATCGAGCAGCTGGCCACGGCCATGAAGCTGGCCCGGGCCGGCCTGCGGGATCCGAACAAGCCCATCGGCAGCTATCTGTTCAGCGGCCCCACCGGGGTCGGCAAGACCGAGGCGGCCAAGCAGCTGGCGGCGACCCTTGGCATCGAGATGCTGCGCTTCGACATGTCGGAATACATGGAGCGCCACACCGTCAGCCGCCTGATCGGCGCGCCTCCGGGCTATGTGGGGCATGACCAGGGCGGCCTGCTCACCGACGCGGTGGACCAGCATCCCCACGCCGTGGTCCTGCTGGACGAGATCGAGAAGGCGCACCCGGACGTCTACAACATCCTGCTGCAGGTGATGGACAACGGCATGCTGACGGATGCGGTCGGCAAGAAGGTCGACTTCCGCAACGTGGTCCTGATCATGACCACCAACGCGGGGGCCGCCGATAACGCCCGCGCCTCGATCGGCTTCGGCCGCGGCAAGGTGGAAGGCGAGGACGAGAAGGCCATCCAGCGCCTGTTCACGCCCGAGTTCCGCAACCGTCTGGACGCCATCGTGGCCTTCAAGCCGCTGGGGCAGGACGTGATCCGCCAGGTGGTGACCAAGTTCGTGCTGCAGCTGGAAGCCCAGCTGGCGGACCGCAACATCACCATCGAGCTGACCGACGAGGCCACCGACTGGCTGGCCCAGAACGGCTTCGACGAGCTGTACGGGGCGCGGCCGCTGGCCCGCGTCATCCAGGACTCCATCAAGAAGCCCCTGGCCGACGACATCCTGTTCGGGCGCCTGATGCGCGGCGGCCATGTGAAGGTGACGCTGAAGGACGGCAAGATCGCCTTCGACATCACCACGGCCGACGCCGGTCCGGCGAAGCGCAAGGCGGGCGAGAAGACCGAGGCGGTGGAGTAGGCGGCTGATCCGGATCGAAGCCTGAGCGTTTAGCGCCGTACAGGACGACGGAGGCGGCGTGACGGGCATCGACTGGCGGCTGGATCGGAAGCGGGCGCGCAAGCTGGGCGCGGGGCTGGGCGTGGGCCTGGCCCACGTGGCCCTGCTGGTCGTGCTCAGCCGGTCCCAGCCGCCGCCGCCCGATCCGCCCCTGCCGCCCATCCAGGTGCAGCTGGTCCCGCCGCCCGAACCGGAGCCGGACCCGCCGTCGCCGGATCCGTCGCCGGAAGCGGGCGGCGGCGCGCCCGCTGCGCCCTCGGCGGTCCACACGCCGCCGGACCCGCCGCCGGAGCCGCCGGAGATCGCAGCGCCCGTCGAACAGGCGCCCGAGCCTGCGCCCAATGTGGGGATCGCCCCCACGGAAAGCCCCGAGCCCGGCATGGGGCAGGGCGGGCAGGGAACCGGTCGCGGCGCGGGAGCCGGCGCCGGGGACGGTCCCGGCTCGGGCAGCGGCCCGGCGCAGATCGTTCGCGGGCCGACCCTGGGCCAGATCCAGGCGATCCATCCGCCCGGCGCCCGCAGCGTCTATGGCCGGGTCAGCCTGTCCTGCGTCATCCGCCTGGACCAGTATCTGGACCAGTGCCGGGTGATCAGCGAGGATCCGCCCGATCGGGGGTTCGGCGAGGCGGGGCTTGTGGCGGCCCGGTATTTCCGCTTTCGTCCCCCGACGCGGGGCGGGCGCCCGGTCGAGGGCCAGCGGGTCGTGGTCGGCGTCGACTTCGGCCGCCCGCGCCGCTGAAGGGCGTCCACCCATTGACGCAATCTGAATCCCCTGTATAAGGCCCGTCTTCCGCGAAAGACGCGCCGCGCGCTCCTGGTCTGTAGACCGGAGCGTTCTTCGCGTCTGCGACGCGTATTGGAGAGATCGACAACGTGGCCCGTATCGCAGGCGTCAACATTCCGACGAACAAGCGCGTTGAGATCGCGCTTCAGTACATTCATGGCATCGGCCCGAAGTCGGCCAGGGACATCACCGCCAAGGTCGGCATCGAACCCGCGCGTCGGGTGAACGAGCTGACCGACGCCGAGGTGCTCCAGATCCGTGAAGCGATCGACAGCGACTTCATGGTCGAGGGCGACCTGCGCCGCGAGACGTCCATGAACATCAAGCGTCTGATGGACCTGGCCTGCTACCGCGGCCTGCGTCACCGCAAGGGCCTGCCGGTCCGCGGTCAACGCACCCACACCAACGCCCGCACCCGCAAGGGTCCGGCCAAGCCGATCGCCGGCAAGAAGAAGTAATCAGGAAGAACTGACTGATGGCCAAGGAACCGGGTCGCGTCAAACGCCGCGAGCGCAAGAACATCACCTCCGGCGTCGCCCACGTGAACGCCAGCTTCAACAACACCATGGTGACCATCACCGACGCGCAGGGGAATGCGATTTCCTGGTCGTCGGCCGGCCACATGGGCTTCAAGGGCTCGCGCAAGTCGACCCCGTACGCCGCCCAGATGGCCGCCGAGGACGCGGCCAAGAAGGCCGGCGAGCACGGCGTCAAGACCCTGGAAGTCAACGTCTCGGGCCCCGGCTCCGGGCGTGAGTCGGCCCTGCGCGCCCTGCAGGCCGCAGGCATGACCATCACCACCATCCGCGACGTCACCCCGATGCCGCACAACGGATGCCGGCCGCCCAAGCGCCGCCGCGTCTAAGCCTGCCGCCGACCCCATTCCCACGCCGGTCCTGGCGTCCAGAACGCTGGACGCGGGCCCGGCGAAACCCGTTCGAGGGACATCGATGATCGAAAGAAACTGGCAAGAGCTGATCCGTCCCGAAAAGCCGCAGATCGACGCGGGCGGCGATCCGCAGCGCAAGGCGCGGCTGGTGGCGGAACCGCTCGAGCGCGGCTTCGGCGTGACGCTGGGCAACGCCCTGCGTCGCGTGCTGCTGTCGTCGCTGCAGGGCGCGGCCGTGACCG
>JBALUZ010000103.1:0-9977 GCA_036963825.1 Brevundimonas sp.
GGCCCAGCGCGCCCCATTGGCCCGAGCCCCAGGCCGCCAGGCTGTAACTGTCGCCCTCGGCCGAACCGGCGCGGGCGGCGCTGTCGTAGTCGTGGGCCGAGGCCCCGCCCGCCACGCCCAGACGCACCGCGCCGAAGCCGGCGTCGGCGCCCATCATCAGGCCCGTGGCCCCATGGGTCAGGGAGGCGGCGTTGCCGTCCGAGGACAGGCGGGTGTGCGACCCGGTCGCCTGGGCCCAGAAGGCCGCGCCAGTCTCGATGGAACCAGCGGCGTCCATGCGGCCGGTCAGGGTTGCGGCCAGCGCCTGGGCCGCCTCGGACTGGGCCGAGCGGATGGAGCCGTGCAGCTCGCCCGACAGCATGTCGAAGGCCAGGCGGGCGTTGTCGGCGTTCAGACCCACCACGGCGTCGTAAAGGACGGCGCCCGATCCCGTCGCTTCCACGGCGGCCGCCGCGGCGCGCTGGTTGCCGGTCTCGCCCACGGCCGGGAAGGCCACGTCGTTGCGCTCCAGGGTCATCAGCACCGCATTGGCCTCATAGTCCAGACTGGCGTCCAGGAAGGCGAAGTCGGTCTCGATGGCGTCGAAGGTTCCGCTGACGCCGCCGGCGGCGGTGAGGATGGTGTAGACCGACTCCGGCCCGTAGTTCCCCGGATAGCCGATGTGGCGCACCACGCCGCCGTTGAGGGTGGCGGTTCCACCCGCCACGATGCGGTCCGAGGCGCTGGAGGCCGGATCCACCTCCACCTCGTAGATGGAGCCCGCCTCGAAGGTCACGTCCCCGACCACGTCGAGCGTGCCGATGGAGTTGCCCGGCGCAATCACCGTTCCCTCCACCGCGGTCAGTTCCACCAGCGATCCGGAGCCCGACAGCACGGCGCCGTCGAACAGGCGCAGCTCGCCGCCCAGGACGCCGTTCAACACCAGCAGACCGTCGCGGATCTCGGTGACCCCCTCGAAGGCCGAGGAATCGCCGGTCAGGGCCAGGTCGCCCGCGCCGGTCTTGGCGAAGGTCCCCTCGCCGCTGAGGGCGCCGCTCCAGACCGCGGCCTGGTCGGCGTTGAGGGTGAAGCTCGCCCCCGAGGCCACCGCCACGTCGCCCGAGAAGGCGCCCGCCTGGCCGATCAGACCGCCGGCCTCGACGGTCCAGTCCATGGCCGACCCGCCCAGCAGGCTCAGCACCCCCTCGCCGCGCTTGAAGGTCTCGCCGTCGCCGGTGATCGCTCCGGAGAAGGCCGCGTCCGTGCTCTGGTCGAATACGAGGGTCGCATCGTTGTCGATGTCGCCGACCAGCGAGTCGGTGTTCCCGATCAGGGTCCCGCCGCGCACGAAGGTGCCTCCCTGGTAGCTGTTGGTCCCGGTCAGGATCAGGGCGCCCAGATCGCTCTTCACCAGACCGCCTGCGCCGGTCAGGCCCGACGCGATGGTGGCGGTCATGGCCGCCCCCGCCGCTGTGCCGTCGCCGACGCGCACGATCGTCTCGTCCTCGGTCAGGGCGATCCCGTCGCCGGTGATCTGATAGCCATCCACCGCGAACTGCATGCCCGTGACGCCGATCCCGGCGCCGTCTACGCTCACCGTCCCGCCTGTTCCGAGGAACACCGCAAAGGCCGGGTTGTCATAGGCGCCGTTGACCGCGCCGTCGGCGCCGGTCCAGCTGCGGCCGGTCGGGCTCCAGGTTCCCCCGCCACCCTGAATCGCGCCATCGTTCTGACCGCCTGCGCCGTCCCAGAAGCGCAGCTCCACCTCGTGGGTGGAGACCAGGTTCACCTGATTATCCACGGCGGTCTGCACATACAGATCGTCGAGATCGACACCGTCGGGCGCCGAAGCGATGTCGAGGCCCAGATCGGTCAGGGCGCCGCCGTAGTCGAAGAGGCGATAGACGCCGGCGCCGAAGCCGCCCACGTCCGTCACCTCAAGCGCGCCATCCAGCGTCAGGTCCCCCGTCACGTCGAACAGCGCCGTGTCGCCCGCCGCCCCCAGCGCCGCCGTCACCGTGGAGCCGCTGGAGAGCACCAGCGTCCCCAGACCCAGCGTCAGACCCTGGACCCCCGACAGCACCCCGCCGTCCGCGATGGTCACTGTCCCAAGCACCGAGCCGGAACCGCCCAGCGCCCCTCCCGTCACCAGAAGATCGCCGCCCAGCGCGCCGTCCACCAGCAGGGTTCCGCCGCTCAAGGACGACGTCCCGCTGAAGGCGCCGGAATCGCCGCCGAGACGGGTGACACCCGCCAGATGGCGGAGGGTTCCGGCGCCGGCGAAGGCCGCCGCGAAGCCGTAGTCCGACTCCGTGTGGTTGAACACCAGTTCGCCGGCGCCGTCGCCGAAGCGCACCTGCCCGGCCTGCAGGACGCCGGCGGCGGCCGCGTCGGACGATGCGTCCGCCCCGATGGCCAGGACGCCTTGCGCGCCCTCCGCCTCCGCCAGGAGGATGTCGCCCTCGCCGTCGCCGACGGTCAGCAGACCGCCGTTGGTCAGAACGACCTGGCCGCGGGACTGATCCTCCGCGGCGATGATCAGATAATCGTCCAGCTCGAGCACCGAGCCCGCATCCGAGATGACAGCCAGCCCGTCCGCGCCGCCATGGGTTCCGACGGAGCCGTAAAGGGCGCGGACGCGCCCGCCGTCCTCGATGGTCAGGGCGCCTTCGCCATAGCCGCCGACGAACAGGCCTGAGCGAACGTTCAGGAGCGAACCGCCGCCGGTCACGACAGCCGCGCCCGAGCCGCGGGTCTCGCTGGCGATCACAGCCGTGCCGACGTCCGCGAAGCCGCGATCCGCGATGGTCAGACGGCCTTCGCCGTCTCCGCCGACAAACAGAACGCCGTCCACGCTCCAGGCCGAATCGGCGCCGCTGACCGTCGCTTCGCCCCGGGCCTCCAGGGCCTGGCCCAGCGTCGCGCCGGCGCTGTTCAGCCGGGCGGCCTCGGTGACCAGCAGGCGGCCGTCGTCGCCCGCCTGCACGCCCGCCGTCAGGTCGCCCGACCCGGTCAGGCCCCGGGCCAGAACCACCTGACCGTGACGCACCCGCAGGCCGTCCAGCAGATTGTCTCCGGTGAGAATCACCGACCCGAGATCGGTCTTGGTCAGGACGCCGGAGGTGGTGAGATCCAGTTCAACAAGAGCGGAGACATCGGCGCCCGCCGCCGTGCCGTCGCCCACGCGAATGACCGGACCATCCCCCGCCGCCTCCGTCAGAAGCAGACCCTCGCCCGTCAGCACATAGCCGTCCGACGCGAACTGCAGGCCGGTCGCGGTGACGTCGCCGTCGTTGTTGTCCACGGTCACCACGCCCGCCGAACCCATGAACACCGCCAGGCTGGGCACGGGCCGATTCTGACCGTTCTGGACGCCGTCCACGTCGGTCCAGTTGCCGCCGGAAAGGCTCCAGACTCCGTCACCGCCGTCGATGGCGCCGTTCCCGGCGTTCTCCGGGTCGCCGTCCCAGAAGCGCAGCTCGTTGAGGCTGACCGCCAGATTGACCTGACCGGCCACGGCCGTCTGGATCGCCAGATCGCCGGTCGTATAACCCGTCGGCGCCATATCGATGGTCATGCCGTTGTCCGTCAGCACCCCGCCGTAGTCGAACAGCCGATAGACGCCCACGCCGAAATCATCGCCGTCGGTGACGTTCAGCACCCCGTCCAGGGTCAGGTCGCCAGCCACATCGAACAGCACCTGATCGGGGTCGTGGACGGCGTCCGGCCCCCGCAGCGTCACATTCGTGCGCGCGGCCGATCCCAGGATGAGCGATCCCATGGCGAGGGTCTGGCCGGACTCCCCCTCCAGAACGCCCGTGGTCACCGAGACGTCGCCAAGGATGACGCCCGCTCCGTTAAGGCGTCCGCCGGAAACCAGCACATCGCCGCCCAGGTTGGTCAGGACGGTCAGCTCGCCGCCCTCGACGGTGGTCTGTCCGGCGAAACCGGTATTGTCGCCCGTGAGCCAGGTCTCGCCCGCCAGATGCCGGACCTCACCGACACCCGACATTCCCGGCTGGAAGATGTAGGAGGTGTTGGTGTGATTGAAGACCAGCGACCCGTTTCCGGCGCCGAACACCAGCCCCTCTGCGGACAGGTAGCCCGCCTGGGCCGCCGCTTCGCCTTCAAGGGCGCCGATGGCCAGCACCCCGGTGGACCCGGTCTCCAGGCCCACATAAACCGAACCCGCTCCATCCATCACGGTCAGGGCGCCGCCTTCGGTCAGCAGCAGGGAGCCGGCGCCCTCGTACCCGATGGCCGCCTCCATGGCGGCGAGGCGCGACTCCACGCCGCGAACCACCACCTCGCCGGTGGTTCCGGCGCCGAAGCCGACGCCCAGGCCGCCCGCCTGGACCACGCCGCCGTCCTCGACGGTGAGCACGCCCCGGCCGCCGTTCTCGACCCCGACCCCGAGATCGAAGATGCTGACCAGCTGCGATCCGGCGCCCGACACGGTCACCTCGGCGACAGACTCTTCGCCCCCGGCCATGAATAGCCGGCTGGTGATCACATTGCCGCCGTCCAGAATGCTCAGGGAGCCGCGCCCTTCGCGCGCCAGAACCAGGCTGTTATCCACGTTCAGCATCGACCCGGCGCCCGAGACCGTCACGTCCGTGCTGGCCGCCCAGGTCTGGGCGCCTTCGAAGAAAGCCGCATCGACCCGGCCGCCGCCGGTGATCTCGATGCTGGATTGGCCGTAGAGCCCGGCGGTCAGCACGCCGAACTCTGCGGACGCCCCGTCGCGGACCGACAGGAAGCCTTCTCCGTAGTAGCCAAGCCAGGCGTCGCCCGCCGTCAGCCGGGCGCCGTCGGTCAGCTCGATACGGCCTGCGCCCATGGTTCCGGCATAGGCCTCCTCGACCTCGGCGCTGGACAGGACGCCGGCGATCCGGATCAGGGCCATGCCTTCACCAGAACCGTCGGCGGACAGCACGCGACCGGCGAACGTTCCGCCGTTGCGGATCAGGACCTCGGGCGCGGTGTCGCCCTCGGCGCTGAGGATCGAGCCGCTGCCGGGGGTCATGGGGTCGGGCGCATGGCCGTTGGCCCCTTCCAGGATCAGCCGGCCGCCCCGGACGGAATAGTCGCCCCAGAAATTGCTGTTGTCCCCGGTCAGGATGGTTTCGCCGGCCAGCTGGCTGACGCTGGCCCGCCCGATCAGACTTGCGCCGAACACATAGCCTTCGCTGAGGTGATTGAAGAGGATCTGGCCGGAACCGGCGCCGAACTGGACCACGTCCACCGCCAGCTCGCCGGCCCCCGCGAGGGCGTCTCCCTCGGCGGCCCCGATGGTGATGGAGCCGCTGCTGCCCGTGGCGTCGGCGACCGTAAGCTGGCTCGCCTCCACGCGTCCGCCATCGTTGATGGTCAGGGCGCCGGACCCCTGGAAGCCCACATAGAGGTGGTTGCTGGACAGCCATTCCGCGCCGGGCCCCGACACCGTCGCCTCGCCCTGGCCGCCGCTCCCCGCGCCGATATAGCTGTTCGAGGACACCAGTCGCCCGCCATCGGACAGGAACAGTTCGCCCAGTTCGTTGGTGCCGACCGACAGCCCGTTGACGGTCGTCAGGCTGGAACCTGACCCGCGGATCGTCAGCCGTCCCGGGCCGCCGTTAAGGTTGCCGATGCCGACCAGGCCGCCGACCGTGACCGTCGCACCGCTCTCGATGGTCATATCGCCCTGACCCAGCTCGCCGATGATGAGATCCGCATCGGTGGCGATGGCCGCGCCGTTTCGCGCGATGATGCTGGCCGTCGGCGCGCCGGACGCCGCGGCGATCAGTCGTTCGGTCAGCGACAGGCTGCCGCCGTCGAAGGTCAGGGTTCCGGCGCTGACCCGCGTCGCGCCGGTCCACAGATTGTCCGCCGTCAACACCAGTTCGCCGGCGCCGATCTTCTCGAACGGACTGGGGGTGGCCATTTCGGACACGACGCCGGACTGGGTCGCAACCCCCGACAGAACCTGGAACTGGGCCGCGCCGGTCAGAATGACCTCGGTGTCGTTGGTCACGCCGTCGCCGTAGTCCACAATTCCGGCCGACGCGCGCAGGGTCGAGCCGCCCAGCGCCGTGTTCGACGCCAGGGTCAGGGTCCCGCCCTCCAGCAGGGTCGAGCCGGTGTAGGTGTTGTCGCCCGACAGAATGGTGCGGCCGGCCAGCAGGCGGATGGTCCCGGCGCCGGTGATGTCGGCGTCGAAATCGTAGTCTTCACCGGTGTGGTTGAAGACCATCTGGCCAGAACCGACCCCGAACGCGACGGTGTCCATATCCACAACGCCCGGAGCGACTGCGGCCGCGTCGGCGGCCGAACCGATATTAAGGACGCCGTCGCCTCCAGCCTCGGCGCCGAGCGCCAATGTGCCGCTACCCTGCCATCCACGGACCTCGCCGCCATTGGACAGGGTCAGGACGCCCTCGCCGCCGCCGCCGATGTGGACGGCGCTGGTGTTGCTCCACGCCGATCCTTCGCCCGTGATCGTAACGGCGCCCACGGAATCGGCGGTGCGCCCGACATAACCCCAGCGATTGGACACCTGTCCGCCGTTCTGGATCAGAAGCGCGCCGTCGCCCTCGAACCCGGACGCGACATAAAGACCATTGTTCATGTACCAGGTGCCGCCGTCGACGATGACCCGGCCTGTGCCGCTGGCGCTCGAATCCGCGCTGCGGGCGATCGAGCCGATGCCGTCTGTCGACACCCGACCGCCGTCTGAGATGGTCAGGGAACCATCGCCGCGCTGGCCCACATAAAAGCTGCCGGTGGTCCAGACGGAGCCCGCCCCCGTGACCGTGACGGCGCCCCGCGATCCTGCGCCGTTGGCGATGTAGACCGCGCCGCTGGACAACTCGCCGCTGCGATGTACGAGCAAAGCCCCCTCGTCGCCCACGAGCTGGCCGACGACCATGGACCCGTTGTTCTGGTTCGTGGATTCCTCGATGATGAGCCTGCCGCCGCGCACACTCATCGACCCGTTGAAGCTGTTGGCGCCCGTCAGGAAGGTCTCGCCGGCCAGATGGCTGATGTTGAGCGCGCCGGTGATATCGGCGGCCAGGGCCAGGGAATCGGTGTGGTTGAAAAGAATCAGCGACGCGCCGGCGCCGCCGAAAATGGCTGTTCCGTTGAAATAGCCGGCCGGCGCTGCAGCCTCGCCCGCAGCTGCGCCCACGACCAGGCGACCCGATGAACCGGCCACAGCGCCGAGTTCCAGCGCCTGTCCATTGCTTATGACGTAGGAGGCGCCGTTCTGCAGGATGATCGCGCCGGTCGCGCCGGTCGCGCTGCCCACGATGACCCGCTGATCCGTGTTCACCACGGTATCGGAACCCGCATAGGTGAGTTCTTCGTCCACGACGACGTCCTGGGCCGCCGCGGGCGCTGCGGCCAGGACCCCGGCGGCGGCCAGCGCCAGAAAGGACGTCTGGGCCGAGCGGGACAGGCGGGCGGAACGCGTGGCGCGGGTGGCGGGCATGGGGCGAAGCCTCTGAAAAACGGGTATTTCGCGTTGCGTTAACACCCCGTGGCCAAAAGGTGTCAGGCCGCCCGTCCGGCGAATTGACCCTGCGTCCTGATCGGCGATAGTTAGCCGAAGGGCGTTCAGTGGCGTTGGGGTGTCGATGGACCGGCTGCCTTACATTCGGTTCTCGACCGACGATTTCGATCCGGTCGACCGGCTGGACGCCTGGCGCGAGGCCATGGCGCCCATGTTCGAGACCCGGCGGCCGGAAGCGGCGGCGGGCTTTCGCGGATCCGCCTTCACCTATCTGATGGGGTCGCTGGCCCTGGGCGGCACCGAGGTGGACGCCCTGGCCTATGAGCGCAGCGCCGCGCGCATCCGGGCTGACTACATCGACCACTATCTGGTGCGGCTGGACTACCAGCCCGATCGGCCCGAGGGCGTCCTGCGCGTCATTGATCTGGGCCAGGCGGTCAGCCTGCCGCCCGCCCCCATGTACTGCCTGTGCATCTTCGTGCCGCGCGACGTCATGGACGCGGCTTTGCCGGGGGCGGAGTCCCTGCATGGACGCGAGATCGACGGGCCGCGCGGCCGGATGCTGGCCGATTACATGCGCTCGCTGACCCGCAACGCGCCCGGTCTGGCGATCACGGACGGGCCGGCCATGGCGGAGTCCGCCCTGGCCATGATGGCGGCCTGCCTGGGCCCGTCGCGGGATGCGGACGCCCGGGCCCGCAGCGTCCTTGACGCCACCCTGATCGGCCAGGCCCGCCGCCACGTGGACGGTCGGCTCACGGATCCTGCGCTGGACGCCGACAGCCTGTGCCGGGCCCTGTCCGTGTCACGCACAAAGCTCTACGCCCTTTTCCAGCCCTTGGGCGGGGTGGCGCGCTATATCCAGCAGCGTCGCCTGAAGCGCGTCCACGCCCTGCTGGCCGATCCGAACGAACGCCGCCGTATCGGCGACATCGCCTTCGAATATGGTTTCTCCGACGAGGCCGTCTTCGCCCGCGCCTTCAAGCGGGAGTTCGGCGTGACGGCCAGCGAGGTGCGGGCCGCCGGCGGCGCGTCTGCGCCGGACCTGGCCTCCACGCCCGACACCGACCTGTCGCCACCCCAGCGCATGATGCTGTGGGGCGCCTGGATGTCGGGTCTGGGCTAGCCGGCCTGGCGGGCAGTCTCTGGAGCAGACCCACCCAAAGCCTGGTTCGAGCCCGAGCCGGCATTGCTGGGCGATACGCGTCGAGCCGCCTGACCCCTGAGCCACTCTTGAGTGGTTTTGAGGCAGTTCCAGGTGGTCTCGACACAGCCGCCGGTAGGCGCGGAGGGACTCGAACCCCCAACCAGACCGTTATGAGCGGTCGGCTCTAACCATTGAGCTACGCGCCCGCCGTGGCGGAGCGGACTGGCTAGCAGGCCGGGCGGTCACGGGAAAGCCTGCAAGATTGCGGCGACGCGCGGCTCCATGAATGGAACCTGCACCACGGCGCCGGGCGTTCATTCAGACGCCAAAGGCCAAGGTTCGGCCACGACCGGGGCGCACGCTCCGGCCGGACGCACACCAGGACGCTCCGAAGGAGACACCATGACCCGCTTTTCCGCCCGCGCCGCCGCCGCGGCCCGCCCCCGCCCGAACCTGCCCCTGATGCTGGGCGCCGCCGTGCTGGCCGCCGGCGCGGTGATGACCGCCGCGCCCGCCCTGGCCCGGCAGGCCGCGCCCGCCAACCAGACCATTCTGGTCCAGCCGGAGACCCCGACCCTGAACCTGTCGGCCCATGGCGAGGTGCGCGCCGCGCCCGACATGGCCAGCATCAATTTCGGCGTCATGACCGAGGCGACCACCGCCGCCGAGGCCATGGCCCAGAACCGCACCCGCATGAACGAGGTGATGCGGGCCCTGCGGTCCGCCGGGATCGAGGAGCGCTTCATCCAGACCTCGGGCCTGAACCTGTCGCCGCAGTATGACTATGTGCAGAACGAGCCGCCCCGCCTGCGCGGTTACCAGGCGTCGAATCGGGTGACGGTGGAGATCCGTGATCTGGAACGCGTGGGCTCCACCGCCGATGCGGTGGTGAACGCCGGGGTCAACCAGATCGACGGCATCAGCTTCGGCCTGGTCAACCCGCAACAGGCCGAGGACCAGGCCCGCATGGCCGCCGTCCAGGCGCTGCAGGCCAGGGCCGATCTGTACGCCAATGCGCTGGGCGTGCGCCTCGCGGGCATCCGCACCCTGTCGGAAGGCGGCGGCTATGCGCCCCAGCCGCAGATGTTCGCCCGCGCCGCCATGGCCATGGACAGCGCCGAAAGCACCAGCGTGGCCCCCGGCGAACTGACCATCCGGGTCAACATCACCGGCGTCTACGACATCGTGCGCTAGGTCGCGCCCGAGACAGCAAAAAGGCCCGCCGTCCGGCGGGCCTTTTCAATTGGATGCGCTCGCAGCGCACCAGAACCGCGCTCAAGCAGCGAGCGTCCGCGGCGCGAGCGTTAGCGCGCCAGGGACCAATCAGGCCGCGGTCTTGATGTGGTTGCCGTCGTCCAG
>JBALUZ010000104.1:0-9967 GCA_036963825.1 Brevundimonas sp.
CCACCGGGGGCTCCAGCCAAACGATTACGCGGGGCGTCAGCCTTCGTCGAAACGGTATTTGTTATTTCATACACCGGGCGTCGGCCCGGCGCCCCGTTCCCTTCCCATCACCCCGCGCCCGACGGGCGCCTTGGCGTGCCCGCAATCGGCAAATCCTTCCCCATGGCCCGGCAGAAATCGCGCGCGCCGGCCGGTGAGGCCGTCATTGCCTTGAAAATCAAACCCCTGACGTCGGCCCGATCCTTGCGACGGCGTGCGCGGGCCAGAACCGGCTCAACGGCCAGAAGGCTGTTTTTCACTCCCCGACCAGAATGGAAGGACCGCCGACATGAACTCGGTGAACGTCAACGTGGGCGCGATGATCGCGCTCCAGAACCTGAACAAGACCAACCAGGATCTGTCCACCACGCAGAACCGCATCAACACCGGGTTGAAAGTCGCGTCCGCCAAGGACAATGGCTCCATCTGGGCCATCGCCCAGGGGCAGCGCGCCGAACTCGGAGCCCTGAATGCGGTTTCGCAATCGCTGGCTCGCGGAACATCCGCGGTCGACGTGGCCATGGCTGCGGGCGAGACGGTGTCGGATCTCCTGGTGCAGATGAAGGAGAAGGCCCTCGCGGCGACTGACGAGACCCTGACCACGTCCTCCCGCGACGCGCTCGCCGAGGACTTCGAAGCCCTGCGCGACCAGATTTCCAGTGTGGTCGCCAACGCCGAGTTCAACGGGGTCAACCTGCTGAACACCGGCGCCACCGGTTTTGAGGCCCTTGCGGACGCCAGCGGCGCGCTGCGGATCACCGTCGCGGCCGAAGTGATGGCGCTGGGCGGGACCATCGTGTCGGTCGGCGCAACCCAGAGCATCACCACCATCACCGACGCGGCCGCCTCGCTGGACGACGTCGATGACTCCATCGCCGCCGTGTCCGCCGCCCTCGCGCGGATGGGCACGAAATCCAAGGCGCTGGAGACCCACACGACGTTCGTCGGCAAGCTCCAGGACGCCCTGGAGGCCGGGGTGGGCAATCTGGTGGATGCGGACCTGGCGAAGGAAAGCGCAAGGCTCCAGGCGCTGCAGACAAAGCAGCAGCTGGGCGTCCAGGCGCTGGGCATCGCCAACCAGGCCCCGCAGATGCTCCTGAGCCTCTTCCAGTAGGTCTGTTCAGGATCAAGCGCCGGACGTGCGGAGCCCTCGGGCCCGCCGTCCGGCGTTCCTTGCCCTTCAGCGGGGCGAGGGCTCGCAGGCGGCGACCACGCCGCGCTGGCAGGCCTCGACCTTGGCCCGCCAGGCCGCGAGGTCGGCTTCATGCGCCTGCCGGCGACGCAGCACCTCGGCGTCGTAGGCGGCCTGTTCGGCCTGGTGTTCGGCCTCCAGCCGCTCCACCCAGGCCTGATGGTCGCGCAGCGCCTGCTCGTACTCCGCCTGGGCCGCTGCGTTGGCCTGGCGCACCGACTGGTTGTGCGCCGCGACGGCGGCGTTGAGCCGCTGGACCTCTTCCGTCTGCGGGTCATAGGCGGGCTTGTCGGCCGCTTCCGTTCCGTCGACCGGGGCCGGCCCGGCCGGGCCCCGATCCTCGGCCTCGCGCGGATTCGCCAGAAGATCGGCCACGGCGTCCTGGGCGGCCGCAGGCGTGGCGACGACCAGGCTCAGGGCCGCCAGCAGGGAAAGGCGAAGCATGACGTGTCTTCCTTGACCTCGGCGCCGGAGCTGCTCCGGCGGTTCACGCCCACAACGAGCATGGCCGCCGCACCGTTGCAACACGCGGGCGGCCGGCGACGGGGTGTGCAAGCAATCCGGCCTCTGCTAGTTGCGCCGTCCACGGAATAATTGAACAGGCGACCGCCGTTGGCCAAGGCCCTCGACAAGGATCTCAAGAAGCTCGGCCGTCTCGAGACGGCGACCGCCGATCTGGCCCGGTCGCTGGCCTTCCCGGGCGTCGCCCTGCTCTTCCTGCTGGCGGTGGCCCTCTTCGCCCTGCGCATGGCGGGGGTCGGGGACCTGGCCGTCTACGTCGTCTTCGGCACCGTCGTCGCCGGCTATATGGCGCTCAACATCGGCGCCAATGACGTGGCCAACAACATGGCCCCGGCGGTGGGATCCAGGGCCCTGAGCCTGACCGCCGCCCTGATCATCGCGGCGGTCTGCGAGACGGCCGGGGCCCTGCTGGCCGGCGGGGAGGTGGTCAACACCATCTCCAAGGGCATCATCACCCCGTCGCCCGAACTGGACGCCCAGAGCCTGATCCTGCTGATGACCTCGGCCCTGCTGGCCGGCGCCCTGTGGCTGAACCTGGCGACCATTCTCGGCGCCCCGGTCTCCACCACCCACTCCATCGTCGGCGCCGTGCTGGGGGCCGGCCTGGCGGCTTTCGGGGTCGGCGCGGTCGCCTGGCCTGTCATGGGCGGCATCGCCGCCAGCTGGGTCATCTCGCCCGTCATGGGCGGGATCATCGCTGCCGCCCTGCTGGCCTTCATCAAATGGCGCATTCTGTTCCGCGAGGACCGCGTGGCGGCCGCCCGTCGCTGGGTGCCCGTGCTGGTGGGGCTGATGACCGGGGTCTTCACCCTCTACATGTTCTCGAAGGGGCTCAGCCGCATCTGGTCGCCGCCCGCCGCCGTGGTTCTGGTCGGCGGCGCCGCGATGGCCGTCACCGGCTGGGCCGTCTCCCGCCCCTGGGTGCTGCGCAAGGCCACGGGGATGGACAACGCCCGCAAGCAGGTGGCGACCCTGTTCGTGCCGCCCCTGATCCTGGCTGCGGCCCTGCTGTCCTTCGCCCACGGAGCGAACGACGTGGCCAACGCGGTGGGGCCGCTGGCCGCCATCGTCGCGGCGGCCCAGTCCGGCTCCGCCGAGACCGGATCCGTGGCCCTGCCGTTGTGGGTGCTGATCGTGGGCGGGATCGGCATCTCGCTGGGGCTGGCCCTGTTCGGGCCGCGCCTGATCCGCACGGTCGGCGAGAAGATCACCAGGATGGACCCCATGCGGGCCTTCTGCGTCGCCCTGGCCGCCGGATCGACCGTTCTGGTGGCCTCGGTCATGGGTCTGCCCGTGTCATCGACCCACATCGCCATCGGCGGCATCTTCGGGGTGGGCCTGCTGCGCGAGGTCATGACCAATCGCGGCATGCGCCGCCGCAACGGGCAGCCCTCGCCGGACGGCATCGCCGTCACCCCGGAGGAAGCCGTGAAGGCGGAAACCAAGCGCCAGAAGCGTCTGCTGGTGCGCCGCCAGCACCTGTGGGGCATCGCCGCGGCGTGGGTCGTCACGGTGCCCGCGGTCTCCGCCATGTCGGCGGTGATCTACCTGGTCCTGACCCGCTTCCTGGGCTGACGCCGCCGCGCCGGCGGCGGCTCGGACTCGGCGCCGGCCCGGGTCAGGTCGGCGTGAAGCCGGTCCAGGACGGCCGCAAGCTCCGCATTGTCGATGAGCCGCAGCGCCTGCCGGTAGGTGGCCCAGTGCCGACGGCGGCTGCGTCGCTCGGGCCAGTCGCCGGCCTGGTCGGCCACCCTGAGCGGATACAGCTCCACCGCGATCGTGCGGGTGCTGTGACGCTCGACCTTCTCGGTCCGGTAGGTGCCGATCACGCGCTCGCCGATGTCGCCGCGAACGCCCGCTTCCTCCCAGGCTTCCTTGGCCGCCGACGCCGCCGGCGTCATGTCGTCCTCGACGGCGCCCTTGGGAAAGATCCATCGCCCGGTCCGCCTCGAGGTGATCAGCAGATAGGTGGGCTGGTCTCCGGCCCAGGCATAGGGAATGGCGCCGCTCTGCACGGCGGAGGTACGTCCCCCGTGGGGGCCAGGTCGTCTGCGGCGAGCCCCGAGGGCCCGCACGATGCGGCGCAACATTGAATCAGCCTATCGGCAACGGCTGAGTCGGGGAAAGGAAAGCGTTCCGACGCCAGCGGCATGTCGGTAACGCGCTGCCGGGGCGCTTGGGCCCAGGGCCGCGATGGTACCGCCCTCCCGGATCGAACGGGAGACCTCCAGAGCCACAATCTGGATGAAACTGTTGTGTTTGATGGGCTTAGTCTGGGCCGACTGTAAAAACTTCCTGCCGAGACTGTCGTGGGAGATCCGCTCGGGGCTCGAAGAAGACCTTCAGCAGGTCTGCTTTGGGCACGACTCCCCTTCAAAGACGATGGTTGGCGCTCACGCTAGGATGCGGATCATCGCGGCGTCGGCGACTCTGGCTGCTCGCGGATGAGCCTAAGGTGCGACAGGCGGCCGGCGTCCCGTTCAGATCATGACCGAGGTTCTGTCGGGAGCGTCGGTCGTCCTCGCCGTGATCACCTTCTTCTGGGGATGTATCGAGCCGCTGCTTCTGGCGCTCTTAAAGTAGAGAATGCGTCGTCACGGGGGAGCATTGTCGCTTTTGCCCGATGCGCTGCGCAGGATTTCGATCCCGCCCTTCACGGCGATCGCCGCGACCAGCATGCCCACGACCAAGTCGGGCCATGACTGGTCCAGCCACATAACCAGGGCGCCGGCGACGAGGATGCCGCCATTGGACGCGAAATCGTTGAGACTGAATGTCTCCGCCGCTTCCATGTTGACGTCGCCGGAAGTGTCCCGCCGCAAGAGCATCAAGCAGACGAGGTTCACGATCGCGGCGACCAGCGCCAGGCCCATCATGGTCCACCCGACAGGCTCTGTGCCGAACCACCAGCGACGGCCGACGTCGATCAACACCCCGGCGGCGAACACCAGCAACAGGATGCCGGACAGGCGCGCCGCGCCGCGTTTCCACGAGGCGGCGCGGCCGATCGCCACGAAGCTAATCAGGTAAACGACGGAATCCGAGGCGTTGTCGACGGCGTTGGCCAGCAGGGCGCTGGAGTCGGCCAGAATGCCGCCCGCACCGAGCCCCAGAAACAGCAGGGCGTTCAGGATCAGGACGATCAGCAGCGTGCGCCGCTGCTGATCGTTCGCAGAGGTCAGTTTGGTCAATCTTCCAATCCTTCCGAAACACGGTGGCGGACGGCCCTGGCGGCGAAGGTCGGCAGCACAAGCAGAGTCAGCGCCGTCGCCGTCAACAGCCCTCCGATGACGACGGTTGCGAGCGGTTTCTGCACCTCCGCCCCGGCGCCGTGGGCCAAGGCCATGGGGATGAAGCCGACAATGGCGACCAGGGCCGTAGTCAGCACTGCGCGGAGCCGGCTGGCGGCGCCTTCGACAGCGGCCTGAATCGGCGGCAGCCCCTCGGTGAGCCTCTGCCGGATGGCTTGCATCAGCACCAGACCGTTCAGGGTCGCGACGCCTGAAACCGCGATGAAGCCGACAGCGGCCGAGACCGAGAACGGCATCCCCCTCAACAACAGCGCAAGCGCGCCGCCAACGAGAGCGAGAGGCACACAGACGAACACCAGCCCGGCCTCGGCGAACGAACCAAGGGCCAGGAACAGCAGCACCCCGATCAGAACGAAGACGACCGGAATGACCAGGCTGAACCGCTGTTCAGCACGCTTCAGGTTTTCGAACTGGCCGCCCCAGTCCAGATAGACGCCGGCGGGGAGTTCGATCTCCGCCACCCGATCTTGGGCGGCATCGACGAAGCCGCCCAGGTCGCGGCCGCGAACATTGGCCTGGACAACCATGCGGCGGCTGCCGTTCTCGCGGCTGATCTGGTTGGGTCCTTCGGCGGTCTGGATTCGAGCGACCGAGGACAAGGGCACGACAGCCCCTGTTTCCGATACGACGGGCAAGGCCGCCAGCGCCGCCGGATCATTCCGATCCGCATTGGGCAGGCGCACCACCACGTCGAAACGGCGATCGCCTTCGAATATGACTCCGGCCTCCGTGCCGCCAATACCGGTCGATACCGCTTCGCTGACGTCGGCGGCGGTCAGGCCATAGCTGGCCGCAGCGATGCGATCGACGGTGACGGTCAGGGTCGGCAGGCCGGAGGCCTGTTCCACCCGCACGTCGGCCGATCCGGTCGTCTCGCGCAGTTCGCCCGCGACCTGTTCTGCGACCCGTTGGAGTGTGTCGAAATCATCGCCGTAGACCATGACGGCCAGATCGGTCCGCACGCCGGAGATGAGTTCGTTGAAGCGGAGTTCGATGGGCTGGCTGAACTCAAAATTGTTGCCGATCTGCTGACTCGCGACCTCTTCGATGCGCTCGATCAACACCTCCTTCTCCAGGCTGGGGTCGGGCCAATCGCGGCGGTCCTTCAGGACGATGACGCTGTCCGAGATGTTCGGCGGCATGGGATCAACGGCCGCCTCGGCGGTGCCGGTGCGCGAGAACATGGTCTCTACTTCCGGCTGGGCCGTAATGGCCCGCTCCAGCGCCATCTGCATAGCCAGCGACTGTTCCAGTGAGGCGGACGGCACGCGCAGCGCCTGCATGGCGACGTCGCCCTCGTCGAGGGTGGGAATGAACTCCCGCCCCAAGGCGGTGAAGGAGACCGCTCCGACGGCGAGCGCCGCCAACGCCGAGGCGAGCACGAACTTCGGACGGGCCACAGCCGCCTTGATCGCCGGCTCGATGTAGCGACGGGCGAAGCGCAGGATGCGCGTCTCGTGCTCGGCGACGCGGCCGTCCGGCCCGATCGGAACGGTCTTGGGGTCACGCACCAGCAGGGCGGTCATCGCCGGCACGAAGGTGAAGGAGAAGATGAAGGCGCCCACCAGCGCCAGCATCACCGTGGCGCCCATCGGCTGGAACGTCTTGCCCTCCACCCCTTCGAGCATCAACAGAGGCGCGAACACCAGCAGAATGATCAACTGCCCGAACGCCGCCGGCTTGACCATCTGGCGTGCGGATTGGACAGCGACGCCCAGACGTTCGTGGCGGGTGAGCATCCTGCCGAGCTGAGCGCGGCGCTGCGTCAGCTGGAACAGGGTGTTTTCGATCACCACAACCCCGCCATCGACCATCAGGCCGAAGTCCAGGGCGCCCAGGCTCATCAGATTGCCGCTGATGCCGAAACGGTTCATGCCGATGACGGCGAACAGAAAGCTGAGCGGGATCATTAGCGCCGTGATCGTAGCGGCCCTGATGTTGCCCAGCAGCAGGAACAGCACCACGATCACCAGCAAGGCGCCTTCGGTGAGATTGCGGGCCACTGTGGCGATGGTCGAGTTGACGAGTTCGCTCCGGTTCAGGACCGTCGTGGCGACGATGCCGGGCGGCAGGCTGTCATCCACTTCAGCCAGGCGGTCAGCCGCCGACTGAGCCACAGTGCGGCTGTTGCCGCCGGCGATCATCAGGGCGGTGCCCAGAACGGCCTCGTGGCCGTCCCGGCTGGCCCCGCCGAGGCGTGGCGCGTGACCGATCTCGACAGTGGCGACGTCGGCGACGCGCACGACCAGACCGTTCTGGTTGACCACAGGCGCCTGCGCCAGATCCTCGACCGTGCTCGCCAGGGCGTCTGTGCGGACGACTAGCGCCTCGCCGGCCCGTTGGATGTATCCGGCCCCGGCCTGGGTGTTGGCGCGTTCCAGGGCCTCGACCAGATCGCCCAGGCTCAGCCCATAGCTGGAGAGCCGTGCGATGTCGGGGCGCACGGCGTATTCCTTGACGTAGCCGCCGACGGTATCGACCCCGGCGAGACCGTCCGCACCGCGCATCTGCGGTGCGATAATCCAGTCCTGAACCGTCCGAAGATAGGTCGCCTGCTGCTCCGGCGTAGTCAGTCTCTCGCCCTCCGGCGTCAGATAAACGCCCCCGGCCTGCCACCCCGGCTGCCCGGGCTCGGACAATGTCTGGGCATTGAAGGGGACGTAGTCGACCGTCCACATCAGCACCTCGCCGAGACCCGTGGTGACCGGCGACATCGCCGGCTCCACGCCGTCCGGCAACCCTTCACGGGCAGCCGCAAGTCGCTCGGAGACCTGCTGTCGGGCGAAGTAGATGTCGGTGCTGTCCGTGAAGATGGCCGTGATCTGGCTGAAGCCGTTGCGCGAGAGCGAGCGTGTGCTGGTCAGGCCGGGGATGCCCGCCAGGGCGGTCTCCAGCGGATAGGTGACCTGTCGCTCGATCTGCTCCGGGGCCAGCGCGGGCGCGACCGTGGTGATCTGCACCTGTCGGTTTGTGATGTCAGGGACCGCGTCGATCGGCAGTCTGGTCAACTGATACAGCCCGAAACCGGCGACGATCACGACGGCGATCACGACGAACCAGCGGAAGCGGACAGAGGCGGAAATGATGGTGTTGAACATGTGCGTCGCCCCTAGTGACCGTGCTCGGCCTCGCCCTTGGCGAGTTCGGCTTTCAGAAGGAAGGCGTTGGCGCCGGCGATGCGTTCTGATCCGCTGAGGCCTTGCAGGATTTCGGTGCGACCACCGGCCTGGCGGCCAACCAGCACCGGCACGGGCGCAAAGCCGTCTTCAGTGCGCACGAAGACCACACTCCGACCTTCCACGGTCTGGACGGCCTCGGACGGCACGGTCAGACCTCCAGAGGACTCGCCCGTGACCACAGCGCCCGTCACGGCTGATCCCGCCGGCGGAAGATTTCCGCCTGTCGGTCGGGCGCGGATCACTGTCGCGCCGGTTTCCGCTCCTGCGCCTGCGGCCACGCCAGTGACGACCACGTCGAACTCACCGCCCGGTCCCTGGACGCGGACCGGCGTTCCCGCACGCACCTGCGAGGCAAGCGCCGGCGGGGCGTTGAACACGATCTCGACCCGCGCCGGATTGGTCACCTCGGCGATGACGCCGCCTTGGGGCGCATAGCCGCCTGGGCCGACGAGGACGTTGGTGACCACCCCCTGAATGGGACTGGTCACGTTCACCCGGCCGGCAGTGCTGGGGGAGCCGGCGGCGGCGGCCCGAGCCCGCGCCGCGTCGGCAGCGGCCTCCGCGCTCAACGCCTCCGCGTGGGCGACCTCCGCATCGCGCCGCGCGACCACGCCCTGATCGGCGAGACTTTCCTCGCGTCGGTGCGCCTGCTGCGCAGCCACTGCATTGGCTGCGGCGGCTTCGACGTCCGCGCGCAAACTTGCCGCGTCGCCGCTCACCAGAACAGCTAGGGGCTGGCCCGCGCGAACGGATTGGCCTGAGGCCACCAGCACGCGCTCAACACGGCCCCCAACGCTCGTCGCCACGGCGGCCCTGGCGTCGATCATGGGCTCGACCCGTCCCGACAGGCGCGTTTCCCCACCGCCTCCGCCCGTTACGCCCACGATTGTGATGCCCGCCGCCTCGATCTGGGCCGGCGTCAGTGTGACGTGAGCGCCTTCAGCTTCAGCCGTGTGGTCGTCGGCCGGCGCGCCTTCGGCATGAGTGTCGGCGGGCGGCTCAGAAGGGGATCGCGTCAGTGCGTAGATGCCACCCGCACTGAGGACGACCAGAACGGCGGCCCCCGCCATGAGCCAGGTTCGATTGATCTGTGTGAATCGGTTCATTGCGATATTCCAAAAGGGGCGCGGCCTTGCAGGCGCGCGAGATCGATTTCAGCGCGGACGCGGGCGAGGCGGGCATCCACGGCGGCGTTGCGGGCATTGATGAGGGCGGCCCGCGACGATCGCAGTTCAAGCTGTGAGATACGGCCCGCCTCGAAGCCGATCCGGGAAAGGCGGTAGGCTTCCTCAGCCGCCCTGATCCCCGCATCGGCGGCGGCGACCCGGCTGGCCGAAGCCCGAAGTCGGGCCTCGGCGGCGTTGCGGTCCGCCTCGGCCTCCTGACGCGCGCCGATCAACCGGGCCTCGGCGGCCCGGAACTCGGCGCGGGCCGCATCGATGGCGCCCCGGTTCCGGTCGAACAGCGGCAACGGCATGCTGACGCCGAAAGTCAGGGCCGTGGCGTCCTCGGCTTCGTAGCGCCGGATGCCCACGGAGGCGGTGACGTCGGGGCGGGCGCGAACCCGTTCGACCTCGATGCGGCTCTCTGCGGCGGCGCGTTCCGCCTCGGCGACCAGGACCTCGGGAGCCGCCACGACGGCGGCGGTCACGCCGGCCGGTGTTCTATCCAGCAGACTCGCATCGATCGAGGTGACCGGCGTCGGCAGCATGGCCACGGCGGTC
>JBALUZ010000105.1:0-9942 GCA_036963825.1 Brevundimonas sp.
GTGGTGACGCGCGCGCCCACGATGTCGGCCCCGAGATCCGCCATCACCCCCGCGATCACGGCGAACAGACCGGGCCGGTCAGCCGCCGCGATGGCCACTTCGGCGGCATGGTTGTCGGACGGTCCCGCCATGGCGGCGGCGCCGTCGCGACGGGCGCGCTCGACCAGGGCCTCATAGGCGGCCATGGGGCGGCTGAGGGGATCGTCCATCCCAGCCGCGTCGCCCCGGAACAGCCGCTCCGTATGGCTGTAGAGATCGCGCATCAGCTGGCCCTTCCAGCCGTTCCAGACGCCGGGACCGACGGCGCGGATGTCGGCCACGGTCAGGACTAGCAGCATGCGCAGGCGCTCCAGATCGCCCACGATCTCGGCGAAGGCGCGCACCGTGGCCGGGTCGGACACGTCCCGCTTCTGGGCGTAGTCGGACAGGGTCAGGTGCTGGCGGACCAGCCAGGCCACCAGCTCGGCCCGGCGGGGGTCGAGCCCCAGCCGCTCGCAGGCCCGGCGCGCGGCGATGGCGCCGTCCTCCAGCTGGCCCCGGTCGCCGCCCTTGCCCACGTCGTGCAGCAGCATGGCCAGCATCAGCACCTGGGGGTCGCGGATCAGGCCGACGATGCCGGACGACAGGGGATGGTCGTCCTTGAGCTTGCCGCGGGCGATGTCGTTGATGACGCCGATGGCCTGCAGGGTGTGCTCGTCGACCGTGTAGGCGTGATACATGTTGAACTGGGTCTGGCCGACGATGCGGCCCCATTCCGGCAGGAACCGGCCCAGAAGCCCCGTCTCGTTCATCAGGGTCAGGACCCGGTAGGGCCGGTCGCCGTTCGCCAGGATGTCCAGAAAGGCCGCCGACGCCGCCGGATCGCGGCGCAGCTTCGGCGTCACCAGGTTCAGGGAGCGGGTGACGGCGGAAAAGGCGTCGGGGTGCAGGTCCAGGTCGTGGCGGTCGGCCAGCTGGAACAGGGTCAGGAGCCGTCGGGGCTCGGCCGCGAACACGTCCGGCCCGGTGATCGACAGGCGGCCGTGATCCTCCACGAAGCCCGGCTCGCCCAGCTTTCGACGGCGGCGGGGGATCAGGCGGGTCAGGCTGAGGGCGCGCTTCTGGCCCCGCTCCTCCAGCTTTGCGGAAAGGGCGCGGGTCAGGCCGCCCACGTCGCGGGCCACGAGGAAATAGCGGCGCATGAAGCGCTCGACCGCCGGCTCGTCGCCGCGGCCCTGCCAGCCCATGCGCCGGGCCACCTCGGGCTGCAGGTCGAAGGTCAGCTTCTCCTCGGCCCGTCCCGCGGCGCGGTGCAGATGGTGCCGCACGCGCCAGAGGAAGTCGAAGGACTCCTCGAAGGTGCGCCGCTCGCGGCCGGTCAGCAGGCCCTCCAGCGCCTCGGCGCCCAGCAGGCTGTCAGGCGTCAGGCGCCGGGCGATCCAGAACAGGGCGTTGAGATCCCGCAGGCCGCCCTTGCCGTCCTTGATGTTGGGCTCGACCCGGTAGCGCACGGCGCCGGCGCGGGAGTGGCGCTGATCCCGCTCCTTCAGCTTGGCGGCGATGAAGGCGCGGGGGTCCGTCTTCGTCATCTCGCGGCGGAACACCTTGAGGAAGGCGTCGGCCATCACCTCGTCCCCGGCCAGGAAACGCGCCTCGAGCAGCGAGGTCTGGATGGTCATGTCGTCCCGCGCCAGGGTGAGGGCCTCGTTCATGGTGCGCGAGGCGACGCCCACCTTGGCCCCCAGGTCCCACAGCACATAGAGCATGAACTCCGTGATGCGCTCGATGCGCTGGCTCGCCTTCGCCGGACGCAGGAACAGCAGGTCCAGGTCCGAATAGGGGGCCAGCACGCCGCGGCCGTAGCCGCCGGTGGCCAGCAGGGCCAGCTTGCCGTCCTCGTCGGCGCTGTCCGGCGGGTGCAGGACCTGGGTGGTGAAGCGCCACAGGGCCTGCAGCATCTCGTCGGCGGCGGCGGAGAACAGGCGCGCCACCTCGACCCCGCCCAGGCCCGAGGCCAGTCTGGACGCCGCCTTCTCGCGGCCCCCGCTCCAGTGCTCGGACAGCACGGCCGCCACCTCGGCGCGGACGTCGGATGCGTCCTTCAGGGCCGCCAGCCGGTCGTCGAGGGCGGCGATCCGGCTCACGGGCGGGCCAGGCCCTTCAGGCGATACAGCGCCTCCAGCGCCTCGCGCGGGCTGAGCTCGTCCGGGTTGAGCGCAGCCAGGGCCTCGTCGGCGGGGGACGGGCCGGAGACGGGCCCGGGCTCGTGCACCGCGAACAGGGGCAGGTCGTCCAGCCGGGCCGCGGAGGCCTTGTCGGCCTCCAGCCGGTCCAGCACCTCGCGGGCGCGGCCCACCACCGACGGAGGCACCCCCGCCAGCTTCGCCACCTGCACGCCGTAGGAGCGGTCCGCCGCCCCGGGCGCCGCCTCGTGCAGGAAGACCAGCTCGCCGTTCCACTCGCGGGCCTTCATGGACAGGTTGCAGACGTGGTCCAGCCGCTCCTCCAGCCGCGCCAGTTCGTGATAGTGGGTGGCGAACAGGGTCCGGGCGCGGTTGGTCTCGTGCAGGGCCTCGGCCACCGCCCAGGCGATGGCGAGGCCGTCGTAGGTGGCGGTGCCCCGGCCGATCTCGTCCAGCACCACGAAACTGCGGTCGGTGGCCTGGGTCAGGATGGCGGCGGTCTCCACCATCTCCATCATGAAGGTGGAGCGGCCCCGCGCCAGATCGTCGCCGGCGCCGACGCGGCTGAACAGCCGGTCCACCACGCCGAGCGTCATGGACTTCGCGGGCACGAAGGCCCCCGCCTGGGCCAGCACCACCAGCAGGGCGTTCTGGCGCAGGAAGGTCGACTTGCCCGCCATGTTGGGGCCGGTGACGATGGACAGGCGCGCGCAGTCGGCGCCCGACCCGTCCAGGGTGCAGTTGTTGGGCGTGTAGGGATCGCCGGCCCGGGTCACGGCCGCCTCGACCACCGGATGGCGGCCGCCGGACACCTGGAACAGCAGCGAACCGTCCACATGGGGGCGCACGGCGCCCGCTTCTGCGGCCCATTCAGCCAGCGCCGCGGCGGCGTCCAGCTCGGCCAGGGCGTCGGCCACGGCCTGCAGCGGGGCGGCCAGGTCGGCGACCGTGCGGCGCCAGCCCTCGAAGATCTCGCCCTCCATGGCCAGGGCGCGGGCCCCGGCCTGGCTGATCTTCGCATCCAGCTCGGACAGCTCCACCGTGGTGAAGCGCACCTGATTGGCCAGGGTCTGGCGGTGGATGAAGGGGCTGTCGGCCTGCGGCCGCAGCAGGGGTTCGGCGTTCTTCGCGCTGGTTTCGAGGAAATAGCCGAGCACGGCGTTGTGCTTGACCTTGAAGGCCACGCCGGACTCGGCCTGGGCGCGCTGCTCCAGATCCACGATCACCTTGCGGCTGTCGTCGCGCAGGGTCCGCACCGCCTCAAGCTCGGGCCGCCAGCCGGGCCGCACCAGACCCCCGTCGCGGGCCAGATGGGGCGGTTCGTCCACCAGCCCCTCCTGCAGGTCGATCAGCAGGGCGCCCGTGTCGGGCGTCGGCGACAGGTCCGACAGCCGCGCCTCGATCTCGGCGGGCGGACCCGTCAGGGGATCCGGGGATCGGGCGAACAGGGCGGAGACGGCCTCGGCGGTCTTCAGGCCCGAGCGGACGGCGGCCAGATCGCGGGGGCCGCCCCGCCCCAGCGCCAGGCGGGTCACCGCCCGGGCCACGTCGGCCGAGCCGGACAGCACCTCGCGCAGGTCGCGGCGCAGGTCGCGACGCTCCAGCAACCATTGCACGGCGTCCAGTCGATGATTGATGGCGGCGGGATCGCGCAGGGGCCGGGTGATGCGCTCGGCCAGGGCGCGGCCGCCGGCCGCGGTGACGGTGCGGTCCACGCAGGCCAGCAGGCTGCCCTCGCGGGCGCCGGACTGGGCCCGGTCGATCTCGAGGCTGGCGCGGGTGGCCGGATCGATGGCCAGCCAGCCGGCCTGCGCCGCCCGGCGGGGCGCCTTGAGCACCGGCAGCCGCCCCGCCTGGGTGGTCTCCAGATAGGCGGCGGCGAGGCCCAGGGCGGAGACCTCGGCCTCCTCGAAAGCGCCGAAGCCGTCCAGGGTGGCGACGCCGTACAGGCGCTGGACCCGGTCGCGGGCGGCGGCGGGCTCGGCCAGCCCCTGCGCCAGGGCCTGGACCACCCCGCCGGAGCCGTCCAGGGCCGCGCGGATGTCGTCGTCCGAGAACAGCCGGTCGGGCACCAGCACCTCGGACGGGCGGAAGGCGGCCAGATTGGCGGCCAGATCGCCGGGGTCGCTGACGACGGTCTCCACCTGGCCGGTGGACAGCTCCACCACCGCGATGGCGGCGCGGCCGCGCCGCACCGACACCGCCGCCAGCCGGTTCGAGCCCTTCGCGTCCAGCAGGGAGTCCTCGGTCAGGGTGCCCGGCGTGATGACCCGCACCACGTCCCGGCGCACCACCGCCTTGGAGCCGCGCTTCTTCGCCTCGGCCGGGTCCTCCAGCTGTTCGCAGACGGCGACCTTGAAGCCCTGGCGGATCAGGCGGGCGATGTAGCCCTCGGCGGCGTGGAACGGCACCCCGGCCATGGGGATGTCCTCGCCCTTGTGCAGACCCCGCTTCGTCAGCGTGATCCCCAGGGCCGCCGCCGCCTTCTGCGCGTCCTCGAAGAACAGCTCGTAGAAGTCGCCCATGCGGAAGAACAGCAGGGCGTCCGGGTGCCGCGCCTTGGCGTCCAGGAACTGGGCCATGACCGGCGTCACGCCCGGGTCGGGCGCGAGGGGGCGGGCGTCGGTCGGCGGCTTGACAGGGGCGTTCATGAGGCGCGCAGGGTGACGGATCGCACCGACGGCCTCAAGCGCCCCCGACGCAGAAATCCGGGGATGCTTGCCTCCATCGTGTTGCGGCGCCACAAACGGGGCAGGCGGTTAAGGGAACGCGGTCAGAAACCGCGGCTGTGCCCGCAACTGTAGGCGGCCAGGCCGTCGTCCGCCCCCTGTCTCCGGACGGGGCGCCACTGGAGCGATCCGGGAAGGCGAGGGCGACGGCTGATCATCCGCAAGCCAGGAGACCTGGCCGCCGACGTCGCTCGTCCGCTGTCCGGGACCAGACAGGGGCGCGGGGACTGATCCGTCGAAGCGACCCGATCCGGCGCCGCCCCTTCCTGCGAGGGGGCGGATTGGTCGCTTTGAACGCCGCCGCGCGCGCCGCGCGGGGGCTTTTGACGGAGCATCGCCCCATGAGGCGTTCCCTTATCCTGTGCTCGGCCGCATCCGCGGCCCTTTTCGCCCTGCCCGCTTTCGCCGATGACGCCACCGACGTGGACGAGGTCATCGTCACGGCCACCCGCGTGCCGGCCATCGTCGCCGGGACGCCGGGCGCCCGCGTCATCGACGCGGACGACATCGAACAGCGCGGCGCCGTGTTCGCCGCCGACATTCTCGCCGATGTGCCCGGCCTCAGCGTCACGCGCTCCGGCGCCTTCAGCGGGCCGGCCACGGTGCGAATCCGCGGCGCGCATCCCGGCAAGACCCTGGTTCTGGTGGACGGCGCCGTCGTCAACGATGTGGCCGACATCGACGGCGCCTTCGACTTCACCGGCTTCGACCTGGGCGATGTGGAGCGCATCGAGGTGCTGTCCGGGCCCCAGTCGTCCCTGTGGGGCTCGTCGGCCATAGGGGGGGTGATTTCCTTCACCACCCGCGAGCTGGACGGCGTCCGCGCCGAGGCCGAGGCGGGCGCGTTCAACACCCTCCGCGGCCGGCTGGCGGGCGGCCTCGCCAATGACCGCTACGCCGTGGGCGTCTTCGTCTCGCACTTCGACACCGACGGCATCTCGGCCGCCGACGAGGCCGACGGAAACACCGAGGCGGACGGGGCGGCCATCACCACGGTCGGCGCCAACGCCCGCTACAGCCTCGCCCCGGCCGTGACCCTGGAAGGCCGCGTCCGGTACAACGAGACCGACGCCGACATCGACGGCTTCCCCGCCCCGACCTACGCCCTGGCCGACACCGACGACCGCATCGCGCGCGAGCAACTGTCGGGCTTCGCGCGCCTCACCGTGCGCGCCCTGGGAATGGAGCATCAGGTCAGCGTCTCCGCTTCGGACCTGACGCGGCGGTCCTTCAGCGCCTTTCCCTCGACGTTCGACGCCGACCGCCAGGTCTATCGCTGGCAGGCGTCCGGCGATTCGGCCGGGGGCCGGGTCGCCTACGCCTTCGGCGCCGAGCACGAGGACGCCGAGGGCGCCCTGTCCAGCGGCGCGGCGGAGGCCCTGTCCAGCACCTCGCTGTTCGTCACGGCCCGGCTCGATCTGTCGGACCGGCTCAGCGTGACCGGCGGCCTGCGCCAGGACGACACCGGTGACTTCGGCGATGCGGCCACCGGGCGTCTGTCGGCGGCCTATGAGCTGGGCGCCGGCTTCATCCTGTCCGGCGCCTGGGGCACGGGCTTCAAGGCGCCCACCGTCAGCCAGGCGGTGTGCGACTTCTGCTGGTCGTCCGCTCCCTACCCGGATCTGGATCCCGAGCACGCCGACGGCTACGAGGCGGCGCTGGGCTGGCGGTCGGCGGACCGTCGCATCGAGGGCCGCGTCACCGTCTACCGGCTGGAGGTGGAGGACCAGATCGTCTGGTTCAACGCCCCGGGCGGCGAGAGCTTCTACGACAATGTGGACGACACCCGCACGGACGGGGTCGAGCTGGAGGCGCGCGTGGCCCTGCCCGCAGGCTTCGATCTGGCTGCGGCCTGGGCCTGGACCGACGCCGTCGATCTGGCGGACGGCGCGCGTCTGCTCCGCGTGCCCGAGCACGCCGGCTCGGTGACGCTCGGCTGGACCGGCGATCGCCTGTCCGGCGCCCTGACCCTGCGCGGCGAGAGCGACATGCCCGATTCCGGCGGCGAGCGGGACGGCTTCGTCACGGCGAACCTGAACGCGGCCTGGGCCCTGACGGAGCAGGTCAGCCTGACGGCGCGGATCGACAACCTGGCGGACGAGGAGCACCAGCAGTTGCTTGGCTACGGCGAACCGGGCCGCAGCGGCTATGCGGGAATCAGGCTGCGCTACTGACGGCGGAAGGCCCGGCGGCGCTCAGCGTCGCCGGGTCGTTCAGCGCCAGGGCCGCCCAGTCCAGGTCCGGGGGGGGCGCGTGGGCGGCGGCCAGCACGGCGCGCAGCTCCGCGGCCGACGCCACCCCGGCCGAGACCGTCTCGACCCCCGGCAGCATCAGCCCGTAGGCCAGCGCCGCCTGCATCGGGTCCGCACGGCTTTCCGCCAGACTGCGCCGTGCGCGCGAGACGCCCGATCCCGAGCGGACCAGATGGGGCGGCAGATCCTCGCGCGGGGCGAACAGCACCCCGCCGGCGAAAATCGACCGCAGTTGCACGGACACGCCGTGACTCGCCAGACCCTCGATGAGGCCCGATCGGGCCGCGCGCTGGTCCAGAAGATTGCAGGGCAATTCCACGACGTCGGGACGGAAACGGCGGGCCAGCAGCTCCGGACCGTCCTCCACCCGGGCGCAAACGCCGAGGCGGCGGAACAGGCCCATGTCCCTGAGGCGCTCCATGCGGTCCCAGAGGGCGCGGCCTTCGGCTCCGGCCAGGTCCGTCGCCGATGACACCATGATGGCGTCGCCGCGCGGCAGGCCCATCCGTTCCAGGGAACGGCGGGCGCGCGCCTCGACCCGGTCCAGGCCCTCGGCGGCGGGCACGGTGCGAACGGTGACCCGGAACGGACTGGGGAAGGGCCAGCACTGGCCCAGCAGGCGCTCCATGTCGTTCTGGGGGCGCGTCGCCACAAGGCCGATCCCGCCGTCGGCGGCGGTGCGCAGCAGGCCCCGCACGGCGTCCTCCCGCGAGCTTGAGCCCTGCGCATGCGCAGGCGCCCCCAGCACATTGAGGGCGAGCCTGGACGCCGGTCCGGCGCCGGTCCGTGTTTCGGCCTGAAACGTCACACGGCGACCATGCGCCTACAAAACTTAAGGAGCGCTGATCGGAACTTTTACAAACCCTTACCCGACAGGGTTACCGGACGTCAGCGTCGGGCTGGCGATCCGGGTGGGCGGCCATGAAGGCCGGGTGGGCCGCCGCCCGCTCCTCTATGGCCAGGATGCGCGGAAAGGCGTCCAGAGGCGTGTTGAAGCGGCGCGCCGAATAGATCTGGGGCACGAGACAGCAGTCCGCCAGGGTGGGCGCGGCGCCGAAACACCAGCCGTCGCCGTGCCGCCCGACCAGAGCCTCCAGCGCCTCAAAACCCGTCGTGATCCAGCGCGCCGCCCAGGCGTCCGTGGCGGCCTGGTCGGCGCCGAAGCTCTCGCGCAGGGCCTTGAGCACGCGCAGATTGTTCAGGGGATGGATGTCGCAGGCCACCAGCGCCGCCATGGCCCGCACCCGGGCGCGCGCGACAGGGTCCGGAGGCAGCAGGGGCGGTTCCGGATGCGCCTCCTCCAGCCACTCCAGGATCGCCGGGCTCTGGGTCAGGACAGCGCCGTCGGTCTCCAGCGCCGGAACGAGGCCCTGGGGATTCATCGACAGATAGGCGTCGCTCTTCTGGATCCCCAGGCGCAGGTCGATTCCGGCCTGCTCATAGCCCAGCCCTTTCAGGTTCAGGGCGATGCGGGTGCGATAGGACGTGCCGGATCGCCAGTAGCCGTGCAGGATCATGGCGGGCTCCTCTCAGGTCAGGGTGAAGGCCAGGGGCTCCAGCCCGTCGATGGCCGCCGCGATCCGGTCGCCGCGCCCGACGGGCCCGACCCCCTCGGGCGTGCCGGTGAAGATCAGATCGCCGGGCGTCAGCCGCCACAGGCGCGAGGCCTGGGCCGCCACCTCGGCCGGGCTCCAGATCATCTGGTCCAGCCGGGCCGACTGTCGCGTGTCGCCGTTGACCGTCAGGGTGATGGCGGCGTCCGCGCGCGGCAGGGGTCCCAGGGTCAGGGGCCCGCAGGGGGCGGAGCGGTCGAACCCCTTGGCGGCGTCCCACGGCCGGCCCCGGGACTTGGCCTCGGCCTGGATGTCCCGCCGGGTCAGGTCGACGCCCACGGCCCAGCCGATGATCAGCGCCGCCGCCGCCCCGGGCTCGAGATCCGCGCCCTCGCCGCCGATGGCGCAGACGAGCTCCACCTCATGGTGCAGGTCCTTCGTCGCGGACGGGTAAGGGACGTGCGCCTCTGTGGTCAGCGCATCGCGGGGCTTGGAGAAGAAGAACGGGGTCTCGCGCGCGGGGTCGGCGCCCATCTCGCGCGCGTGGGCGGCGTAGTTCTGGCCGACGCAGAGGATGCGGCGGACCGGGAACAGGGCCTCCCGGCCATGGACGGGCAGGGCGACGGGGGCCGGCGGATCGAACAACCAGGTCATGCTGCGTCCTTACGTCGCCCGGCTTTGCGGCGGAACCCCTCACGGCCTCTGGCGTTGCGACCCCGGGGTACCTATTCTCCATTTACCGCCAAGCTAGCCGGAGAGCGCATCATGGCCACCACCAAGGCCCGGGAAGACATCAAGAACGACCTGAAGACTCTCAAGGACGACCTCAAGGTCGGCGCGCGCGAGGAAAGCGCCCGTCTGCGTGAGATCGCCGCCGAGACCGAAGCCCGCGTCCGGGCCAAGTCGGACGAGGTTCGGGAACGCGCCCGTGACTACTACGACCAGGCCCGCGTGCGCGGCCGGGAGTACTACGACGACGCCGCCGAGCGGCTGGACGAGGCGCAGCGCGCCCTGGTCGAGCGGGTGCAGGAGCGTCCCATGCAGTCCACCGCCATCGCGCTCGGCGTGGGCGTGGTGCTCGGCCTGCTGCTGGCCGGCCGGCGGCGCTGATGCCGGGCAAGGGGCTGGTCGACAAGCTGGTGGCGGCGGCGATCGCCGCCGCCTGCGCCTTTGTCGCCGTCGTGGCGCTCGGGGCGACGCTCTTCTATCTGCTGTTGCTGGTGCTTCCGGCCGCAGCGGCGGCGGC
>JBALUZ010000106.1:0-4666 GCA_036963825.1 Brevundimonas sp.
CCGCGAGATGCTGGCCCAGTACATCCGCCCCGAGAACCTGCCGCAGGGAAACACGGTGGAGACCCCGGCGCCCGTCCCCGGACGTCGTCCCGGCGGGTCGGTGGTGCGCGGCAAGTCCGGCTCGCCCATGTCGGACCCGTCGCGCAAGCCCAGCCGCACCCGCGCCGCCGAGGCGGCGGTCGAAGAGGCTGAAAAGCGTCCCGCCAAAAAGGAAGGCTGGGCCAGGGCCAAGCCTCGCTCCAGCCCCGGCGGCGACCGGCCGAAGCGGCCGTTCAAACCCCGCGAGGAGCGGGCGGACGGCGAGCGTCCCCGCCGCGACTTCAAGCCCCGTGAGGATCGCGCCCCCCGCGCCGACGGCGACCGGCCCAAGCGGGATTTCAAACCCCGTGACGGGGCCGCTGACCGTCCGCGCGGCGGCAAGCCCGGCGGCAAGCCGGGCGGGCGTCCCGGCGCCCCGCGGCCGTCTGGCCCCCGTTCGGGCGGCGACCGCCCGTCTGGCGCCGGCAGGCCGCGCGGTCCCGGCGGTCCCCGCAGCCGCTCGTAAGCCGGATGAGGATCGTCGCCGGACAGTTCAGGGGCCGCGCCATTGTCGCGCCCGAAGGGCAGGGCACGCGTCCCACCTCCGACCGGGCCCGTCAGGCTGTCTTCAACGTGATCGAGCACGCCTCCTGGGGCCGCAATCTCGACGGCGCGCGGGTGATCGACCTGTTCGCAGGCTCGGGCGCTTTGGGGTTCGAGGCCCTGTCGCGCGGCGCGGCCTTCGCCCTGTTCGTGGAGACCGACGACGGCGCCCGCGGCGCCATCCGCGACAACATGGAGGCGTTCGGCCTGTTCGGCCGCTGCCGCGTGCATCGCCGCAGCGCTGTGGATCTGGGCGTGCGGCCCGGCTCGGCCGGCGAGGCGTTCGACGTGGCTTTTCTCGATCCGCCCTATGGCCAGGGTCTCGGCGACCAGGCGCTGGCCCGCCTGCTCGACGGCAATTGGCTCGCGCCCGGCGCCCTGGTGATCCTCGAACGCGGCGCGGACGAGCCGGAGATCGACACCCCTGGCTATGAGCGCCTCGACGCCCGCGACTACGGCGCGGCGCGGGTGCTGTTCCTGAGGGTTCCGGGCGGCGAACAGCCGCGTCAGGCGTCAAACCTGTCCGATCTTTAATGTTGGGCGAATTGCACAGGCCCGGCGCCCTGATAGGGTTCTTCATTCCATGATGCCGGGGGGATCGCACATGCGCCGTGTTCTGACTTTCCTTTTCGCCCTGCTGCTGGCGGCGCCCGCCGCAGCGCTCGCGCAGCCCGCCACCGAGGCGGCGCCGGTCTCCGAACTGGTCGCGCGCGTCGACATTCCCTACGAGCGGTTCACCCTCGACAACGGCCTGACCGTGGTGGTCCACGAGGACCGCAAGGCCCCCGTGGTGGCGGTGTCCATCTGGTACAATGTGGGCTCCAAGGACGAGCCCCGGGGCCAGACCGGCTTCGCGCACCTGTTCGAGCACCTGATGTTCTCGGGCTCGGAGAACGCGCCGGGCAGCTATTTCAATTACACCCGCGCCATGGGCGCCACGGACCTGAACGGCACCACCTGGTTCGACCGGACCAACTATTTCCAGACCGTGCCGACTCCGGCGCTGGAGCAGGCGCTGTATCTCGAAAGCGACCGCATGGGGCACCTGCTGGGCGCCGTCAGCCAGGAGCGCCTGGATAACCAGCGCGGCGTGGTCCAGAACGAGAAGCGTCAGAGCGACAACCAGCCGTTCGGCCTGGTCTACTACCAGATGCTGGAGGACCTGTTCCCCGAGGGGCACCCCTATCGCCACTCCACCATCGGCTCCATGGCCGATCTGGACGCCGCGTCCATGGACGACGTGCGCCAGTGGTTCACCGACAACTACGGCCCCAACAACGCCGTGCTGGTGCTGGCCGGCGACATCGACGTCGCCACGGCGCGGACGCTGGTGGAACGCTATTTCGGCGGCATCCCCGCCGGCCCCGTCAATACGCCGGCCGAGGCCGACGTGCCGACCCTGGACGCCCCCGTCAGCCGCGTGATGCAGGACCGCGTCGCCAATGTGCGCCTGTACCGCACCTGGATCGTCCCCGGCATGCTGCACGAGGACGCCATCCCCCTGAGCGTGGCCGGTTCGGTGCTCGGCGGCCTGGCCAGCTCGCGCCTCGACAACGAACTGGTGCGCGGCGACCAGACCGCCACTTCGGTCTCGGCCTCCATGCAGGACTTCCACCGGGTGGGCATGTTCAGCGTCGTGGTGAACGTGAAGCCGGGCGAGGACGCCGACGCCGTGTCGCAGCGTCTGGACGCCATCATGGCCGACTTCATCGCCAACGGGCCGACCGCCGAGGAGGTCCAGCGCGTGGCCACCAACCAGGTGGCCAACCGCATCTACGGCCTGGAGCAGGTCGGCGGCTTCGGCGGCAAGGCCGTGGCCCTGGCCGAAGGCCAGCTGTACGCCGGCGACCCCTCCTTCTATCGCCGGCAGCTGGAGGCCTATGCGGCGGTGACGCCTGAGGCGGTGACGGCGGCCATGCAGCGCTGGCTGACCCGTCCGGTCTGGTCCATGCGCGTGGAGCCCGGCGAGCGCGAGCCCTATGTGGAGGCGGCGCGCGATCCGTCCGGCGCCGCGCCGTCGGCGGCGCCGCAGGACTACACGCCCACGCCCCGCGATCCCATGCCGCAGATCGCCGAGGTGCAGAATCTCGACTTCCCCGAGATCGAGCGGGCGACCCTGTCGAACGGCGTGGAGGTGGTCTACGCCCGCGCCGAGACGGTGCCGGCGGTCCGGGTGGCGGTGGAATTCGACGCCGGCCTCGCCGCTGACCGGTCGGACGCCCTGGGCGTCCAGCGCCTGATGCTGGACCTGCTGACCGAGGGCACCGAGAGCCTGAACTCGACCGAGCTGGCCGAAGCGCGCGAGCGTCTGGGCGCCTCGATCAACGCCGGTTCCTCGCTGGACCGCACCTTCGTCAGCCTGGCGGCGGTGACGCCGAACCTGGAGCCGTCGCTGGACCTGCTGGCCGACGTGATCATGAACCCGGCCTTCGATCCGGCCGAGGTGGAGCGCCTGCGCGCCACCCAGCTGGCCGCCATAGCCAGCGAGCTGACCCAGCCCGGCGGGCTGGGCGGCCGCGTCACCCCGGTGGTGCTGTTCGGCGAGGACCATCCCTACGGCCGGCCCTACAGCGGTCTGGGCGATCCCGAGACGGTGCGCGCCATCACCCGCGCGGACCTGGTGGACTTCCACCAGACCTGGATCCGCCCGGACAACGCCCGCATCTATGTGACCGGGGATGTGCCGCTGGAGACCCTGGTCCCCATGCTGGAGGCCCGCTTCGGATCGTGGACGGCGCCCTCGACGCCCCGCGGCGTCAAGAATTTCGACGTCGCCATCCCGGATCCCCAGCCCCGCGTGGTGCTGGTCAACCGGCCCCAGTCGCCCCAGTCCATCATCTTCGGCGGCGCCATCCTGCCGGTGACCGGACAGGACGACACCCTGGTGCTGGAGGCGGCCAACGAGGTGCTGGGCGCCAGCTTCCTGTCCCGCATCAACACCGAGCTGCGCGAGGTCCGGGGCTGGTCCTACGGCGCGTCCGCCTCGATCAGCAACCGCGAGCACCAGATCCCCTACCTGTTCCAGGCCCCGGTCCAGGCGGACCGGACAGGGGACTCCATCGCGGCCATGATGGCCCAGTTCGAAGCCTTCCTGACCGAAAACGGCGTGACGGCGGACGAGCTGGCGCGCACCGTCAACGGCCGCACACGGCAGCTGGCCGGCCAGTTCGAGACGTCCTCGGCGGTGCTGTCGGCCATGCGCTCCAACGCCCTGTACGGCCGTCCCGACAACTACTGGGAGACGGTGGCCGGGCGCTACAACGCCATGACCGCCGCCGAGATGGACGCCGCCGCCCGGGCCGTGATCGACCCCTCGCGGTTTGTGTGGGTGGTGGTCGGCGACGCCGAGGTGGTCCGGCCCCAGCTGGAGCAGCTGGGTCTGCCCATCGAGGAAGTGACGCCCGGCGAGTGATCGCCGCCGTCGAGTGAGACATCGGCCCGGTCGCTTCGGCGGCCGGGCCTTTTTCCTGTCTGTCGCCAGTGCGGCCGGCGCAGCGCCCTCGACACCGGTGTCAGGGCGCCGCTAGGCTGCCCCGGCGCAGCAGAGGAGACGCCGCCATGACCTTGCCGCTCAGCCGGAGACGCTTGGCCGCAGGGCTGGCCCTGACCGGCCTGACCGCCTGCGTCTCCGTCGGCGCCCGGGCGGGCGGGGTCCGCGAAAGCCTGTTCGGCCGGATGCCCGACGGGCGGCCGGTGAAGGCCTTCGATGTCACCGGCGCCGGCGGCATGACCGCGCGGATCATTGAATACGGGGGCATCGTCGTGTCGCTGACCACGCCGGACCGCGACGGCGTCACGGGCGACGTGGTGCTGGGGCTGGACACCCTCGGGGACTACATCGACCGCAACCGCAATTTCGGGACCATCGTCGGCCGCTACGCCGGGCGCATCGCGGGCGGGCGGTTCCGGCTGGACGGCCGGACGGTCCGGCTGGACACCGGCGGCGGCGCCCACTCGTCGCACGGCGGGCCGGACGGCTTCGCCAAACGCCTGTGGCGGGGCGAGGCCGTCCACGACCACATCGGGCCGGGCGTACGCATGACGC
>JBALUZ010000106.1:4676-9923 GCA_036963825.1 Brevundimonas sp.
CTGATCAGCCCGGACGGCGACCAGGGCTTTCCCGGCGAACTGACCACCGAGGTCGTCTATCGCCTGACGCCCGCCGGCGCCCTGCGCATCGACATGACCGCCACCACCACCCGGCCCACGGTCGTCAACCTGACCCATCACGGCTATTTCAACCTGACCGGCGACGGGTCGCGGCCGATTGTGGACCACGCGCTGATGATGGCCGCTGACGCCTTCACGCCCTTCGACGCCGACAAGGTGGTGACCGGCGAAATCCGCCCGGTGGCGGGCACGCCCTTCGACTTCCGTGAGGCCAAGCCCATCGGCCGGGACATCGACGCCGATGATGAGCAGATCCGCATCGGAAACGGCTATGACCACAATTTCGTGGTGCGGGGCGCGCCGGGCGATTTCCGGCTGGCCTCGTGGTCGCGCGATCCGTCCAGCGGCCGGGTTATGGAACTGCACACCACCGCGCCGGGGGTGCAGCTGTACACCGCCAACGCCATCCGCGACTGGCCGGCCAAGGGCGGCGCCGTCTATCAGCCGCGCACGGGCTTCTGCCTCGAGCCCCAGCACTATCAAGACAGCCCCAACCGGCCGGAGTTCCCGTCCACCGTCCTGCGCCCCGGCGAAACCTATCGCCAGCATCACGAATATCGCTTCAGCGTCCAGGACTGACGGGCCTTGCCAGACGGGACCATTGGCTCTTTAAGCGCGACCATCCTCCCCGTCTGCCCGAAGGCCTGCCATGTCTGCCGATCAAGCTCCCAGGAAAGTCGTCCTCGCCTACTCCGGCGGTCTGGACACCTCCATCATCCTGAAGTGGCTGCAGACCGAATACGGCGCGGAGGTCATCACCTTCACCGCCGACCTGGGCCAGGGCGAGGAGCTGGCGCCGGCGCGCGAGAAGGCGCTGAAGATGGGCATCAAGCCCGAGAACATCTTCATCGACGACCTGCGCGAGGAGTTCGTGCGGGACTACGTCTTCCCCATGTTCCGGGCCAACACGGTCTATGAGGGCCAGTACCTGCTGGGCACCTCCATCGCCCGGCCGCTGATCGCCAAACGCCAGATCGAGATCGCCCGCCAGATGGGCGCCGACGCCGTCTGTCACGGCGCCACCGGCAAGGGCAACGACCAGGTCCGCTTCGAGCTGGGCTACTATGCGCTTGAGCCCGACATCCGCGTCATCGCCCCGTGGCGCGAGTGGGAATTCAAGTCCCGCGAGGCCCTGCTGGCGTTCGCCGAGAAGCACCAGATCCCCATCGCCAAGGACAAGCGCGGCGAGGCCCCGTTCAGCGTCGACGCCAACCTTCTGCACTCCTCCTCCGAGGGCAAGGTGCTGGAGGATCCGGCCGTCGAGGCGCCCGAGTTCGTGCACCAGCGCACCCTGTCGCCGGAAGACGCGCCGGACACGCCCACCGTCATCACCATCGGCTTCGAAAAGGGCGACGCGGTCTCCATCAACGGCGAGGCCATGAGCCCGGCGACCCTGCTGACCGCCCTGAACAGGTACGGCCACGACAACGGCATCGGCCGTCTGGATCTGGTGGAGAACCGCTTCGTCGGCATGAAGTCGCGCGGGGTCTATGAGACGCCGGGCGGCGCGATCCTGCTGGCCGCGCACCGGGGCATGGAGTCCATCACCCTGGACGGCGGCGCCATGCACCTGAAGGACGAGCTGGCGGTCAAATACGCCCACCTGATCTACAATGGCTTCTGGTTCTCGCCCGAGCGCGAGATGCTGCAGGCCGCCATCGATCACAGCCAGCAGAAGGTCTCGGGCACGGTGCGGGTCAAGCTGTACAAGGGCAACGCCACGGTCATCGGCCGCGAGAGCCCCAACAGCCTGTACGACCAGGAGCTGGTCACCTTCGAGGACGGCGCCGTGGCCTATGATCAGAAGGACGCCGCCGGCTTCATCAAGCTGAACGCCCTGCGTCTGCGGGTGCTGGCCAAGCGCGACAACCGCGACCGGGGCTGACCGGTCTTGGAGCCGGGCGGTCGGTAGGGCATTCTGGCGGCTGATCCTGCTTCCGGAGTTGTCGCCATGCTGACCCGCACCCTTCTGGCCGCCATGGCCGCCCTCGCCCTGGCCGGCGCCGCCCGCTCCCAGGAGGCCGCGGCCCAGCCTGCGCCGGAGGCGTCCGCCGCCGCGACCCTCGATGAGGCCGCCTTCGAGGCGCGGGCCGAACGGTTCGAGCAGCAGGTCGATCAGATGACCCGCGAACTCCAGGCGGCCGGCGAGACCGGCGCCGGCGACCAGGCCGCCACCCTGGCTTCGGTGGATCAGATTCTCGCGCGCTACCAGCCGGAGTTCGAAGGGTTCGCCCGGGATTTCGAGGCCTTCTTCAACGCCAGCATCGCTGCTTCGGAAGACGCGGAGGCCCGCGCCGAGCTGGCGGCCGCGCGGGACGCCGCCATCCCTGTGATCCTGGCCATTCCGGGCCAGATCCGGGCAGGGATCGAGGCGCAATTCGCCGCCGGGACCGCTGCGGCGGACGTGGAGTAGCGGCCGGCGACCTTACCGCGTTGTCACTTGCCCGAACGCGGTTTCGGAAGAATGGTGCGCCGGTCGGAAAGGGAGACCGTCATGCGCCGCTTCATCGCCATCGCCGCCGCCGGGGCCTTCGCCATCGCCGCGCCGGCCTTCGCCCAGGACGGTGAAACCCGCTCCATGGCGGGGGTCATCCCCGGCTATGAGCCCAGCGCCTTCGAGCAGGATCTGGCCGACATCGAGGCCCGCATGGGCGCCTTCGGGGCCAGCGTCGAGGCGCTGAATGACGACGCCACCCTGAGCGACGCCGAGCGTGAAGCACGCATGGCGGCCCTCTGGACGGAATACGGGCCGGATCTCATGGCCTTCGCCGCGTCGGCGGCCGAGGTCGGGCTGAACACGGCCGGAACCATGATGCAGACCATGGATTTCGGCGCCGTGGTCCAGACCGCCCTGGCCCAGGCCGACGTCGCCGGCGCCATGGCCTCCGTCGAGGTTCAGGCCGCCCTGGCCGAGGCCTTCGCCGAGATCGCCGCCGAGGCCGCCACGGCGAGGGCCGAGATGTCCGCGGACGACGGTCACCATCATCCCTGACCCCGCTTGACGGCCGGGCGGGCGCCGCGCACACGGCGGCCATGAACGCTCTGCCTGTCGATCCCCATCTCTATCTGACCTTTCTCGGCGTGATGGCGGTCATGGCCATGACCCCGGGCCCCGCCAATGTGTTCGCCGTAGCCACCGGCATGCAGAAGGGCCGCGCTTCGGTCTTCATGGCCGTGGCGGGGATGAACGCGGCCACCCTCGTCTGGTTTTCCGCCGCCGCCCTGGGGCTGGGCGCCCTGGTCAAGGCCTTTCCGCAGGCGTTCCGGGTGCTGGCGGTGGGCGGCGCGCTCTATGTCGCCTGGCTCGGGATCAAGGCCATCCGCGGAGCCTTCCGCACCGCGGCCGAACCGTCCGAGGTTCCGGTCAGGAAGGGCCGCAGCGCCCTGGTGGACGGGTTCACCGTGCAGATCGCCAACCCCAAGGCCATTCTGTTCTTCACCGCGGTCCTGCCGCCGTTCCTGGACGTGAACCGCGCCGCGGCGCCGCAGCTGGCCCTGTTCGCCTGCGCCACCATCGGCATGGATGTGATCACCATGACCGCCTACGGAATGGGCGGCTCGGCCTTGAAAGCCCGCATGACGGACCCCAGATTTCAGCGTAACTTCGGATTTCTGGTCGGCGGACTGCTGCTTCTCGCGTCAATCCTTATTCTCCTGCGATTATAAGGACTTCTGGGCGCACGGAACGGTCCTGTTCATCCGCCGTTCAGCCAGCGGCGGATACCTTTCAGCCCAAATGGGAGACCTTGTCATGAAACCTGTCATCCTGGCGTCGGCGGCCGTTCTGGCCTTGGCGGCCTGCGCCACCGCCACCCCGTACCAGCCCGCCAGCCCCGCCATGCGGGGCGGCTATTCCGAAATGCAGATCGAGCAGAACCGATTCCGCGTCGGTTTCGCCGGCAACTCCGTGACGTCGCGCGAGACCGTCGAGATGTATCTGCTGTACCGGGCCGCCGAGCTGACGGCCCAGAGCGGCTTCGACTGGTTCCGGACCGTGGATCGCGCCACCGACCGGGACACCCGCTATGTGGGCACGCCTGATCCCTTCTACAGCTCGCGCTACGGTCCCTACTGGGGCCCGTCCTGGCGCTTCTATCGCGGCGGCTACTGGAGCCCCTGGGGCGACCCCTGGGGCCGGGATGTCGATGTGCGCGAGATCACGCGCTACGAGGCGTCGAGCGAAATCGTCATGGGCCGCGGGCCCAAGCCCGACGACGCCAACGCCTTCGACGCCCGCGAGGTGCTTGAGAACCTCGGCCCGCGCGTAGTGCGGCCGCCCATGAACTGATCGACCTCGGTCAGAACAACCTGAGCGACTTCATCCGCCGCTTGTTGACATGGTCAGCAGGCGGCGGTGTCGTTTCGTCCGCGTACTCGCCCTTGAAATAGAACCGCTGCCACGCCTCCTTCGCCGCCTCGGGATCGCCCGAGGCCAGGCGGTTGTTGAAGCTGGTGCGCTCGCGGTTCCAGGCGTCGAACTGGCCCTTCATGGCCGGGTTGGCGTCGAGGGTCTTCATGACCGGCTGGAACTGCTCCATCTTCTTGTGCTCGACGATGGTGAGGAAGCAGAACGGCTCGCCCTTGGCGAACTTCACCCGGCCGGGCCGCGTGAAGATCCAGTTCATGGTGAAGGGGAACGGCAGCCAGTCGGTCTCGATCAGGCCGGTCAGGGCCTGGATGCCGTCCTTCACATGGTTGGGCGCGCCCGAGGCCACCACCGCCCAGCCCGGCGGCGTGCGGAACAGGTAATTGGGGTGCATGGTCACCACCCCCCGCGAGAAGTGCGACTGCACGAAGTGGGCGAAGTCGGGGTGCGGCCGGTCCGGCGTCAGGGTGATGTCCGACTGGGACGGTCCGCCGTTCCACTCGGCCGTGAAGCCCATGGGGCACAGCAGCTCCCACCCCGTGGTGTTGGCCATGCTCAGGGGCAGGCACCGATAGGGATGGCGCGAGGCGAAAGCGTCCATCCAGTCCCGCGAGGCCCGGCCCGGCACCAGCTCCGGCGGCCGCGGGGTCATGGGGTAGCATTCCAGTTCCAAGGGAGGGCTCCGGCGGTCTAGTCTGAAAGTTGCGCGACCCTATCCCCGCCGCCCCCGACCCCTCAAGCTCCCAATGGCCGCATGACCGATCCCGCCCCGCCCGCCTTCGACCGCGACCGCCTGCTGG
>JBALUZ010000107.1:0-9859 GCA_036963825.1 Brevundimonas sp.
CCACGGCAAGGCCGAGGCCCTGGCCGCCCTGGTCCAGGCCGGGCTGGTGTTCGCCTCGGCGGTGTTCATCGCCTGGGAGGCGGTGCAGCGCATGGTGGATCCGCGCCCGGTCACCGCAGGCGGCTGGGCCGTGGGGGTGATGGTGGTCTCCATGGTCGCGACCCTGGCGCTGGTGTGGCTGCAGAGCCGCGCCATCCGCGCCACCGGCTCGCTGGCGGTGCGGGGCGACCGCGCCCACTACGCCGCCGACCTCGGTGCCAATGTGGTGGTGCTGATCGGCGTGGCCTCCGGCGCCTTCCTCGGGGCCGCCGGGCTGGACGCCGCGGCCGGGCTCATCGTGGCCGTCTGGCTGTTCTGGGGCGCGCTGGGCATGCTGCGGGGCTCCGCCGATCATCTCATGGACAGGGGCGTCGACGACGAGACCCGGGCCCGCATCGTCGCCGCCGTGCTGGCGGATCCGCGCATCGGCGGGGTGCACCAGCTGCGCACCCGCACGGCCGGGTCCGTGCTGATGATCCAGATGCACGTGGACCTGGAGGCGGATCAGACGCTCGAGGCCGCCCACGGCGTGGTGGTGGACGCCGAGGCCCGCATCCTCGACGCCTTCCCCGGCGCCGACATCCTGATCCATCCCGACCCGCGCGGCCGCACCCGCGCCCATGGCGGGGTCAAGGGCGACGGGGACCCGTCCACAGGCGTCCCGGTGACGGAGTAAACGCGGGATTAAGGACGACGGGCGCATGGGTTCGACCATGTCTTCGCCCGTCGCCGCCCTGTTGCATTACCCGTTCGATCCGGCCTCCCGCGCCGCGCGCCTGGCGCTGGGCGAGGCGCGGGTGGAGTTCAGTGAAAGCCCCGTCAAGCCCTGGGAGCCGGACTGCATCCTGGGTCAGGTCAATCCCACCGGCATGCCGCCGGTGGTGCGCACCCTGCTGGACGGCCGGACCCTGACCCTGTGCGAGCTGGGGGCCATTCTGGGCTGGATCGAGGACAGCGCGCGGGGCCCGCTGCTGATGCCGGTCGACCCCGTGGAGCGGGCCGAGACCCGGCGCCTGACCGGCTGGTTCGAGCGTCGCTTCAACGACGAGGTCAACGCCGTGCTGCTGCACGAACGTCTGGAGAAGGCGATCCTGAAGCTGGGGCCTCCGGACGCGCGCGGCCTGCGCCAGGGACGCGAGGCCCTGCGTCATCATCTGGCCGAGCTGGAGGAGCTGCTCAAGGGCCGCGACTGGCTGGCCGGCCGGCGCATGACCCAGGCGGACCTGATCGCCGCCGCCCATTTTTCGGTGATGGACTATTTCGGCGAGATGCCCTGGGCCTCGTTCCCGGCGCTGAAGGCCTGGTATGTGCCCATCAAGTCACGGCCGTCCTTCCGGCCGCTGCTGGGCGACCGCTTCCCGGGGGTGGCGCCGCCGGTGCATTACGCCGACCTGGATTTCTAGCTTTCCGCCGCCGCGCGCGGTATCGCGCCCCATGGCCAGGGACCCCCGAGACGAGATCCGCCGCCGGGCTGCGGCGCTGGGCTTCGACGTCTGCCGCTTCGCCTCGGCGGCCGAGCCCTGGAGCGCGGGCGAGCGCCTCGCCCACTTCGTGGATCAGGGCCGCCACGGGGAGATGGGCTGGATGGAGACGACGCTGGAGCGCCGCGCCCACCCGACGGCCATGTGGAGCGAGGCCCGCACCGCCATCGTCCTGGGCCTCAACTACGGCCCCGAACACGATCCCCTGCCGGAAATGGACGACCGCTCGGCGGGCTATATCTCGGTCTATGCGCGGGGCGACGACTATCACGAGCTGATCAAGGGCCGGCTGAAACAGCTGGCGGGGATCGTGGCCGCCCGATCCGGCGCGGAGGTGAAGGTGTTCGTGGACACCGCCCCCCTGATGGAGAAGCCGCTGGCCCAGCGCGCGGGTCTGGGCTGGCAGGGCAAGCACACCAATCTGCTCAGCCGCACCCACGGCAACTGGCTGTTTCTGGGCGTCATCCTGTCGGCGGCGGACTATGCGCCCGACCCGGCCGAGGACGAGCACTGCGGCTCCTGCCGGGCCTGTCTGGACGCCTGTCCCACGGACGCCTTTCCCGCGCCGTTCCAGCTGGATGCGCGGCGCTGCCTGTCCTACCTGACCATCGAGTTCGCCGGGCCCTGGCCCGAGGAGTTCCGCGCGGCGGCCGGCAGCCGCATCTACGGCTGCGACGACTGTCTGGCGGTCTGTCCCTGGAACAAGTTCGCCCGCGGGGCGCAGGAGGCGCGGCTGCACGCCCGCGACAGCCTGGCGGCTCCGTCCCTCGCCGATCTTGCGGCCCTCGACGACGGCGCCTTCCGCGCCCTGTTCACGAAGAGCCCGGTCAAGCGCATCGGCCGCGACCGCTTCGTGCGCAATGTGCTCTACGCCATCGGCAACAGCGGCGATCCCGCCCTGGTCCCGTCGGCCGAACGCCTGCTGCAGGATCCGTCGCCGGTGGTGCGCGACGCCGCCGGCTGGGCGCTGTCGCGGTTGACCGTCCCGGCCTGAGCGGCCGGATCAGTCGCCGGCGGGCAGGATCGCGTTGACGGCCGCCAGCGCCCGCCCCCGGTCGCTCTGCAGATCACGGGCGTTGCGGGGCCGCACCTGCAGCACCAGGGTGCGGCCGCCGTTGGTCAGCCGCATGCGCGGCGTGGCGGAGGCCCGGGTGAGGCGCGGTTCGGGAAGGCGGACGCCGCCCTCGTTGAGATAATAGATCAGGCGATAGCGGTCGACGTGGTCCGCGGCGCGTTCGGGGGCGGCCATCTTGTTGTCCAGCAGCCAGACCCGGTCCTCCACGCGGACCAGCAGCACGGCGTGCTCCTCGCGGTCCTGGTTGTCCCAGACCACGGCGATGCGCATGTCCGCGTCCGCGTGGCCCATGGCGCGCAAGGCGAAATATTTGGTCAGGGCGAAGCCTTCGCAGTCGCCGCCCCTTTCAAACATCTCCAGCGGCGTCTCCCAGTGGTCGGCGCGCGCCCAGTTGTCCATGTCCGGCACATAGGTGAGACGGTTGACCGCGCGGTGGACCCGCTCGATCCGTTCGTCCGCCGGGCGAGTGCTCCAGCGCGCCAGCTTGCGGTCCCATGCGGCCAGGCGGCACGGGGCGGACTTGACCTGGTCGAAGGTTTCGCAGGCGGCCGAGGCGAGGCCGGCCCGTTCGACCGACAGGCGCGCGATGACCCCGCTCCACCTGGGGGCCTGGCCGATCTGCATGGCCGGCCGGGTCCCCGCGGCGTCGAAAACGGCGTCCAGGCTGGACGCGCGGACGGCGGACGCGCCGGCCAGGCCCAGAACAGCCGCGGCGGCGAAGGTCGACAGTGTTCTCGCGAGGCGCATGGGCCGCTGACTCCGATCAGTTCGACCCGAATCCTGCCCCGGCGCCCCTTAAGATCGCCGCCTACAAGAATGCTTAAAATAACATTGATAGATGTATTCGCTATAAACCAATCATAAGGGTTAAAAATAACTGAGCCGTTGCAGGGCGGCGGCAAGTTAATACCATACCAATATTTGATTACATCGAAGAATAGACGATGTATTTCCTGACTATCCGCAGGCGTCTGTCCACGGACGGATCGCCGCGGGAATCAAGAATTCTGTGAAGAGGATGGTTAACGCCTCCAGAATCTTCTGGTCAGAAAGGAAGTGTTGTTTTAAAGCGATCTCCGGGAACGCCGGTATGCGTGCTTGCCGGTGTGGCGCGGGGCGTCAAAAGGGGGGAGCGAATGGCTTTCGGGAACAGATGGGCGTGGCTTGCAGCCGCCGCAGTGGTCATGAGCGCGGCGGTCGCCCAGGCCCAGCAGCCGCCTGTGGATCCGGGCCGGCTGGACGAGCGGTTCCGGCAGCAGCCCGACGCGCCCGACGTGCGCGCCGTGGAGGTTCCCGAGCTTCCTCGTCAGGAGAGCGCGCCGGAAACCGATCTGTCCGTCACCCTGAGCGCCGTGCGCTTCGAGGGGGCGCAGGCGGTGCCGGTTTCGGTGCTGGACGCCCTGGCCGCCCCCTATCTGGGCCGGGAGATGCCCCTGGCCGAGGTGTTCGCCCTGGCGGAGGCGGTGACCGCCGAATATCGCGCGCGCGGCTACGTCCTGTCGCGCGCCGTGGTGGGGCCCCAGCGGATCGAGGACGGGGTCCTGACCATCCAGGTGCTGGAAGGCCATGTGGACCGCGTCGCCATCGAGGGCGACGCCGGCGGCTACGCCCCGTTCCTGACCCGGTACATGGATCCTGTGCGCGAGGGCCGCCCCACGTCGGGCGACGCCCTGGCCCGGGCGCTGCTTCTGGCCCGGGATCTGGGCGGCGTGAACGTCCGCGCCGTCGTCAGCCCGTCGGCCGCCCGGCAGGGCGCCGCCGACATCAACCTGGTGGTCGAGCGCGATCCCTTCGAGGCCTTCGTGGCGGTGGACAACCGGGGCTCGCGCTGGCTCGGCCCGGTGCAGGTCTATGGCGGCCTCAGCCTCCACGACGCCCTGGGCAAGGGCGAGCGGCTGTCGCTGACGGCCGTGACCGCGCCCGAGGATTCCGAGCTGGGCTTCATCTCGGCCACCTACGACCAGCCGGTCGGCTGGTCAGGCCTGAGGTTCAACCTGTTCGGCAGCTACGCCGACACCGAACCCGGCGACGAGCTGGCCCTGCTGGGCCTGACGGGGGAGAGCACCACCTGGGGGATGGGCTTCCAGTACCCGTTCGTGCGCAGCCGCGAGACCAATCTCCTGGGCCGCCTGACCTTCACCGCCCGCGACGCGGACTCCGGCAACGACTTCATCGACCCGGTCTTTGACGACAGCATCCGCACCCTCTCGGCCGAGGTGCTGGCCAACCACGCCGACCGGTGGGGCGGGCTCAGCTCGCTGCGGGCGTCGGCCACCCGGGGGATCGACATCTTCGAGGCCACGAGCCGCGGGGACGCCAACAAGTCGCGGGCCACGGCGTCGGGCGAGTTCACCCGTTTCAACATTGAGCTGAGCCGCATCCAGCCGGTGGCCGGCGGGCTGTACCTGCGTCTGGGCGTCGTGGCCCAGGTGACCGGCGACAGCCTGCTGGCGTCGGAGGAGTTCGGCCTGGGCGGCGTGCAGTACGGCCGCGCCTACGATCCGTCCGAGATCACCGGGGACGAGGGCGTCGCGGGCAAGGCCGAGCTGTTCTACACCCTGCCGCCCCAGGGCTTCGCCACCATCGAGCCCTACGTCTTCTACGAGGGCGGGGAGGTGACCCAGAACGACCCGCTGCCGGGCGAGCCGCGCCGGGCGTCGCTGGAATCCGCCGGCGTGGGCGTGCGGCTCGGCTTCAACGACCGCTACGGGGCCTCCATCGAATACGCCCAGCCGCTGGGCCGCGACGTGGCGGCCGAAGGCAATGACGACGGCCGCTTCTTCTTCACGCTGAGCGCGGCGTTCTGACGACAACAAGGATCCGGACGGCCCGCAGCGGCCGCCGGAACGGGTTTGGGAGAGTGGATATGATCAAGCAGCAAGACACCGGAACGGCGGGTCCGCGTCGTCGCGGCGGCTCCGGGCGCACGGCCCTGATGCTGTCGGCGGGCACGCTGGCCATGATCTGCGCCCAGCCGGCGCTGGCCCAGGTGCTGCCCACCGGAGGCGTGGTCACCGTCGGCGACGCCAGCATCGGATCGACCGGCGCCGGCAACGTGACGGTGACGCAGAACAGCGACCGGGTGCTGATCGACTGGGACAGCTTCGACATCGGCTCGGGCGGTTCGGTCCATTTCGACATGGACGCGACCGACATCGCCGTGAACCGCGACAATGCGGGTGACCCGTCGGAAATCTACGGGACCCTGACCGGCGACGGCATGATCATGATCCTGAACCCGAACGGCGTGCTGTTCGGGGCGGGCGCCAACGTCAATGTGGGCAGCCTGGTGGCCACCAGCGCCAGCCTGGCGGACGTTTCGTCCAATCTGCTCAGCTTCACGGGCGCGGCCGGGGCGGTGACCGTGGCCGCCGGGGCGACCATCACGGTCGCGGACGCCGGACTGGCCGCCTTCGTGGCGCCCAGCGTGGCCAACAACGGCGTCATCACCGCCACCGCCGGCCATGTGTTCCTCGGCGGCGCCGAGGGCTTCACCCTCGACCTGGCCAACGACGGCCTGCTGGAGCTGACGGTGCCGACCGCCAGCCCGCTGGTCCAGAACCACGGCGACATCTTCGCCGCGGGCGGCCGCATCCAGATGAGCGCGGCCGCCGCCTCGGCGCTGGTCGGCGCCGTGATCAACGTCGAGGGCGTGCTGTCGGTGGCCACGGCCAGCTCCGACGACGGCGTCATCGTGCTGGAGGCCGCGGGCAACGACATCGAGGTGTCCGGCGACCTGCTGGCCGAGGGCGACATCGATTTCGTCGCTCGCCGCGTGTTCGGCGCCGGCGACGTGGACGTGGACGACGGGGCCCTGAGCCTGAACATCGATCCGGACGGCGCCGACACCACCGGCGAGACCCTGATCGCCGACGCCCTGGGCGTCATCGGCGTGGTCGCGGAGGGAACCACGCTCAACCTCGGCGCCGGCGCCTATGCGGCGGGGGCCAATGTCACGGCGTCGAACGTCACCATCGACGGCCATGACGAAGCCACCATCCTCGTCGACGGCACGCCGCTGGCCGGCCTCACCATCAGCGGCGACGATGTCACCGTCCGGAACCTGAACATCACCGGGCCCGTGGTGGGCGACCACCGCGTCGTCGACTGGGGGGCGGAGCTCAGCACCGTCGGCATCGTGGTCAACAACGGCGCCGAGAACGCCACCCTCACCGGGAACGCGATCACCAACATCCGCACCGGGATTCGCCTCGACGGCCGCGCCAACGCCGGCGCCGAGGTGTCGGGCAACTACATCGAGAACACCAAGGGCGCGATTCTCGTCCAGTACACCGACGGCGCCGGGCTCGACATTTTCGACAACAGCCAGGGCCCGCTCGGCAACGAATGGGGCGTGGTCCTCAATCTGAACTCGGGGACGCCGCTCAACCAGCATGCAACCACCGCGGCCCAGGCCAACATCATCAGCCTCAGCCAGGGCAACAACGGCATGACGGTGATGGACCGCGGCTACGCCTGGTCCAACCGCAGTCATGTGTGGGTCGACGACGACAGCTCCGTCACGCCGGCCGATGACTTCAACTACGGCAACGGCCTGGGCAACGAGCGCCAGGCCCTGCACACGGTGCAGGCCGGCGTGATCGCCGTGGCGGCGGGCGGCACGGTCATCGTCAACGACGGCACCTACGTCTTCACCTCGACCCTCAACATCGACAAGTCCCTCAGCCTGATCGGCGAGTCGATGAACGGGGTGTTCTTCGACGGCACCGCCATCGCCGGCTACGGCATGGAGATCAACGCCGACAACGTGACCCTGGCCAATTTCACCTTCCAGGGGAACAACGCCTCCACCGCCAGCAGCCACTACGGGATCAAGGTGCAGCCGGACACGGGCGACGCATCGGACCGGGTGTACGATTTCACCATCCGCGACGTGGCGATCCAGGGCTGGGGCGGCACCGAACTGGACCTGAACGGCGTGGTCGGGGCCCTGATCGACGGGGTCGTCGCCGACGGCCAGGGCACCAAGGGCGTGGGCATCGCCCTGACCGACAGCGCCGATGTGACCATCGTCAACTCGGCCACCCTGAACAATCTGTGGGGGTCGGTGGCCCTGTACCAGACCAACCGGTACTACGACCAGCAGGTCGACAACATCACCATCGACGCCGACCTGAACAGCTTCGCCGAGGACATCGGCGTCTTCGCCCAGAGCTATTCGGACATCGGGCTCGAGATCGGCGATCTGAACCTGACCGGCTTCGACTTCGTGGTGCGCAACACCGGGCACCGCAGCAACGGCGACGAGTTCACCTTCTTCCGCACTGATCTGGACGACGCGGCGGCCTTCGCCCTCGGCCTCGGCGCCGCCGAGACCAGCTCCATCGAGGGCTGGAGCGGGACGGACTACACCAACGTCTTCACCGTGGTGAACGGCCTGACCATCGGCGCGGCCATCCGCGACGTGCGGGACGGGGGCTTCATCAATGTGGGGGCGGGGACCTATGGCGGCTTCGGCACGGCGTTCGGCGGTCCGGCGGACCTGACCATCACCGGCGCCGAGGGCGCGATCATCGACGGCGCCGGGGTGACCGGCCGCATCATCGACCTGCGGGCCGACGGGACCACCCTGTCGGGCTTCACCATCCAGGGCGACGGCGGCGGCGTGGGCGTCTCGGTCTCGGGCCGCGGCGTGACGGTGGCGGACAACACCATCAGCGACGTGCTGACGGGCGTGCAGACCACCACCCAGCACGCGGCCGGAAACGCCGTCATCAGCGGCAACACCATCACGGCCGACTACGGCGTCAGCCTGCAGAACACCGGCAACGCCGTGACGGGCAACACCGTCAACGCCGCGGTCGAGGGCGTGGGCCTGCTGCAGGGCGCCAACAGCTTCAGCGGCAACAGCTTCACCATCGCCGCCGGCGGCGACGCCCTGAACTACTACGGCTCGGCCACCTTCGCCGGCCTGGTCGTGTCCGGCAACAGCGTCAGCATCGAGGGCGGCGGCCTGCAGGGCGCCGTGGACCTGGCCGGGACGGGCGGGTCCGTGGACGCGGGCGCGGCCACCTACAACGAGACGGTCACCATCCGCCACGGCCTGACCCTGGCCGGCGCCGGCATGGACGAGACCTTCATCACCGGGGGCATCGCCCTCACGGGCGCGATCAGCGATCTGACCCTGAGCGGCTTCAGCGTCAGCGGCAACGGTGGCTCGAACACCGTCATCCGCAACGGCGGCGTGATCACCGGCCTGACGGTGGACGGCGTGCGCATCGACGGCGAGAGCGTCGCGGGCCGCTTCGGCTTCATCGGCGGCCAGATCGGCGGCGACATCTCGATCACCGACTCCGAGTTCCTGAACATCAACGGCTGGGCCGTGTTCGACACCCGCTCCGGCGCGGGGACCAACCAGGGGTCGGTGATCACCAGCGCGGTGTTCTCGGGCAACGTGCTGGACAACGTCCAGGGCCATGTGAACTTCCGTCACGACATCGCCGGCGGGCCGTTCCCCGACGTGGTGTTCTCCAACAACACCGTCACCAATGTGGGCGACGCGACCAACTCGTTCGGGGCCATCTTCAAGGCGTTCAACGCCGATGAGGTGACCTTCAGCGACAACGTGGTGTCCGACGTGGGGACCAGCGGCTTCAATCCGTCGGGCGAGGCCGCCTACGGCGCGGTGCTGATGGTGCGCGGCGCCTCGCGGCTGACCGTCACCGGCAACACCTTCGTCAACAACAACATGGTGTTCGCGGTGGAGCCGAATCGCGGCCTGCCCACCCTCACCACCCTCAGCGGCAACACCTTCATCAACAACGGCTACGGCCTGTACATGCCGGGCACGGCCCCGGCCGGCGGCGCGGTCGTCTTCGGGGCGGGCAACAATTTCGTGGCCGGCGCCGACACCATCCAGCACATCGTCTGGCGCTCGGCCGGGGCGCTGGACCTGACCGGCGTCCTGTTCGACGGCCAGCTGGCGGCGGACATGAGCCTGGCTGAACAGTTCGCCCTGGAAGACCTCATCACCCACGGCGTCGACGTGGCCGGGGCGGGCCTGGCCACCGTGGTGGACGGGCATCTGTTCGTGACCCAGTCGTCCGGCTCGATCCAGCGCGCCGTGGACCTGGCGGCGGCCGGAAACACCGTCAATGTGGGCGCGGGAACCTTCGGCGGCTTCGCCACCGCGTTCGGCGGACCGGCGGACCTGACGATCCAGAGCGTGGACGGCGCGATCATCGACGGCGCGGGCGTGACCGGCCGCATCATCGACCTGCGGGCCGACGGGACCACCCTGTCG
>JBALUZ010000108.1:0-9773 GCA_036963825.1 Brevundimonas sp.
CTCGTCGGCCGTCTGGGTAAGGTGCTGGGCCCCCGCGGCCTGATGCCGAACCCCAAGGTCGGCACCGTGACCCCGAACGTCGGCCAGGCCGTCAAGGACGCCAAGGGCGGCGCGGTCGAGTTCCGCGTCGAGAAGGCGGGCATCGTCCACGCCGGCATCGGCAAGACCTCCTTCACCCAGGAAGCCCTGGAAGCCAACGTCAAGGCGATCGTCGACGCCCTGTCCAAGGCCCGCCCCTCGGGCGCCAAGGGCACCTATGTGAAGAAGATCAGCCTGTCGTCCACCATGGGCCCGGGCTTCAAGGTCGACCCGGCCTCGCTGGGCGCCTGATCGGCTTTACGGACGACGGCCTCAAGCAGCCCGACGGGCGGTAGGTCAGAAATGAATGAGGGCGGCGGAGAGCAATCTCCGCCGCCTTTTTCGTGGCCATCGCGCTCCCGCGTCACCTGATGATTGACCGCCTCCTCATGGTACAGTTCAGAGCGCGCCGCCGCATCGGACCTCGGCTCGTTCCACCAGCAGGGGCGCTTCATCAGGCAAGGGTCTGACGCCGCTGAAGACAGAGGGTCTCAAGCCACTGATGGAAACCGATAGAACAGCAATTACACTGCTCCATGAAAGCTGGCTCGCCGCCGAGCGTGAAGGCCGCACCGCCGACCTGATCCATATGTGTTGCGATGAGGTCGTCATTGCCCCGCCCGAAGGCCCTGCTGTGCGAGGACGGGCGGCTGTCGATCAACTCCTGAGACGCCCTGCGGCGCCAATCGCGGAGATGCGAGTCGACGACGTGTCTATTGACCTGCTCGGAGGGCTGGCGGTGAAACGCGCCCGGTTCACCACGAGGATGGCGGGGTCAGCCGAGGTCTTTCGAGGGGTGCACGTCTGGGTGCTGCGTCCACGCTGGAAAATCGCCTACATCACCTGGGCCATGGACGCTGCGGGCAAGACCCTGAATGACGATGACCATATGGCCCCGGTCGTCCCATCCCTTCTCTCTCAAGGGGAGAAGGGTTCCGGCTCTTGATCCCGCATTTGCCGCCGCCAATGCCAAGGCCCACAAGGCTTCGGCGCCGCGAACCCCTGTTTTTCATCCCGCTGCTCCGGGGCGCCGGATAATGGCGGCATGAGCACCGCCCGCATCCCGTCCGCCCCCCGCCCCCGGCCGTCGCAAAGCGCCCGGGCCTTCTCAGCCGCCAAGGCCGAGTATCTGGCCGGCGCCGGGGCCGAAGACGTCTGCCGCCGCCACGACATCCGCCCCGCCTACTTCCTGCGCCTCGCCGGTGAACAGGGCTGGCGCCGCCCGGACCCTGCGCCAGCCCCCACACCGGCGGCGCAGAACGAGCCCCTTGTCATCCCGGAAGCGCCGCCAGGCGCTATCCGGGATGGGACGCCGTCGGGAACGCCCGCACCCCTCACCGCCGCGCAGATGGCCGACAAGGCCTGGGCCATGCTGCAGACCGCCATGGCCGCCGGCCGCCTGATCGAGGCCCGGGGCTGGCTGCGCCTGCACAAGGACCTGCAGCCCCACGTCCGCGCGGAAGCCGCCGCCGACCGCCGCGCCCGCATGGACCGCGACGCCGCCGCCCTGCACGCCCCCGACCCGGCGCAGGACGACGCCGTTGGACTCCAGTTGGACGGTTTTTCGCCGTCGGAGTCCAACACGCCAGACAGCCCCACCACCCCGTCACCCTCCGGCTCGACCGGAGGGTCCAGACACGCCGACGGGGCCGAGCCCGCCCCGCAACCTTCCGCGTCTCTGGATTCCCCGGACAGGCCGGGGAATGACGAAAGGGCAGGGGGCGTTGCACCACCGTTGCACTGTTTTTCGCGCCCGGAGTCCAACAAGGCCGGACCCGACCCCTGACGTTTCCAGCATCGCGCCTTGTCATCCCCGCCAGACCCCGGACTTGTTCCCGGGGGGAGAGCGGGAACGCCGCCCACCCCCTCAAATCCGGCCCGGACGGCGCCCCGCGACGATCCGGGCCACCGCCTCAATCACGCAAGTCGCCGCCCGTCGCCCGGCTCAGCCTCCCGGCTGTCCGGGCGGGGAGCACGCCGCCCGCCAGTCCCGGCTCTTCGCTTCGCTGCGGCCGGGATGACAAGCACCAGGCATTCCAACGAAACCGCCCATTTGATTTCCACCCCCGACCGTGTATAGAGCGCGCCTTGCGTCGTCGGGCTCCGGTCCGGCGATGTTCCTGTCCGAGAACTTCGGGGTCCGGGGGCCACCTGGACCGTAAGCGCGGAACGGCCGTTCCGCCCTGGGGGGAGATGGGGATGCGAACATCTCGGCCCGCCGCCCTGCGCGACGGACAGGATCGCCGCTTCCTTCGGACAATACGACCGGCCCGGCGTCATCGCGCAAGCGATGCTGTCTGGCCAAGCGGCGTCGGGATCGTCCCGTCGCCGTAACGACTGAACGGAGACCGCAATGGACCGCGCACAAAAGGCCGAGTCGATCGAGACGCTGAAGGGCGTTTTCGCTGACGCCGGCGCCGTGGTCGTGACCCACAACCTGGGTCTGACCGTTGCGGAAATGACCGATCTGCGTGGCCGCCTTCGTGCTGAAGGCGCCACGTTCAAGGTGGTGAAGAACCGCCTGGCGCTGAAGGCGCTGGACGGCAAGGGCGGCGACGCCGTGCAGAACCTGTTCAAGGGTCCTGTCGGAATCGCCTACGCGCCCGACGCCGTTTCGGCCGCCAAGGTGACCGCCAAGTTCGCCAAGGAGAACGATCGCTTCGTGATCATGGGCGGACTGATGGACGAGACGGTCCTGGACGCCAAGGGTGTCGACGCCCTGTCCAGGCTGCCGTCCCTGGACGAACTGCGCGCCAAGCTCGTCGGCCTTCTCAACGCCCCGGCCACCAAGATCGCGGGCGTCGTGCAGGCTCCGGCCAGCCAGCTGGCCCGCGTCATGGGCGCCTACGCCGCCAAGGACGCGGCGTAAGCCGTCTGATCGATCATCTCTGCAAACCTCTGAAATCCATCCGAAGGAAATACTCAAATGGCTGATCTCTCCAAGATCGTTGACGACCTGTCCGCCCTGACCGTTCTGGAAGCCGCCGAACTGGCCAAGCTGCTGGAAGAAAAGTGGGGCGTTTCGGCTGCGGCTCCGGTGGCCATGGCCGCCGCCGGCGGCGGCGCTGCTGCTCCGGCTGAAGCCGCCGAAGAGCAAACCGAGTTCACCGTTGTCCTGACGGACGGCGGCGACAAGAAGATCAACGTGATCAAGGAAGTCCGCGGCGCCCGTCCGGACCTGGGCCTCAAGGAAGCCAAGGACCTGGTCGAAGGCGCTCCGCAGAACGTCGTCGAGAACGTCTCCAAGCAGGTCGCCGAAGAGCTGAAGAAGAAGCTCGAGGAAGCCGGCGCCAAGATCACGATCAAGTAAGATCGGATCCAGCGTCACTGCTGATTACGATGCGGGCCGGGGGAGCGATCTCCCGGCCCGTTTCCGTTGCCCCCCGTGCGCAACAATGATAGACGCCGCCGCTTGATCGGCGCGCCTTCGCGCCACATATCAGGCCCGCCATGCTCCAGACCATTCTCCTCGTCGTCATGATCCTGATCGGCCTCGCCCTGACCGGCGTGGTGCTGCTGCAACGCTCGGAAGGCGGCGCCCTGGGCATGGGCGGCGGCGGCAACAGCTTCATGACCGCGCGCGGAGCCGGCAACCTGCTGACCACCCTGACCTGGTGGCTGGGCGGGGCCTTCGCCCTGTGCGCCATCAGCCTGACCATCGTCGGCAACATGGAGCGGGGCTCCAGCTCGGTTCTCGACGCCGAGACCGTGGGCTCCATCGATCTGGACGCGACCCAGCCGGCCGCGCCCGCCGAGGGACAACCGGCCGCGCCGACGGCGCCCACCGGCCCCTCGCTCGACGATCTGGAGGCCAGCCTTCCGGCCGCGCCCGCGGCCCAGCCGGCGCCCGCCGGCGACGAGCCCGCCCAGTAGGATGCGGACGGCGGTTATCCACCGCCTCCCGCCACACCCTCAAAGTCTCCGCAGTACGCCGCCCGAATCGGCGGTAAGGTAATTTCCCATGCCTCGTTATGTGTTCATCACCGGCGGCGTGGTCTCCTCATTGGGCAAGGGCCTCGCCTCCGCCGCGCTCGGCGCGCTGCTGCAGGCGCGCGGCTACACCGTCCGCCTGAGGAAACTCGACCCCTATCTGAACGTCGACCCGGGGACCATGAGCCCCTATCAGCACGGCGAGGTCTTCGTCACCGACGACGGCGCCGAGACCGATCTGGACCTGGGCCACTACGAACGCTTCACCGGCGTGTCGGCGGCCCGCACCGACAACGTCACCACCGGCCGCATCTACTCCACCATCCTGGAGAAGGAGCGGCGAGGGGACTATCTGGGCGCCACCGTCCAGGTGATCCCGCACGTCACCGACCAGATCAAGCAGTTCTGCCTCAGCCCGGCCCAGACCGACGACGGCGCGGACGTGGACTTCGTCCTGATCGAGATCGGCGGCACGGTCGGCGATATCGAGGGCCTGCCGTTCTTCGAGGCCATCCGCCAGCTGGGCCAGGACCTGCCCCGCGGCCAGAGCTGCTTCGTGCACCTGACCCTGCTGCCCTTCATCAAGACCGCCGGCGAGATGAAGACCAAGCCGACCCAGCACTCGGTCAAGGAGCTGCGCTCCATCGGCATCCAGCCGGACATCCTGCTGTGCCGCTGCGAACAGCCCATCCCGGCGGACGAGAAGCGCAAGATCGGCCTGTTCTGCAACGTGCGCCCCTCGGGCGTCATCCAGGCCATGGACTCGGCCGACATCTATGCGGTGCCGCTGGACTACCACCGCGAGGGTCTGGACGCCGAGGTGCTGGCTCACTTCGGCATCACCGACGCCCCGGCCCCCGAGCTGTCCGGCTGGGAGGAGATCGTCCGTCGCCGCACCAACCCGGACGGGGAGGTCACCGTGGCCGTGGTCGGCAAGTACACGGTGCTCAAGGACGCCTACAAATCCCTCATCGAGGCGCTGCACCACGGCGGCGTGGCCAACAACGTCAGGGTCAACATCGACTGGGTTGAGGCGGACACCTTCGAGGGCGACCGCGACGCCTGCGAGGCGCGGTTGCAGGGCGCCCATGCGGTGCTGGTCCCCGGCGGCTTCGGCGAGCGGGGCGCCGAGGGCAAGATCCAGGCGGTGCGCTTCGCCCGCGAACGCAAGATTCCCTATTTCGGCATCTGCTTCGGCATGCAGATGGCGGTGATCGAATCGGCCCGCCATCTGGCCGGGCTGGAGAAGGCCACCTCCACCGAATTCGGCCCGGCCGAGGAGCCCATCGTCGGCCTGATGACCGAATGGACCCAGGGCAACCAGCGCATCATGCGGGCCCAGGGCGGCGACCTGGGCGGCACCATGCGTCTGGGCGCCTATGACTCCAGCCTGATCGAGGGGTCGAAGATCGCGGAGATCTACGGCGCCACCGAGATCAGCGAGCGGCACCGCCACCGCTACGAGGTCAACATCAACTACCGCGACGCCATCGAGCGGGCGGGCATGACCATCTCGGGCCTGTCGCCCGACGGCGTCCTGCCCGAGACCGTCGAGCGGGCCGACCACCCCTGGTTCATCGGCGTGCAGTACCACCCGGAGCTGAAGAGCCGACCCTTCGCCCCGCACCCCCTGTTCGCCAGCTTCATCGCCGCGGCGGTGGTCCAGAGCCGGCTGGTGTGAGGCGCGTCGGAAAGACTTGAATCCCCGCCCGGCTTGAGGCATAAGCCCGCGCTCACGGGGCGGCCTGCATGGGCCGCCGCTATTGTTTTCGCGTCCGGTCGCCGGATGCACCGACCAGACTGGATGAGACGGACATGGCCGTTCCGAAGCGCAAAGTATCTCCCTCGCGTCGCAACATGCGACGGGCCCACGACGCCCTGGGCGCCAACGCCTACACCGAGGACAAGGACACCGGCGAGCTGAAGCGCCCGCACCACATCGACCTGAAGACCGGCACCTACCGCGGCCGTCAGGTTCTGACGCCCAAGGAAGACTAGGCCTTTCAACTCGCTCGTCCCGCCGACGCAGCGCGAAGGCCGGGCCGGGATTGACGATTTTGCGGCGCGCGAGTTCATCGCGCGCCGTTTTCGTGCGTTCCTGTCTCCGGACCCAAAACGGAGACCATCCATGATCCGCGCCCTCATCCTGCCGTCCGTCGCCATGCTCGCCCTGGCCGCCTGCGGTCAGCCCGACGAGCCCGCCGCGCCCGCGCCGGACACGCCGCCCGCCGCCGAGGCCCCCGCCGACCCCGTTGATTCGAACGCCCTGAGCGCCGCGGGCTGGGGCCCGCTGCGCATCGGCATGACCCGCGAGGAGGTGGTCGCCGCCCTGGGCGAGGACGCCAACCCCGACGCCGTGGGCGGGCCCGACCCGGAATCCTGCGACCAGTTCCGCCCCGAACGGGCCCCGGAGAACCTGCTGGTCATGCTGGAGCAGGGCGTGCTGACGCGCATCTCGGTGTCGGACGGCTCGGATCTGGAGACCGATCGCGGCTTCGGGGTGGGCGACAGCGCCGCCGACATCAAGGCCGCCTATGGCGACGCCGCCCAGGTCAGCCCGCACAAATATGTGGAGGCCCCGGCCGAATACATCACCGTCTGGACCGACGGCCCGTCGGATCAGCCCTATCGCGAGGATCCGGATGCGCGGGGCGTGGTCTACGAGATCGGCCGCGACGGTAACGTCAGCATGATCCACGTGGGCGGGCCGTCCATCCAGTATGTGGAAGGCTGCGCGTAACAGGCTTTCAGTTGGCTACGGAGGGCGCGCGGGCTAAAGGCTGGCGCGCCCTTTCCAATTCTCGCACCGGGACCTGACCATGACCGACATCGCCGACATCACCGCCCGCCAGATCCTGGACAGCCGCGGCAACCCGACGGTCGAGGTGGACGTGGTGCTGGAGGACGGCGCCTTCGGTCGCGCCGCCGTGCCGTCCGGCGCCTCGACCGGCGCCCACGAAGCGGTTGAGAAGCGCGACGGCGACAAGGGCATGTGGGGCGGCAAGGGCGTCCAGCAGGCCGTCGACGCCGTGAACGGCGAGATCTTCGACGCCCTGTCGGGCATGGACGCCGAGGATCAGCGCCGCATCGACATGGCCATGATCGAGCTGGACGGCACCCAGAACAAGGGCCGCCTGGGCGCCAACGCCATCCTGGGCGTCAGCCTGGCGGCGGCCAAGGCCAGCGCCGTCTCGGCGGGCCTGCCGCTGTATCGCTATGTGGGCGGCGTCTCGGCCCGCATGCTGCCGACCCCGATGATGAACATCATCAACGGCGGCGCCCACGCCGACAATCCCATCGACATCCAGGAGTTCATGATCCTGCCCACGGGCGCGGAGAACTTCTCGGAAGCCCTGCGCATGGGCGCGGAGATCTTCCACAGCCTGAAGAAGGCCCTGAAGGACGCCGGGCACAACACCAATGTGGGCGACGAGGGCGGCTTCGCCCCGAACCTGAAGTCCGCCGACGAGGCCCTGGCCTTCATCACCAAGGCGGGCGAGGCGGCCGGCTATCTGGCGGGCGAGGACTTCCAGCTGGGTCTGGACGTGGCCTCCACCGAGTTCTTCAAGGACGGCAAATACGTCATGGCGGGCGAGGGCAAGACCGTGGATCAGGAGGGCATGGTCGCCTATCTGGCCGACCTGTGCGCCCGCTTCCCCATCGTCTCCATCGAGGACGGCTGCGCCGAGGACGATTTCGACGGCTGGCGCCTGCTGACCGAGCGTCTGGGCGACAAGGTCCAGCTGGTGGGCGACGACCTGTTCGTCACCAACCCGGCGCGTCTGGCGGCGGGCATCGGCGAGGGCCTGGCCAACTCCATCCTGATCAAGGTCAACCAGATCGGCACCCTGTCCGAGACCCTGGATGCGGTCGAGATGGCGCACCGCGCGGGCTACACCGCCGTCATGAGCCACCGCTCGGGCGAGACCGAGGACTACACCATCGCCGACCTGTCGGTGGCCACCAACTGCGGGCAGATCAAGACCGGCTCGCTGGCCCGTTCGGACCGCACGGCCAAGTACAACCAGCTGCTGCGGATCGAGGAAATGCTGGGCGATCAGGCGCTCTATGCGGGCGACGGCATGATTCTGAGCTGAGGGCCTGCGGCCAAGCTACCAAAAATTAAGCATTTTCGGTCACGGCTGATTCCGTAGTATCCGCGCTCAGAAGGGGCGTCCGTCAGTGATCGACCGCATGCGTCCCTACGCGCCCACGGGCGTCATCTTCCTGCTGATTCTGTACTTCGGGGTGCAGGCGCTGACGGGCGAGCGCGGCCTGCTGAGTCATGGCGAGCGCGCGGAAATGCTGGAGCGCCGGCAGGTCGAGCTGGCCCGGCTGGAGGACCAGCGGCAGGACCTTGAGCTGCGGGTCCGCTACCTGCGCACGGACAACCTCTCGCGCGACCTGCTGGAAGAGCGCGCCCGGGTGATCCTGGGCTTCGCGTCGCCCGACGACTATCTGATCCCGGTCGAGCGCCCGGCCACCGCGTCCTGAACTTTCGTTACAGGCGAAGCCCGGCTTTGCCATCGGGGAACGAAGGCTGCTAAAGCCCCCTTTCCGTAACGATAAGAACCCGTTCGTTCAGAGTTCAGCTGGAGGGCGCCGGATGGCGAAAGCCGCCGCTCAAAAATCGACCACCGCCAAGGGTGCGCCCGCGGCGAAGCTTCCCAATACGCCGCAGGCGACCAAGGACGAACTGCTCGACTACTATCGGCAGATGGTCCTGATCCGCCGCTTCGAGGAGCGCGCGGGCCAGCTGTACGGCATGGGCCTGATCGGCGGCTTCTGCCACCTGTACATCGGCCAGGAGGCCGTCGCCGTGGGCGTGCAGGCCAGCGTCAGGCAGGGCCACGACAAGATCATCACCGGCTACCGCGACCACGGCCATATGCTGGCCGCGGGCATGGACCCCAACGAGGTCATGGCCGAGCTGACCGGACGCATCGGCGGCTCGTCAAAGGGCAAGGGCGGGTCGATGCACATGTTCGACGTGCCGACCGGCTTCTATGGCGGGCACGGCATCGTCGGCGCCCAGGTGGCGCTGGGCACCGGCCTGGCCTTTGCGGGCAAGTACCGGGGCGATGACTCGGTGGCCTTCGTCTACTTCGGCGACGGCGCGGCCAACCAGGGCCAGGTCTACGAGAGCTTCAACATGGCCCAGCTGTGGAAGCTGCCGGCCGTCTACATCATCGAGAACAACCAGTACGCCATGGGCACGAGCATCGAGCGCTCGTCGTCCACGACCGACCTGAGCCAGCGCGGCGCCAGCTTCGGCATCCCCGGCGAGCAGATCGACGGCATGGACGTGCTGGCCGTGCGCGACGCGGTGAAGCGCGCCGTGGAGCGCGCCCGGTCCGGCGAGGGCCCCTACATCCTGGAAGTGAAGACCTACCGCTATCGCGGCCACTCCATGTCCGACCCGGCCAAGTACCGGACCAAGGAAGAGGTGGACGAGGTCAAGAAGACCCGCGACCCCATCGAGCTGATCAAGGGGCTGCTGGCCGACGCCAAGGCCACCGAGGACGAGATCAAGGCCATCGACGCCGAGATCAAGGCCATCGTCGCCGAGGCCGTGCAGTTCGCTCAAGAGAGCCCCGAGCCGGACCCGTCCGAGCTCTACACCGACGTCTACGTGGAGGCCTGATCCGTGACCGACATTCTGATGCCGGCGCTGTCCCCCACGATGGAAGAGGGCACGCTGTCCAAGTGGCACATCAAGGCGGGGGACACCGTCTCCGCCGGTGACGTGATCGCCGAGATCGAGA
>JBALUZ010000109.1:0-9758 GCA_036963825.1 Brevundimonas sp.
GCCGACGACGGCGCGCCGCTCACGGACAGCCCTCTGATCTGCGAGTATCTGGACGCCCTGGGCGCGGGACCGCGGCTGCTGCCGGCGGAAGGGCCGGAGCGCTGGCGCGTGAAGCGGCTGGAGACCCTGGCCAGCGGCGTGCTGGAGATGGGCGTCAAGCTGGTGCTGGAGAAGCGCCGGCCCGAGCAGGAGCGCTCGCCGTCCTGGATCGCGCGCTGGAGCCGCAACATGGCCCTGGGGCTGGACGCGCTCGAGGCGGCGGCGCCCGGAACCGATCCGCTGGACATGGGCGTCATCACCACGGGCGTGGCCGTGACCTGGATCGGTTTCCGCCATCCGGATCTCGACTGGAAGACCGGACGTCCGAACCTGGTCGCGCTGCAGGCCGCGCTTGAGGCGCGCGACAGCTTTCGCCAGACGCACCCCGCGCTCCAGAGCCTGATCGGTTGAGGTGGAACCGCTTCGCGATTCCGCCGACGGCGTGAACTGCGTCCAACGGAACCCATTCCGGTCTAGGGCGCGATTCCGGCCAGCTGCAGCCCCTGGTAGAGGGCCAGGGCCACGATCAGGCCGCCGACCATGAAGGTCAGGATCCGGGCCGGAATGATCTTGGTGATCCAGCCTGCGAACGGCGCCGCGATCAGGCCGCCGACCACCAGTCCGCCCACGGCCCAGGCGTGGTCCTCCAGCGCCCCGCCGGCCCAGCGGCCCGTGAGCAGGGCGGCCAGGAAGGCGACCGAGATGGCGGTGGTGACGAACAGCTCGGCGGTGTTCACCGTGCCGATGGCCCGCCGCGGCTCCGCGCCGGCCCCCACCAGGGTGGAGGTGACCACAGGCCCCCAGCCGCCGCCGCCGATGGCGTCCAGGAAGCCGCCGACGACGCCGAGCGGTCCGCTGTAGCGCGGGTTGAAGCCCTTGGGTTTGCGCGCACCGAAGGCGCGGTACAGCACCCACAGGCCGATGAGCAGCAGATAGCCGAGGATGAAGGGCTTGATGATGTCGCCGTCGACCCCTGTCAGCACATAGGCGCCGATGACGCCGCCGACGACGCCGCCGGCGCTCAGCGGCCAGAACAGGCCCCACTGGACGTTGCGGTGGTACAGGTGCGAGCCGCCCGAGGCCGCGCCGGTGAAAATCTTGGCCACATGCACGCTGGCCGAGGCGGTTGCGGGCGGCACGCCGAACGCCAGCAGCACCGTGTTGGCGATGACGCCGTAGGCCATGCCCAGGGCCCCGTCCACGGCCTGGGCGAGAACGCCCACCAGCAGGAAGATGAGGAAAATCTCCAAGCGCGCGTCCCGGGGGCCCTGCCGACCGTCCGGCGCCCCGCAGCCAAGCGCATATCGCGTTTGGAGCCGCCCCGCCTTCTGATTTTTTCTGCCGGGGGGCGACAGATAATCCCGAAGCCCCGCGGCGCCGGGCCTGCATCGACAGGCCCCGCCATTGCAGCGTAAACAGCGGCCCTTCCCGGTTTTCTGACGGAGACACGATCCTTGCGACTGCCCCAGGCCCGCCTCGACCAGGTGCTCGACCGCTTCCACGAGGTGGAGGCCCGCATGGGCGCGGCCTCGGACGGGGCCGAGATCGTGCGCCTGTCCAAGGAACACGCCGAGATCAAGCCGGTGGCTGACGCGGTCCAGACCCTGTCGAAGGCGCGTCAGGAGCTGGCCGATCTGGAGATCATGGCCCGCGATCCGGAGATGGCCGCCATGGCGGGCGAGGAGCTGGAGACGCTCAAGGAGCATCTGCCCGAGCTGGAGCGGCAGGTGGCCCTGCTGCTGGCGCCGCGCGACGCCGACGAGAACGCCAGCGCCGTGCTGGAGGTGCGCGCCGGCACCGGCGGCGACGAGGCGGCCCTGTTCGCCGGCGACCTGTTCCGCATGTATTCGCGCTACGCCCAGGGCCGCGGCTGGCGGGTGGAGGTGGATTCCGCGTCCGAGGGCGAGGCCGGCGGCTACAAGGAGATCGTCGCCACCATCTCGGGCGAGGGGGTGTTCGGACGGCTGAAATTCGAATCCGGCGTGCACCGGGTCCAGCGGGTGCCCGCCACCGAGGCCGGCGGCCGCATCCACACCTCGGCCGCCACGGTCGCCGTCCTGCCCGAGGTGGAGGATGTTGAGATCGAGATCCACGACAAGGACATCCGCATCGACACCTACCGGGCCTCGGGCTCGGGCGGCCAGCACGTGAACAAGACGGACTCCGCCGTGCGCATCACCCACCTGCCCACCGGCATCGTGGTCACCTCGTCCGAGAAGTCCCAGCACGTGAACCGGGACAAGGCCATGAAGAACCTGCGCATCCGCCTGTACGACATGCAGCGCCAGGCCAAGGACGCGGCCCGGTCGGATGCGCGCAAGTCGCAGGTGGGCTCCGGCGACCGGTCAGAGCGCATCCGCACCTACAACTTCCCCCAGGGCCGCGTGACCGACCACCGCATCGGCCTGACCCTGCACAGCCTGCCGCAGATACTGGAAGGCGACATCGACCCGGTGCTGGACGCCCTGATCGCCGAGGACCAGGCCGCGCGCCTCGCCGACCTCGAGGCCCAGTTCCACTAGGCGGAACCGCCGCCCCGGCCATGCTTTGAATCGGTCCAAGAGGAGACTCCCATGACCGACGATGCGAAACCGGCGACGGATAAGCCCCGCGGGCAGGCGACGGACCGGGGCGAGCGCCCGGACCTCGGCCGCACGCCTGACCACCTCAGCGAAACCCTGGACGGCGCCCTGACCGGCACCAACGGCGGGTCGGACACCCGGGCGGGCTCCCTGCGCGGCGGGTCCGCCTCCGGGTCCGACATCGATCCCGACCAGGACGCCATCGACCGCGTGCTGACCACCGAGGGCATGGCCTCGGCCGACGGGTCGGACGATGAGGTCGACGACGGCGTGCGCAACACCGGCCGCAACCGCTCCGGTCCCGGCGACGACGCCGACGCGGCCACCGGCTGAGCCTTGATCTGCCTCCTTGCCCGGCTTCCGCCGATGCGTCACCTTGTGCACCGTATCGATAGAGGACGGTCTTCATGAGGCGTCTCAGCCTTGGGCTCGCGGCCCTTATTCTGTTCGGCGCAAGCGCGTGCGGCGGCGGCGATCCGGAAACGCCGGAGGCTGAGCCCGGGGCGGAGGCCTCAGCAGAGGCCGGTGCCGCTCCGGAAGGCGAAGCGCCCGCCGCGGAGGACGCTGCGACGCCGGCCGGCGGCGCCGCGGCGGAGGTTCCGCTGGACGCCGAGGCGACGCCGGCCCGGCCCGGCGCCCCGGCCTTCGCCGTGATCTATCCCGGCGGGGTCGTCGGCGAGGACGCGGCCGGCGCCGAGACCGGAACCGAGCCCGGATCGGGCATCGTCACCTATGTGACCAGCGCCTCGCCGGACGCGGTGATCGCCTTTCACCGCGCCCGGGCGGAGGCCGAGGGCCTCGCTTCGGTCATGGCCATGAACCAGGGCGCGTCGCGCGCCTACGGGGCGCACTCCACGGAAGACGGGGCCAATCTCTCGGTGTTCGCCACCCCCGGCGAGGACGGCGGCGCCTCGGTGCAGCTTGTCTGGGGCTCCGGGGGGTGAGGGGCGCCGCGCGGCTGGCGGCGGCGGCCGGCGCGGCCTTGCTGGCGGCGGGCTGCGCCTTCAACGACTCGTTCCCGGCGCCCGCGCGGGTGGCCGCGCCGGTCCAGGCGCCGCCCTATCTGTCTGCCGACGCGCTGGCGGCCCTGGCCGCTGCGACGCCCCTGCCGGTGCGGCCAGGCTCGCCCGAGGCGGCGGCGGACCAGCGCGGCTCCGACGGCTGGCGGGCGCTGGAGGACAGTGATCGCTGGCGCCTGGCCCAGACCCACGCCGAGGTGCGGCCCCACCTGGCGGTCCAGCATTTCGACTGTCCATTGAACACGCGGCTCGCCGACGATCCGCCCCCGGCGCTGGTGCGCCTGCTGGCCCGGTCGCTGCAGGACGCCTCGGTCGCCTCCAGCGCCGCCAAGGCCGCGGGCTTTCGCGCTCGGCCGATCGCCGATGATCCCGCGCGCCGCGCCTGCATCCGGGTGGATGACGATCTCAGGACCAGCGCCTCGCACCCGTCCGGCCACGCCACGGTCGGCGCCCTGTGGGGGCGCATCATGGGCGAGGCGGCGCCCGACCAGGCGGAGGCCCTGATCCGCATCGGCGACGAGATCGGCGTCAGCCGCGCGGTCTGCGCCCTGCACTATCCGTCGGACGTGGCCGCAGGCCAGGCCCTGGGCGTCGCCCTGTTCGAGGTCGTGCGGCGCACGCCGGACTACCAGGCCGACCTGGCCGCCGCCCGGGCCGAGGTGGCGCAGGCGCGCACCCTCGGACAGCTCAACCCCGGCTGCGCCGCCGAACGGGCCGCCCTCGGCCAGAGCCTTGACGCCCCCTAGGCGGGCCTGCCGGTCAGGCCGCCGTACAGGTCGGTGCGGCGATCGCGGAAGAAGCCCCAAGCGGCGCGGTGGCGGTCCAGGAACTCCAGATCGAAGCTGTGCACCAGCACGCCCTCGTCGTGGCGGCCCAGGGTCTCCACCAGGTCGCCCCGGTGGTCGGCGATGAAGGACGAGCCGTAGAAGGTCTGGCCCGCCTCGGTCACCTGTTCATGGCCGGTGCGGTTGGCGCCCACCACGGGCACGACGTTGGAGACGGCGTGGCCCTGCATGGCGCGGCGCCACGGCTCGGCTGTGTCCAGCGACGGGTCGTGGGGCTCCGAGCCGATGGCGGTGGGGTACATCAGCACCTCGGCCCCCATCAGCATCATGGCCCGCGCCGTTTCCGGGTACCACTGGTCCCAGCAGATGCCGACGCCCACCTTGCCGAAGCGGGTGTTCCAGACGCGGAAGCCCGTGTCGCCGGGGCGGAAATAATACTTTTCCTGATAACCCGGCCCGTCGGGGATGTGGCTCTTGCGATAGACGCCCAGGGCCTCGCCGTCGGCGTCCAGCATGACCAGCGAGTTGTAATAGTGCGGCCCGTCACGCTCGAAGATGGAGACCGGGATGGCCACGCCCAGATCCTTCGCCACCGGGGCCAGGGCGGTCACGCACGGATGCTCGCGCCAGGGATGGGCGGTGGCGAACCAGTCCTCCTCCTGGGTGACGCAGAAATAGGGCCCCTGGAACAGCTCGGACGGCAGGATCACCTGCGCGCCTTTCGAGGCCGCCTCGCGCACGAAGGCGACGGTCTTCTTGATGTTCGCATCCATGTCCGTTCCGTAGGACGTCTGGAGCGCGGCGACGGAAATCGTTCGAGTGGCGAGTGTTGAGTGGCGAGTGGCGAGTGTCATTTCGGACGCCTTTTCAGGGCTGCGATCAGGGCGGCCAGCATGCGGCTGATCTCATCAGCTTCGGCCAGGAGGGGCTTGCAAGTTGCGTCGTCGAGATACCCGAGACGCGCGGCAAGAATGAGAAGGGTCTCGACTTCGGCCAACGAGCCGCGCGCGATGCCCAGAAACTGTAGAAACTCGCCGGTGGAGCGTCGGGCGCAACCCTCTGCGATGTTCGCGGGAACCGAGACGGCTGCCCGTCGCGCTTGGCTTGTCAGGCCAAACCGTTCATCCGACGGCCACGTGCGACTGGCGCTGTAGACCTCCGTGACCCAACCCATCGCCCGCTGCCAGACGATCAGGTCCCGGTAGTGGCGAACCTCGCCACCCGTCACTCGCCCCTCGTCACTCATTCCGGCTCCTGCTGGGTGATGCAGTGGAAGGATCCGCCGCCGGACAGGATGGCCACGGACGGCAGGGGGATGATCTCGCGGTCGGTGATGACCGTGGCCAGGGCCTCGCAGGCGAGGCGCGCGGCGGTTTCATCGCCATAGGTGGGCACGATCACCGCGCCGTTGGCGATGAGGAAATTCATGTGGCTGGCGGGGACCACCTTCTCGTCCTCGTCCACCACCACGCCGGGGGACGGGATGCGCAGGACGCGCAGGGCGTTTCCGTCGGCGTCCGTCATGGCGGCCAGATCGCGGGCGGCGGCGTCATAGACGTCGGCGTTGGGGTCCTTCGTTCCCCAGGCCACGGGGCAGGCGACCACGCCCGGGGCCACGAAGCGGGCCAGATTGTCCACGTGGCCGTCGGTGTGGTCGTTGTAGAGTCCCTCGCCCAGCCACAGCACCTTGCGGGCGCCCAGGGCCGAGGTCAGGGCGGCTTCCGCCGCCGCCTCGTCCCAACCCGGATTGCGGTTGGGGTTCAGCACGCACTGGCGGGTGGTCAGGATCGCGCCGGCGCCGTCGTGGTCCACCGCGCCGCCTTCCAGGATGAAGGCGTGCGGCGTCAGGGCGGCGCGGGCGTGGCCGGCGATCTGGCCGGCCACCGTGTCGTCGTGCTCCAGCTGGTATTTGCCGCCCCAGCCGTTGAATTCGAAGGCGTTGGCGACGCCGTCCGCGTCGAAGATGGGGCCGGTGTCGCGCAGCCAGATGTCGCCGAAACGGCCGTCCACCACCTCCACGTTCGCCACGTCGGCGAAGCGGGCGCGGGCGTCATCCAGCGCCTCGGCCTTGCCCACCAGCAGGCGCACCTGCTCGCGGCCCGGCCCGGCCAGGGCGCGGACCAGGGCCTCCACCTCGGCCTGGGCGGGCTCGAGGTTCTCCTCCCACAGCTCGCCATGGCTGGGCCAGCCGACCCACATGGCGCGGTGCGGGCTCCACTCGGCGGGAATGACGGTCATGGGGGATCCTGAACGGCGAAAGGGGCGGCGCGCGCACATAGCCACGCCCGCCCCCGCATTCAACCTGTGCCGCGCCCAAAGAAAAAGGGCGGACCCGAAGGCCCGCCCTGATCCTTTGTGCTGTCTGCTGCCTTAGAAGGCGGCGCGCAGGGTCAGCATGGCGGTGCGCGGCGCACCCAGTTGGTACTGGGCGGAGCCCGAGGTCGACGTGGAGATATCGGCCAGATACTCCTCGTCGAACAGGTTGACCACGTTCAGCTGCAGCCAGGAGCCGTTGCCCAGACCGTTGAGGTTGTAGCGGATATCCAGGTCCCAGGTGGTGTAGTCGGGGGCCACTTCGGTGTTGATGTCGTTGGCGAAACGCTCACCGACATACTTGCCTTGCAGGCCCATGTTCCAGTCGCCGATTTCGTAGTCGGCGCGGAAGCCGAACTGCCAGTCGGGAGTCTCGACCAGATCGTTGCCCGCAGTGGGGACAACGGCGCCGCCGCTGCTGGGCAGGTCGTTCTGCACTTCGCTGTCCGTGTAGGTGAACGAGCCGTACAGGGTCAGGGCGTCGATGGGCGAGTAGCCGATCTGACCGTCCACGCCTTGCAGGGTCACGTCACCCACGTTGCGGGTCAGGAACAGGTCAGCCGCTTCGTCGAAGGTGCGGACGATGCGGTTGGCGTAGTCCGTGCGCCAGATGGCTACCGAGGCGATCACCGACGACGACTGGAAGCGATAGCCCAGATCGTAGGAGTCGGTGGTTTCCGGCTCCGGGTTCGGGATGACGCGATCGTACAGGTCGTCGGTGCGCGGCGCCGAGAAGCCCTCGGCGTAGCTGCCGTACAGGGTGTGGTTCGGCGCAAGGCGCCAGTTCACGCCCAGGTTCGGCAGGACGGCGTCGTACGACTTCTCGAACGAGCGCGGCGTGCCGTACAGGTTGCCAGCGTTGGGGTTCAGCGCCGAGGCGGGGAAGGTGACGAAGCCGTCGGCATTCGGCGCCGAGGGGGTCTGGGTGGTGCAGTAGGCGTTGAACGTGTCGCGCTGATAGCAGTAGTTGTTCAGCTCACGGTCGAAGTACGGAGCGCGGACGCCCAGCACCAGGTCGACGGTGTCGTTCATGAACGTGCCGCGGTACTCTAGGGCGATCTGGTTCAGGATCGCGTAGGATTGACGGTCACGACGGCGCAGGATGGTGCCGTCCGGCAGCTCCACCCGCGGGCCCTTGCGGCCGGCGAAGACGTTCAGGGGACGGCCAAACTCGTCCAGGAAGCCCATTTCGCCGGTCTGGCGGTGATCACCATAATCGTAGGTGTAGGCGGCGCGGAATTGGTTGTTGTCGTTGGGTTGCCAGATCAGCGAGCTGGTCACGCCGTAACGGTGCGTCTGGGTGTTGTTCGGACGGTGCAGGACGACGGTGTCGCCGATCACGCCGTTGCCGTTCAGGTCAACGCCGGCAGCGGTGCTGTCGCCGATGATCTGCGGATCGCTTTCGTTGATCGTCTGGGTGCCGCCGCCATTGGCCAGGACGTACTGGAACGAGGGATCGACCGTCAGCGTCAGGCTGTCGCTCAGGGTGAAGCGACCCTGACCGCGGATGTTGCCGGTGTTGGACGGGTTGAAGGACGTGTAGGACGCTTGCAGGGAGTTGGACTGGTCGAACGCGGTGCCGGCGTTGAACTGCGCCAGGGTCACGCGACGCGTGAAGCTGTTGCGGTTCTCGTTGTAGTGGGCCACCAGCGAGAGGAAGTCGCCGTTGTCGCCCAGCGACTGGAAGATGCGGCCGTTGTACTGGGTCTTCTCGATCCCGCCCGGATCCTTGAAGTGGTCATATTCTGTGCGCGAGACGGACGCCCAGGCGCGGGTGCCCCAGGGACCCAACTCGCCGGTTTCCACCAGGGCGAAGATACGGCCGTAGTTCTCGCCGCCGACCGAAGGCTGAACGATCAGGCCGGCCTCACGCGAGGGGCGACGGGTCACGTAGTTGATCGTGCCGCCGGTGGCGGAGGCGGTCGGGCTGTCCACGTCGGTGGTGCCCAGGTTCACGCCGACGCGCTCGATCAGTTCCGGGTCCAGCTGCTGGTTGGAATAGATGGCGTAGTTGCCGGTGTCGTTCAGCGGGATGCCGTCGGCGGTCAGCGAGATGCGCGCCGAATCGAAACCGCGCATGGTGATGTCGCCGCCAGCCGAGCCGTAGGCGTCGTTGTTGGTGAAGTTGACGCCCGGGACCAGGTTGATCGAGTTCAGGACGGTCTGACCGGCAACCTGCGTGCCGATGTACTCCTGGGTGATGGTGGAGCGCGACTTGGGCTCCTGTTCAGCGACGATGGCGCCGGCCAGCGAGCGCGGGCCGCGAACGCCGGTGACGACGATTTCGTCGACTTCGGTCGTGCCTTCGGCGGCCAGGGTGCCGGTGGATTGAGCGGAGGCGGCGGAAGCCGCCGCCAGGGCGATGACGACGGCGGAGACGCCGTAGGCCAAATGGTTGAGTCTCATTCTCAGAGTATCCCCTCTCTGCGGCCGTGCTGCGCCCGGCGGGCGATGATGATGCGTACGGCCATGATGGATAGGCGCCGTTTAGGCCTCAGTCCCGACACTCGGAAGACAGATGTGCTTCGTTTTTGTGACAGCGTGCGGTGTGTTGCAGTGCAGCAACATGGGGCGGCCGCCGGGGCCGGCGGCCATCAACGCCGCACCTCAATGAAATCAACCGTATGCGGATTTATTCGCCGGGCTGCCGCGGCCGCATCGCCATCGCACCGTCGGCAGCTTCTCCAAAAGAAAAACGCCCCGCCTGGCGTGAGCCGGGCGGGGCGTCTGAAGTCATGGCCTGACGGCCGTCGACATCTTCGGGAAGCGTTCCCTCCCGGCCGGGGCCGGGAGGGTCAGCGGCCTAGAAGTTGATGTCGATGGTGGCGCGCCGGTTGAGCGGCTCACGCACGCCGTCCGCGGTGGGACGGGCCAGGTCGTTCTCGCCGCGGGCGTCCAGCTGGATCACGCCGCCGGAGACGCCCTGGGCGACCAGGGCGTCAGCCACGGTGCGCGCCCGGCGCTGGGACAGGCCGACGTTGTACTGGGCCGAGCCCGAGGTGTCGGTGTGGCCGACGATC
>JBALUZ010000110.1:0-9730 GCA_036963825.1 Brevundimonas sp.
CCTCCTGCGCCACGGCGCCGCGGATCAGCTGCTCCAGCCGCAGGGCCAGCTGGGCGGGGTGCGGCGGGCCGCTCATGATCAGGTCCACGTCCGGCGCCTCGGCGCCGCTGGGCGCCAGGGCCAGGACGGGCAGGATGCGGGGCAGGGCGCGCTCCTTGAGCTGCGCCGCCGCTCCGAGTGCGTCCGGCGCAATCAGGGCGATCTCGAACGTCAGGTCGTCCATGGCCGCGCAGGCCGCCTCGACCGTGCGGGCCGTGAGCGTGCGCCAGCCGAGAGCGTCCAGTCCCGCGCACAGCGGTCCGACGAGATCATCGCTGGAGGCGATGACCAGAACGCGCGGATCGGGTCCCAAGCTCGGTATCTCCGTCACGCGAGCCGAATGCGGCCGCGCCCCCTTGAATCGGGGGACCATACCGCCGCTCACCCGCCATGCAACGTCGGGCGGGATTGGACATCCGGCCGCCATGCACTTATCCACCGCGGCGATCTGCGCTAGACACTGTTAACCGTGACGCGGGGGGCAAGAATTTGACCCGATCTGTGGACTTCACCTCGCTGGCCTTCTGGGGGCGGCTGGCGGGCAGCGCCTTCAAGCGCAGCTGGGGCCGCGACGTCATGCTCTACACGGGCGGCGTCTCGTTCTTCGCCCTGCTGGCGGTGTTTCCGGCCATCGCCATTCTGATCGGCTTCTACAAGATCGTGCTGTCCAGCGGCCAGGCCACGGAACAGGCGGCGGCCCTGACCGAAATGCTGCCGGCGGCGGCCCGGGGAATCTTCATCGGCGAGGTCGAGCGCATGACCGGCCTGTCCGCCCGGTCCATCTCGACCCAGAGCGCCATCGCCCTGATCATCGGCGCCTATGCGGCGCACAGGGGGTTCAAGGCCCTGCTGGCGGGGCTGAACCTGATCCACGACGAGCCGGACCCGCACGGCTTTTTCCGCTTCAACCTTCTGGCCCTTGTGGTGGCGATCCTGGCCTTCGCCCTGTTCACCGTCGTCTCCGGCGCGGTGGTGACGTCGCGGATTCTGAGCCACGCTTCTGAGACGGGGAGCTCGCTGTGGCTGGACGGGGTGTGGTCGACGGCCGGTCTGTTCGTCGGCCTGACGTGCCTCTACCGATACGCCATGGTGCACAGCAGCCGGGTCGCCTGGCGCGCCGCCATCGCCGGAGGGCTGGTGGCGACCGTCCTGTCGGCCACCGTGTCCTGGCTGTGCGTGGTCTACGTCGAGCAGATCGTCGAGCTGGGGGCGACCTACGGCTCTGTGGGCGCGGTGGTGGTCCTGCTGATCTGGCTGTCGTGGAATGTGAACGCCATCTTCTACGGCGGGGGGTTCGCCACCGAGATGGAAATCGTGCTGAGGCGCATGGATGAACCGCCGACCGAGGACGCGCCCGAGGTGGACACGGACTCCCGCATCGTCAGCCTTCAGACGCGTCGCCGCATTCAACCGTGATCGCCAGCCAGCCGGCTTCCTCGCGCACGTCGATCACCCGCCCGCCCAGCTCGTGCATCAGGTGCGGCACGTCGATCCGGGCCATGGGATCGGTCACCAGCAACACCGCGCGGGCGCCGGGCGCGGCGATCTCCAGCGCCTTGCGCAGTCGCAGCGTCGGCACCGGGCAACGATGGCCGCGCGCGTCGATGATGATGGGGACAGGACTGACCACGGGCTCTCCGCGAGGGGCGAATCCGGGCAGGGTGTGACGCATGGCGCGTCTTTCGTCCAGTTTGCCGGCGACGCTGATCGCCCTCTGCGCCCTCGCCGCGCCGGGTCAGGCCCAGACGCCGCGCGTCTCGCCCGACTATCACGCGCGGGTCTGGGTGGCCGGATTCGAGACGCCGGTGGAAATCCGCCAGTCTGGCCTTCGACGGCGCATCGAGGTGGCCCAGGGCGGGCTGATCCAGACCTATATCGCCGACCGGGCGCGCGGCTCCCTGACCGTCATGACGGCCGGCGGCCAGGGGCGGGTGGCGTTCGTCTTCCCGCTGCCGCGCGAGGAGCAGCTGTCGCCGCTGCCGCTGGACCTGCTGGTGATCGAGCGCGGGGCCGCCCGGATGACCCGGGTGGGCGCCTCGAACATCGCCGGGCGGTCGTGCCAGCGGTATCGTTATTCCGGCTATCTGGGCCGGGCGGGATCGGTGTGCGCCACCCCGGAGGGCGTGGTGCTGGAGCTGCATCCGGACGGACGCCGGCGCCCCCTGTACCAGGTCCTGAGCCTGACGCCCGCCCGTCAGGCGCCGGGCTGGTTCGCGCCGACGCCCGACTATCAGCTGGCGGTGCTCCCCGGAATCGGCGGCACCGTCGGGACGCCGGCTACGTCAGCACCTCCGCCATCATCCTGAGGGCCGTGCGGACCGACTCCAGCCGCACCCTGTCCCGGCCGATGTCGCCGAAGCGCTCCTCCCGGTGAATGAGCCGCCCGTCCCGGTGCGCCACGGCGAAATGGACCAGGCCGACGGGCTTTTCCGCCGTGCCGCCGGTGGGCCCGGCGATGCCGGTGACCGACACCGCCAGCCCGGCCCCCGACGCCTTCAGCGCCCCGGTCGCCATGGCCTCCGCCACCGCGCGCGAGACCGCGCCGTGAAGGTCGATCAGTTTGGGATCAACGCCCAGCATCTGGCTCTTGGCGTCGTTGGAATAGGTGACGAAGCCCCGGTCCACCGCCTTGGCCGAACCCGAAACCGTGGTCAGGGCGGCGACCAGCAGGCCCGCTGTGCAGCTTTCGGCCGTGGCCAGCATGAGCCCCGCATCCGAAGCGCGGTCGGTGATGGTCTTGGCCAGAGGCTCGATATCTGCGGGAAACATGGCGTTCTCATCGGCTGTCGAGTCGTTGTAACGTTCAGGAGAACGCCCCGTTTCCGCCGAGGGTGCAAGCAGGGGCCGTGATGACCGAGACCAGCACCGAGGCCGAACCCGCGCGCGCAGGCCTGCGCGCGCTGAACGATCCGGTGGTTCCGGCGCTGTTCGCCCTGGCCGTGTTCGTCAGCGCGGCGCTGGTGTTCGTGGTGCAGCCGATGGTGACCAAGCTGGTGCTGCCCGCGCTGGGCGGCTCGCCGGCGGTTTGGAACACGGCCATGGTGTTCTTCCAGGGGGCGCTGCTGGCCGGCTACGCCTATGCACACGGGCTGCAGCGCATCCGCTCGATCCGCGGGCAGGTGATCATCCATCTGGCGTTGCTGGTGCTGGCGGCGCTGTTCCTGCCGCTGCGGATCAACGGGCTGCTGGGCGACCCGGACCCGTCTGCGCCCATCACCTGGCTGTTGCTGACGCTGGCGGCGTCCATCGGCGCGCCCTTCGCGGTGCTGTCGGCCACCGCGCCCCTGATGCAGGCCTGGTACGCGCGGGTGCGGGCCCACGAGCCGGACGGGAAGAACCCGTATGTGCTGTACGCCGCCAGCAATCTGGGCAGCTTCCTGGCCCTGCTGTCCTATCCGGTGGTCATCGAGCCCATCCTCAGCCTGACGGGCCAGCGGATCAGCTGGAGCGTGGGCTATGGCCTGTTCGCGGCGCTGGTGCTGGGTCTGGCGTTCGTGGTCTGGCGCCGCCGGGCCCGGTCGGCGCCGCCCGAGCCGCTGGCGCCGACCGCGCCGATCCCGTGGCGCACCAAGGGGCTGTGGGTGCTGCTGGCCGCCGCGCCGTCCAGCCTGATGCTGGGCGTCACCGCCCACCTGTCCACCGACGTGGCCTCGGCCCCGTTCCTGTGGGTCATCCCGCTGGCGCTGTACCTGCTGACCTTCGTCATCGCCTTCCAGGCGCGGCCGTGGGTTCCCCTGCCGGTGACCTTCCTCGTCCAGGCGGCGCTGGTGGCGGCGATGATCGGCATGCTGCCGTTCCAGAGCGGCGAGTGGGCCTTCATGTTCCTGGTCCACATCGCGGCCTTCTTCTTCACGGCCCTGATGTGCCACCAGTTGCTGGCCGCGCGGCGCCCGCCGCCGGACCGGCTGACGGAGTTCTACCTGCTGCTGTCGCTGGGCGGGGTGCTGGGCGGGATCTTCAGCGCCCTGGTCGCACCGGTGGTGTTCGATGTGGTGCGCGAATACCCGCTGGTGCTGATCCTGACGGCACTGTTCCGGCCGTGGGGCCGGGCGCGGATCACGATCCCCCAGTGGGCGTGGCTGGCCGCCGTGGTCCCGCTGACCCTCGCGCCGCCCGTCCTCTATCTGGCGTTGCGGCTGAACCCCGAGCTGCTGGCCGCCGTGGGGTGGGGCCTGGCTCTGGATGTGTCGCGGTTCGCCTTCGTGATGGCCGCCATCAGCGCCTTCATGATCCGCGACCGGGCGCCGCTTTTCGCGGCGGCGCTGGTGATGATCAGCCTGTCGGCGCACCATGTGGCGGGCCGCTACGACTGGCTGCACTCGGAGCGCAGTTTCTTCGGCGTCATGCGCGTGGCCGAGTTCAACGACCCCGCCATGGGCGGCCCTGTGCGCATGCTCATGCACGGGACGACCCTGCACGGCGCCCAGGCCACCGACCCGGCCGAGGCGTGTCTGCCCTCACTGTACTACGCCCCGTCGACGCCGATCGGGCAGGTGACCGACGCGCTGCAGATCGACCGTCCGGCCGTGTCCATGGGCGTGGTGGGGCTGGGGACGGGGGCCATGGCGGCCTACCGCCGCCCGGCGGATGACCTGACCTTCTTCGAGATCGACCCCATGGTGGACAGCATTGCGCGCGATCCCGCCTGGTTCACCTACATCAGCGACTGCGCCCAAGGGTCGGTGGAGACGGTGCTGGGCGACGCGCGGCTGACCCTGGCGGATCAGCCGGACGACCGGTTCGATCTGCTGCTGATCGACGCGTTCTCGTCGGATTCGATCCCCACGCACCTGCTGACCCGGGAAGCCATCGCCGACTATCTGCGGGTGGTGAAGGACGACGGCGTCGTGGTGCTGCACCTGTCCAACCGGCATCTGGAGCTGGCCATGCCGACGGTCAACGCCGCGCGGCAGCTCGGGGCCTTCGACCGGCACCAGATCTATGTGGAGCGCGAGGGGCTGCCGGTCATGGCCGAGGCCTCGACCGAGGCCCTGATCCTGTCGCCGACGGAGGAGGGCCTGGCCCTGCTCGCCGGGGACCCGCGGTGGCGGATCATCACCCCGAACGACGTGCGGCCCTGGACCGACGACTATGTGAACGTGGTGGGCGCCCTGACGCGGCAGATCAGGTTCGAGCGGGGAGGGTGATCGAGACCACCGCCTGGGCGGCCAGGCCTTCCTGACGGCCGGTGAAGCCCAGGCCCTCGCTGGTGGTGGCCTTGACGCTGACGGCGTCCAGCGGAATGTCCAGCAGGGCCGCCAGCCGTTCGCGCATGGCCAGCCGGTGCGGCTTGATCTTCGGCTGCTCGCAGATCAGCGTCACGTCCACATTCACCACCCGGCCGCCGCGCGCGCGCATGCGCTCCAGGGCGTGGATCAGGAACTGGTCCGAGGCCGCGCCCTTCCATTGCGGGTCGCTGGGTGGGAAATGGTCGCCGATGTCGCCGTCGCCCAGGGCGCCGAGGAGGGCGTCGGTCAGGGCGTGCAGCCCCGCGTCGGCGTCCGAATGGCCCACCAGCGCATGGTCATGGGGAATGGCCACGCCGCACAGCCAGGCGGTGTCGCCGGGGCCCCAGCGGTGCACGTCGTAGCCCTGTCCGATTCGGGTCTCGCGCGGGATCATCTGTTCAGCCAGGGCGAAATCCTCCGGATAGGTCAGTTTCATCAGGCGCGGATCGCCGGGGACCAGGCGCACGGTCCCGCCCGCGCGCTCCACCACCGCCGCGTCGTCGGTGGGGCTTTCGCCGGCCGGCCAGACGGCCCAGGCGTCGCGGAGCGTCTTCAGACGCGCGGCCTGCGGCGTCTGGGCCCGCCACAGGCCCTCGCGCGGCTCGGTCCCGGCGACGAGGCCTTCGGCGCCCTCGCGCTTGAGCGTGTCGGGGACGGGCAGGGCCAGCAGGGCGGCGTCGGCGCTGGTCAGGGCGTCCAGCAGACGGGTGATGTGATCCCGCGTCAGGAAGGGCCGCGCCGCGTCGTGGATCAGCACCGGCGCATCGTCGGTCGCGGACAGGGCGGCCAGTCCGGCCTGCACCGAGTCGGCCCGCGTAGCGCCGCCCGCCACAGCGCGCCAGCCGGACAGGCCGGCCAGGGCCCCGGCGGCCTGATCCTCGGCGCCCGCAGGAACGACCACCACGACCTCGGCGGCCCCGGCGTCCAGAAGCGCGCCGACGGACCAGGCCAGCAAGGGCCGTCCGCCCACGCCGCGCCACTGCTTGGCCCCGCCGGCCCGGCTTCCGGAGCCCGCCGCCACCACGATCGCTGAAAAAGACATGGCGGTCTTCTAGACCAAAAGCGGGTCGGAACAATCGATCACGTCGTTCGCTTTCCCTCCCGAAAGAGGGAGCCCGCCATGATCCGTCCGTTCGTCGTCGTCGCCTCGGCCGCCGCCCTGCTGGTGGCCGCCTGCGCCAGCCTGTCGCCCTATGGGCCGCAGATGGGCGGCTCGGGTCAGGGCTATTCGGAGCAGCGCATCGAAAGCGACCGCTGGCGCGTCACCTATCGCGGGGTGGGCGACCCCGGACCGGTGTCGGACTACGCCCTGCTGCGCGCCGCCGAGCTGACGCTTCAGAGTGGCGATGAGTGGTTCGAGGTGACCCAGCGCTGGATCGACGGGCCCGCCAGCCAGGGCGGCGTCCGGCCCAGCGTCTCCATCGGGGCCGGATCCGGCCGCTACGGCGGTTACCGCACGTCGGGCGTCGGCGTCGGGCTGGGCCTGAACATTTCGGGCGATCAGCCGACCACGACGGTGCTGGAGATCCGCACCGGCGACGGCCCGCGCCCGGACCGTCCCGAGGTCTATGACGCCCGCAGCGTGCGGGACTCGCTGGGCGCGCGTTACTAGACCCGCCCCCGCGTCAGGTTGCGGTATTCCACCAGACGCTCCTTGTCGCGGCGGACCTGATCGGCCACGGCGTTGTCCACGTCCAGCGAGGCGTAGCGGACCCAGCCGTCGATGCCGAGCTTGTCCTGGATGGCGCCCACCGGCGTCTGCCACAGGAAGTAGGACATCCACGACACCCCGGCGCCCAGCACGATGGCCAGGCCCTGCAGGGCGCGGAATTCCATCTCGTTCACGCCGGGCACGGGCTCCAGCACCGCCAGCCACAGCCAGAGCAGGAACACCAGCGGCGTCATGAAGCGGCTGAACCAGCGCATCCAGTAGCGCTCGCGCCGCACCCGCCACAGCTCCATCTGCACGAACTTCTCCAGATACTCCATGCGCGCGCCGAGCCACATGGTCAGGCGGGTCAGGTACATGGCGCGCTGGCCCCAGCCCTTGCCGTCGGCCTGGAACTGGGTTTCGGCCTGGTCGGCCACGGCCCGGGCGTTGGTGAACAGGTTCTGCAGCTCACGCGTCCGCTGCACGATCTCGCGCGACAGTTCGTAGGAGTCGTTCTCGAGCCGGAAGCGGTACTGGGTGAACAGGATGGTGTTCAGGCCCCAGTACAGCCCCACGGTCAGCACCATGGCGACGGCCGCCATGGCGACGCCGGCGACGGGCGTGCCGGTCCAGTCGGTGAACCAGGTGGGCCCGAGCGTGGCCAGCACCGTGAAGGCGATCAGGGCCAGGGCCTGGTTCATGCGCTTGACGGCCACATGGGTGCACAGGCGGCGGAACACCGAGCGGCCATAGCGATGGATCCGCCCGCGCATGTCGGCCTCCACCGGGAAGCGCTCCTGGATCTGGCGGTGGAACAGGACGTGGAAGCGGTCCGGTTTTCCTTCGCTCTCCCAGAAGGGAAAGATGTCCAGCGGCTGGTTGAAATACTCGTCGATGTGATCCGAGATGTGCTGGATCGCCTCGGGATCGTTGGAGAAATACTCGCTTTCCTGGATCGGGCGGTCGATGCCGTCGCGCGAGCGGGTGCGCTCGGCGTTCGGGTCGTTGACGGGCGCGGGCGCGTCACGATCAGGCCGGTCGGCGGCGCCCGGGGGCGGGGGGGTGGTCGCGGCGCCCATCACCGGCGCGGGCTGGGACATGGGGTGCGGCATGGGCTCGGTCGCCGGTTCCGGCGGCGGCGCGGCGGGCGCGATCGGCTCCTGTTGCGACATGACTGATCCCCAAACCCTGTTCTCTGACTGCTTCTAGGCCAAAGACGTCCACACGGCCACGGGGCTTCGCCTCAGGCGCGAACCCGAGTTAACCCTATCGCTCGGGGTGCGGCGAGCAAGTGAACTTTAGGAAACTCCTATTGCCCCGGCTGATAGGGCTGAGGGCCGGAGCGGTAGCCGGTCCCGCGCGCCAGATCCTCGGACAGCCGCAGTTCGCCCGTGCCGCCGTTCAGGCGGGCGCGATAGATCTGAACGTTCTCCATGACGCGCATCATGTAGTTCCGCGTCTCGGTGAAGGGGACGCACTCGATGAAGTCCGGCGGCGGGGTCATGGCGCCGCGCGGGTCGCCGCAGCGGGCGACCCACTGGTCCGGTCTTCCCGGCCCGGCGTTGTAGCCGATGGCGGCCAGCAGCCAGGATCCGCCGAACCGGTCCGCCAGCTCCTGCAGGTGATAGCTGCCCAGCTGCATGTTGTAGTCCGCCTCCCACAGCCGATCCGGGCTGAAAGGCAGACCCATGCGACGGGCTACGGCCGACGCCGTGGAGGGCAGGAACTGCATCATCCCCCGCGCCCCGGCGTGGGACTCGATGCGCGGCGTGAAGCTGCTTTCCTGGCGCGTGATGCCGAGGGTGAACTCGATGGGCGCGGCGCCCGGCACGGCGGTGGGAATCTGGACCGGGTACTGGCGCTCGGGCATCAGATAGCCGCGCTGGCTGGCGGCCCGGCCGATCATCATGGAGGTGAACCACTCGCCGTAGCCGCGCGACATGTCGATCAGCTGGGCCAGCTCCATGGGGCCCTCGACCACGTCGTCCGCGTGATAGACGAAGGTGTTGAACAGGCCGATCTCGTTGGCCTCGGCCACGATGCGGGCGGCGCGCACCAGCTCCAGGGATTCGAAGCGCGCGCGGTCGGCGTCGGTGGGTTGTGGATCGCCGGGCAGGGTGATGGTGGTCTGGCCCGCCTTCTCGGCGGCCAGCTGCCCGTAGAAGCTCTGGATGTGCTGCGCACCTTGCGCATACCAGCCCTGGGCCCCTTGCCGGTCGCCCGCCGCCTCGGCCGCCCGGCCCAGCCAGTACAGGGCCCGGCCCTGGGTGATGGGGGTGGAGGACATCTGGCGCAGGGCCTCGAAATGGCGCGCCGCCGTGGCCGGGTCGTTCAGCTTGGTCAGGGCGACCCAGCCGGCGAAGAACTCGGCGTCCACGGCGCGCTCGCCGCTTTCGAAACCGTGGCCGGCCATGGAATGGTAGGCGGCCTGCCAGTTACGCATCTGCAGGGCGTCGAGGAAATAGTTGCGGCGCTCGCTCCACAGGGTGGACTGGCCGGCCGAATGGGTCGGGGCGGGCGGCAGGTATTGCAGCAGGGCGAAGGCTTCGGACTGGCGGTTCTGGGAGCGCAGGATGCGCACCCGCTCCAGCACCACGCCGGGATCGAGCGCCTGCTGCAGGCTCAGGCCCGCGACGATGGTGTCGGGGGCGTAGGCGCCGCGCAGGGCCATGTGGGCGTTGGCGGTCGCACGTCGCTCCGGAGACGCCAGGGTGACCATCTGTTCGGTGGCCGGGCCGTGCGGCCCCAGCAGCAGCATGGACAGGCGCGTGTCGTGATCGTCCCGGGTGAGGAAACGGCCGAACCGGTCCAG
>JBALUZ010000111.1:0-9562 GCA_036963825.1 Brevundimonas sp.
CCGCCCCGCCGGGGCCATCACCCGCACCGCCTCGGCCAGCACCGCCGGCGCATGGTCCGCCTCCTCCAGCGCGTGGATCATCAACACGCGGTCGAACGAGCCCGAGGCGAACGGCAGGCGCTGGTCGTCCACCAGCAGGGTGCGGTTGCGCCCGACCGAGGGCCAGCGTTCGCCCCCCTGCCCGCCCGGCATGGCCGCCGCAACCCGCCGGGCGCCCACAAAGGCGCCCAGCCAGGGGGTGCAGTAGCCGATCCCCAGCACGTCGCAGCCGGCCGCCTCGCCCCACGCGTCGTGGAGGCGGCGCGCGATCATGCGCCGGGCCAACGCGCCGGCCGGCTCACCGTAGAAGGCTCTCAGATCGTCGACGCTGCGGCGCATGGGGCCACTATAGGCTCCGGCGGGGATCGCCTGCTAGGGTGCCGTCATGCCTCTGGACATCCGACAGTTCCCCTGCCTTTCCGACAACTACGGCTATCTGATCCGCGACCGGGTGTCGGGCCAGGTCGCGGCGGTGGATGCGCCGGACGCCGCCGCCGTTCTCGCCGAACTGGCCGCGTCGGGCTGGGGACGGCTCGATGTGATCCTGAACACCCACTGGCACCCCGACCACACCCAGGGCGCGGAGGCCGTGAAGGCGCAGACCGGCTGCCGGGTGGCGGGCCCGGATGAATCCGCCCGGGTCATCGCGCTGGATCAGGTGCTCGCGGACGGCGACGCGGTCGCGCTGGGTGAGACAACCTTCGACGTCATCCACACCCCCGGCCACACCCTGGGCCACATCGCCTTCGTCGACAGGCGCGGCGGCCAGGCTTTCGTCGGCGACACCCTGTTCGCCCTGGGCTGCGGACGGCTGTTCGAGGGCACGCCGGAACAGATGTTCGAGAGCCTGAACAGGCTGGCCAGCCTGCCCGACGACACCCGGATCTGGTGCGCCCACGAGTACACCGCGGCCAACGCCCGCTTCGCGCTGAGCCTCGAGGAGCCGGACGGGGAGCGGCGGGCCGCGCTGGAGGCCCACGTCCGCGACATCCTGGCCCTGCGCGAGGCGGGACGGCCGACGGTGCCGACGGTGCTGGGGCGCGAAAAGCAGCTGAACCCGTTCCTGCGCGCGCCCGACGCCGCGGCGTTCGCCGCCGTCAGGGCCGCCAAGGACCAGTACCGGGGCTAGCGCCCGGCGAGGATGCGCACGACCCGTGCCGAGGACGGCCGGCCCGCCGGCCCCTCGCGGGGCGCGACAGTGATGATCAGCGAGCCGCGCGAGAACGCCGCGTCGTTGCGGGCGCCTTCGGTGATGACGATCCGCCGCACCTGCCGGGCCTGGGCCCGGAGGTTGGAGGCGCGCGACATGCGGGTCAGGGCCTCGACAGCGACGGCCGCCGCCTCGGCCACGAGGGTTTCCGAGCCAGGCGAGATCTCCTCGGCCTCGAAAATCACCAGGTGCCCGACGGCCCGACTGGCCACCTCGCTCTGGCGCACCATGAAATTGACCAGCTGGATCGGCGACAGCGGCGGCTGGCGCAGGCTCACGCCCGGTCCCGCCTGGGACGCGGGTTCGCCCATGGGCGCCTGCGGCGTGAAAAGCGTCAGGCCGCCCGAGGCGGTGGAGCGAAGCACCACCTCGCCCTGGTCGTTGCGATAGAGGATGTCGCCCCGGGGCGCCGGGGTGGCGCGCAGCACCCAGACCTCGGCCTCGTCCTCGAACCGCAGCAGCGGCCGCGCCCCCGAATGATCGAGAATGAAGGACTCGCCGCTTTCGGTGACATACCGGCCCGGCGCCGCCAGGGCCTGCACCGGACGGACCCGCAAGTCCTGGCTCTGTTCGGCCTGGACGTTGCCCCGCGGCTGGGTGCGGGCGACGGCGGCCTGGGGAAAGACCAGGACGCCGACGCTGGCCACGACGCACGCCAGGGCGAGCGTCGTCGGCGGCAGCGCTGCGCTGATCCGGGGTTCCGCGAACATCCTCAATCCGATGACTCGCGGCAAAGGCGGATTTTGGGCGGGTCCGTGTCAGCCCACCAGATACTGACCACCGTTCAGGGAAAGGGTGCACCCTGTGACATATCCGGCACGCTCGCCCGCCAGCCAGGAGACCATGTCGGCGATTTCCTCGCCTTTTCCGAGCCTTCCCACCGGGATCTGGGCCACGATGCTCTCCAACACCTTGGGATCCATGGCGCCCACCATCTCCGTGTCGATATAGCCCGGCGCGATGCAGTTCACGGTCACGCCCTTGCGCGCGTTCTCCAGCGCCAGGGCCTTGGTGAAGCCGATCATGCCGGCCTTGGCGGCGGAATAGTTGGTCTGGCCGATCTGGCCCTTCTGGCCGTTGATGGAGCTGATGTTGACGATGCGGCCGAAGCCGCGGTCCCGCATCCCGCCGATCACCTGACGGGTCATGTTGAACACGCTGTCCATGTTCACGCGGATCACGTCGGACCACTGGTCGGGGCTCATCTTGTGGAAGAAGCCGTCCCGGGTGATGCCGGCGTTGTTGATCAGCACGTCGACGGGGCCCAGTTCAGCCTCCACCTCCTGCACCGCGCGGGCGCAGTCCTCGTAGGAGCCGACATTGCCCTTCACCACCATGACGCCCAGCTCCGCCGCCGTGGCTTCCGCCGCAGCCGTATTGCCCGAATAGCCGGCCGCGACCCTGAAGCCGTCCTCGCTGAGGCGCTGAACAATCGCCCTGCCGATCCCCCGGGTGCCTCCGGTGACCATCGCCACTCGCGTCATGTGCGTTTCCCTATGTCCCTCGGCGGCCCTTGATCCGGACCGCTCCTGATCCTTGTAACGCGGCGCGCCCGGCGGGTGAAGCGGATCAGTCCGCGCGCCGCAGGCGGACGAGACGCCCGTTCTCGTCATCCGTGATCACATAGATCGCCCCGTCCGCCCCCACGGCCACGTCGCGGATGCGCGCATCCAGGCCGGTCAGCAGGCGTTCCTCGCCCACCACCCGCTCGCCGTCCAGGACCAGCCGGGCCAGATGCCGTCCGGCCAGGCCGGAGACCAGCAGGTCGCCGTTCCAGTCCGGGAACATCTCGCCGCGATAGAACACGGCCCCGCCCGGCGCGATCACCGGATCCCAGTAGTAGACGGGCTGCACCGTGCCGGGGGCCGTGGTGTTCCCCTCCCCGATGGCGCCGCCGCGATATTCGATGCCGTAGGCGGCGATCGGCCAGCCGTAGTTCTGGCCGGCGCGGGCGATGTTGACCTCGTCGCCGCCGCGCGCGCCATGTTCGATGGCCCACAGCGCGCCCGTCTCCGGGTGCAGGGCCGCGCCCTGGACATTGCGGTGGCCCAGGGACCAGATCTCCGGCAGGGCGCCGTCCTGACCCACGAAGGGGTTGTCCGCCGGAACCGAGCCGTCGGCGTTGATCCGCACGATCTTGCCCAGGTGCGAGTCCAGGTCCTGGGCCTGCGGCCGGGTCTCGAGGTCGGACCGCTCGCCCAGGGTCACATACAGCCGCCCCTGCCGGTCGAACACGAGGCGCGAGCCGTAGTGCATGAAGTTGTCGTAGGTGGGCATGGCGCTGAAGATCGTCTCCACGGCCTCCAGCCGGGTTCCGTCCTCGCTCAGTCGCCCGCGCGCCACCGCCGTGCCGTTGCCGCCCGGACGCGGCTCGGAGAAGCTCAGATAGACCAGCCGGTCCTCGGCGAAATCGGGGCTGAGCTCCACGTCCAGCAAGCCTGCCTGCCCCTCGGACACCACGGCCGGCACGCCGGCGACGGGTGCGCCGATCTCGCCCCCGGCGCTGACCAGCCGCAGGCGTCCGGGCTTCTCGGTGACCAGGAAGCCGCCATCAGGAAGGGGGACCAGTCCCCACGGACTTTCGAGACCCTCGGCCACCGTCTCGCTCACCATCGGCGCCGTGGTCTGCACGCCCGGCGCGCGGGTCTGGCCCTCGAAGGCCGGCTGCTGGTGCGGGGCGTTGGCCGGGTTCGTCTCCACAGGCGCGCCGCCCGGCTGCGCCGTCGTGGCGGCGGTTTCTCCATCGCTCCCGCACGCAGCGGCCAGGGCGAAGGCGGATGCGGCGGCGGCCAGAACGGACAGACGCATGGTGAAGCTCCCCAGTGATGTTTCAGGCAACGCGATCGAGGCGCCGCCGTTCCGGCGACAGAAACGGCGCAGGGGTCACAGCCCCTTCACGATCCCCTCGACCATCTTCTTGGCGTCGGCGAACAGCATCATGGTGTTGTCTCGGAAGAACAGCTCGTTCTCGACCCCGGCGTAGCCCGCCGACATGCCGCGCTTGACGAACAGCACCGTGCCCGCCTTTTCCACGTCCAGGATGGGCATGCCGAAGATGGGGGACTGGGGATCGGTCTTGGCGGCCGGGTTGGTCACGTCGTTGGCGCCGATGACGAAGGCCACATCGCACGAACTGAACTCGCTGTTGATGTCCTCCAGCTCGAACACCTCGTCGTAGGGGACGTTCGCCTCGGCCAGCAGCACATTCATGTGCCCCGGCATGCGGCCCGCCACGGGGTGGATGGCGTATTTCACCTCCACCCCCTCTTCCTTCAGCTTGTCGGCCATTTCGCGCAGGGCGTGCTGGGCCTGGGCCACCGCCATGCCGTAGCCGGGCACGATGATGACCTTGGAGGCGTTTTTCATGATGAAGGCCGCGTCGTCGGCCGAGCCCTGCTTGACCGGGCGCGTCTCCACATGGCCGGCGCCCGCCGCCGCCGCGTCGCCGCCGAAGCCGCCCAGGATGACGCTGATGAAGCTGCGGTTCATGCCCTTGCACATGATGTAGCTCAGGATCGCGCCGGAGCTGCCCACCAGGGCGCCGGTGATGATCAGGGCGATGTTCTCCAGGGTGAAGCCCAGGGCCGCCGCGGCCCAGCCCGAGTAGCTGTTCAGCATGGACACCACCACCGGCATGTCCGCCCCGCCGATGGGGATGATCAGGGTGGCGCCCAGAATCAGGGCGATCAAGAACACGCCCCAGAAGGCCCACACCGCCGCGCCGCCCGTGGCGATCAGCACGCCGATCAGCACCACCAGCGCCGCCGCCAGGCCGATGTTGATCAGGTGCCGCGCGGGCAGCAGGATCGGCGCGCCGCTCATGTTGCCGTTCAGCTTGGCGAAGGCGATCACCGAGCCGGTGAAGGTGATGGCGCCGATGGCCACGCCCAGGGACAGCTCGATCAGACTCAGCGCCTTGATGCCGCCGGCGCCGTCATCGATGCCGAAGGCCACAGGGGCGTAGACGGCCCCGATGGCCACCAGACAGGCGGCCATGCCCACCAGGCTGTGAAAGGCCGCCACCAGCTGCGGCATGGCGGTCATGGGCACCTTGCGCGCAATGGCTGCGCCGACGCCGCCGCCGACGACGACGCCGCCCGCGATCAGGGCCAGGGTCAGGCCGTCCAGCGCCTGGGTCCCCCACAGGGTCAGCAGGGTGACGCCGATGGCCAGCCCCATGCCCACCATGCCGAAGGTGTTGCCCCGCCGGCTGGTCTCCGGGCTCGACAGCCCGCGCAGCGACAGGATGAACAGGACGCCGGCCGCCAGATAGGCCAGGGCTGCAATGGATGCGTTCATGACGGCGTCCCCCTCATTGGCTCAGTAGATTTCCACCCGCGCCGGTTCGGCGGGGTCGTTGGTTCCGGCGGCGGTGGGCGTTCCGTCCTTGACCAGGGCGAAGCCCACCGGCCCCTCGCCGCCCGTCTTGGTCAGGGTGCACCACGCCCGGTCCGTGGGCAGCCGTCCGGCGGCGGGGCCCTCGCCCTCCAGATCGAAGCGGTTCACCGCCCCCGTGCCCGGGATCTGGTGCGGCGGGAATCCGCAGTTCAGGCTCCAGCTGGCGCCCTCCGGCGCCGCCACGGCGAAATGGGCGCCCTGATAGCCCTCGCCCGTCTGGCGGGTGCTCTGGGCCTGGGCCACGCCGGCGAAGGCCAGCACCGCAATGAACAACGCAACTCTCATCTGTCCTCCAAATTCGTCAGGCCGCTGGTCCGCTTCAACCGCCACAGGGCGGCGGCGATGAACAGCGGCGCGACCACCACCAGGATCCAGTCGAACCAGGTCATGGCCCGGTCCTGGATCAGCACCCGCACGATGATGGACGAGAACACCAGCACCATGCCGGCGTCGTGAAACCGCATCTTGGCGATGGGGTTCTTCTGGCCCAGCCAGCCATAGATCCACAGGCCGACGCCCAGACCCGTGGCGACCCACGAGCCCGTCGCGGCCACCTGGGCCGCGTCGCCGGTCAAGCCTTCTTTTCCTTCTTCCGGTACATGGCCAGCATGCGCCGGGTGACCATGAAGCCGCCGAAGATGTTGACGCTGGCCAGGGTCACGGCCGCCACGCCGGCGCCCTTGGCGATCCAGCCGTTGACGCCGGAGGCCTCCGACACGGCCGCCGCCGCGATGAGACCGCCCACGATGATGACCGAGGAAATGGCGTTGGTGACCGCCATCAGCGGCGTGTGCAGAGCCGGCGTCACGCTCCAGACCACATAATAGCCGACGAAGATCGCCAGCACGAAGATGGCCAGGCGGAAAACGGTGGGATCGACGTGTTCCATCAGGAAGCTCCCTTTATTCCTTCATGCACCACGGCCCCGCCGTGGGTGACGACGGCGGCCTTGAGGATCTCGTCCTCCAGGTCCAGGGCCAGCGCCTCGTCCTTCACCAGCAGGCCGACGAAGGCCAGCAGGTTCTTGGCATAGAGCGCCGAGGCGTCCGCCGCGATGCGGCCGGGCAGGTTGGACCAGCCGACGATGCTGACGCCGCCCGCGGTCTTCACCACCTCGCCCGGCTTCGAGCCTTCCACATTGCCGCCCGCCTCAACCGCCAGATCCACCAGCACCGAGCCGGGCTTCATGGAGGCCACATGGGCGGCGCTGATCAGCCGGGGCGCCGGGCGGCCGGGGATCAGGGCGGTGGTGATGACCACGTCCTGTTTGGTGATGTGGGTGGCGGTCAGCGCGGCCTGTTTGGCCTGGTATTCCGCCGACATCTGCTTGGCGTAGCCGCCGGCGGTCTCGGCGGCCTTGAACTCCTCGTCCTCGACGGCGACGAATTTGGCGCCGAGGCTTTCCACCTGCTCCTTGGCGGCGGGGCGCACGTCGGTGGCGCTGACCACCGCGCCCAGACGCCGCGCCGTGGCGATGGCCTGCAGCCCCGCCACGCCCGCGCCCATGACGAACACCTTGGCCGGGGCGACAGTGCCCGCCGCCGTCATCATCATGGGAAAGGCGCGGCCGTATGCGTGGGCCGCCTCGATCACCGCCCGGTACCCGGCCAGATTGGCCTGGGACGACAGGGCGTCCATCACCTGGGCCCGGCTGATGCGGGGCACGAACTCCATGGCGAAGGCGGTGACATTGGCCTTGGCCAGGGCCTGAACGGTGTCCTTCTCGCGGAAGGCGTCCAGCATGGCGACCACGATGGCGCCGGGCTTGAGGGCGCTGATCTCCTGCGCCGTGGGGCCTCGCACCTTCAAAAGGATGTCGGCCTTGGACAGCACGGCGCCGGAGTCCTTCGCCACCCGGGCGCCCGCGGCCTCATAGTCGGCGTCGGGAATGGACGAGCCCAGCCCGGCGCCGGCCTCGACCAGCACCGAGGCGCCGAGCGCGGTCAGCTTCTTCACCGTATCGGGTGTTGCGGCGGTGCGCGGTTCGCCTTCTCGGCGTTCGCGCGTCACGGCTATGGCGACGGCCAAGCGAATCCCCCTGCCTGTTGTTTCAGAGCAGTGGAACGTTAGGACGTTTCAGAAAGGCCCGTAAAGGCCGGGCCCGCCAGAAAAACTCTTAGTGATCCGCAGGTTTGCTGCGCAGGAACCACCAACCGGCGACGGCCAGCACCGCGGTGACGATCGCCGCGGGGAAGAACCCGCCGTTGGGCATGAACCAGAGGGTGAGGAACACCACGTGCAGCGCCACGATCAGCGAGCCCCACTTGGCCAGCACCATGAAGAGCTTCCAGGTGGACACCTGCTCGGAGATCTCCTGGGAGCCGCGCAGATAGGCGTCGGCGTCGTGATCGGCTTCGTGGGTGTCGGCGGCCATGCGATGGTCTTTCGAAGGCAAACGAGAATCTGATCGCCCTTATACCGAGGGCGGCGCGCGGCTCAAGCGCGGTGTGTCGTCACGCCACCGCCTCGAACTCGTCGATCAGGCGCTCCAGCCGGCGGCAGCCGACGCTCCAGAAGGCCGGGTCGCGCGGGTCCAGGCCGAAGGGCGCCAGCGCCTCCACATAGGTCCGCGTCCCGCCGCCGGCCAGCAATTCGCGATACAGGGGCGCGAAGCCTTCCGGGTTCTCGCGCCGCTTCTCCATCAGGGCCGTGACCAGAAGGTCCCCGAAGGCATAGGCGTATACATAGAAGGGCGAGTGCACGAAGTGGCCCACATAGGCCCACCAGTGTTCGTATCCATCGTTGAGCCTGACCGCAGGGCCCAGGCTCGCGCCCATCTCCTCCAGCCAGATCTCGCCGATGCGGGCGACGGACACCTCGCCCTGGGCCCGCTCGTCGTGGAAGCGCGTCTCGAACCGGTGGAAGGCGATCTGGCGCACCACCGTGTTCAGCCCGTCCTCGATGCGCCCCGCCAGCAGGCCGCGCTTTTCCTTTTCCGGCGCCGTGGCCAGCAGGCGATCGAACGTCAGGCCCTCGGCGAAGATGGACGCGGTCTCGGCCAGGGTCAGGGGCGTGTCCGCCAGCAGGGTGCCCTGATCCGCGGCCAGGGTCTGGTGCACCCCGTGGCCCAGCTCGTGGGCCAGGGTCAGCACGTCGCGCCGCTCGCCCATCCAGTTCAGGAACACGTAGGGGTGCCGGTCCGCCGTCACCGGGTGGGCGTAGGCGCCGGACTGCTTGCCCGGCCGCGCTCGCCCGTCGATCCACGGATTGTCGAAGAACGCCTTCGCCCGGTCGCCGAACTCGGCGCCCAGATCATTGAAGCTGTCCAGCACCATGGCCCGCCCCTGAGCCCAGTCGAAGCCGCGCGGCGCGGTGGTCTCGATGGGCGCGTTGCGGTCCCACTGGTTCAGCTGCTTCAGGCCCATGGCCTTGGCCTTAAGCGCGTAATAGCGGTGCGACAGGCGCGGATAGGCCTCGGCCACCGCAGCGGCCATGGCGTCCACCGCCTCCCCGTCCACCTCGTTCATCAGGTGCTTCGACTGGGCCGGATAGGTGAATTTGCGCCAGCGATCCTCCAGCGCCTTTTCCTGGGCCACGGTGTTCAGCACCAGCGCCATGGTGGACGCCTTCGCGGAGAGGGCGTCATTCAGCCCCTCGGCTGCGGCCTTGCGCTGCTCCGCCTGCGGATTCGAGAGCCGGTTCAGCGCCTCGGCCAGGGTCAGCGCCTCCTTCCCCGCCTTCACACGCAGGGCCGCGAGCGTCTCGTCGAACAGGCGCGGCCACTGCATGGCGGCCGGCAGGCGCTCGGCGATGAAGCGCTCCAGCTCGGGCGACAGCTCGTGGGGCTTGTTGGCGCGCACCCGCCGCAGCCAGGGCCGCCAGCGCGCGGCGGGCGCATGGGCCGTCAGCGCCGCCTCGATCTCGGCCTCGTCCAGCCGGTTGATCTCCAGCGTCAGCCACAGGGTCTCGGCGGGG
>JBALUZ010000112.1:0-9506 GCA_036963825.1 Brevundimonas sp.
GGGCAACTCGGGCGGGCCGCTGCTGGACAGCCGCGGCCGGCTGATCGGCATCAACACGGCCATCCTGTCGGGCGGCATGGGCGGCGGCAACGACGGCATTGCCTTCGCGGTGCCCATCAACATCATGCGCTTCGTGACGGACCAGATCCTGGCCACGGGCGAGGTGGTGCGCGGCGAGACCGGCGCCACGGTGTCGTCCCTGACGCCCCGCCGCGCCGAGGAGATGGGGCTGGAGATCGGCCGGGGCGCCGTGGTGGAGGACGTGGTCCCCGGCTCGCCCGCCGACCGGGCGGGCCTGCGGCGCGGCGACGTGATCACGGGTCTCGAGGATCGGGTGGTCTCGAACGGCGGCACGGTGCAGGCCATGACCGGCATCGCCCGGCCGGGCGCGACGCTGCAGGCGACCTATCTGCGGGACGGCCGGTCGGTCGAGACGATGCTGGCGGTGCAGCGGCCCGACGGGCCCGTGATCGCCCTGGGCGCCGCGGGCCTGTCGGCGCACGGCGCGCGCTTCGCGGACGGCGCGGCGGGGGTCGAGGTGCGCTCGGTGGAGAGCGGCTCGCCGGCGGCCCAGGCGGGCCTCGTGGCCGGCGACGTGGTCACCCGCGCCGGACGCGCGGCGGTGCGCGACGCGGCCGATCTGGAGCGGGCCCTGTCGGCGGCGCGGCGCGACATCACGGTGATGGTGAGGCGGGACGGGGAGACGGCGACGGCGACCCTGCCCCCGGCCTGAACGCAAAACGCCCGCGCGACCGGGAGGGGGAGGTGTCGCACGGGCGTCTCGCTTGGAGGTTTGTCGGCCCGTCGAGGCCCCATGAAATCCAGGGGGGCTGGGGGGGCTGTTCAGGATCCGGGATCTCCGGCGACCCCGACCGGCCGACCCTGCCTATCTGGGGGGCCAAACGGGCGTTGGAAGGACCGAAACAGGGCCTTTTCGTGTTCGGGTGGTTTTTCTTCAGGGGCCGGTCAAATCCCCGTGCCCTGCGCTGGCGCAATCGCCGGTTCGCGCTAGGGTGAGGCGATGAGCGCCGACGCCTCCGACAGTCCCGCAAGCCACGGCCCGGCCCCCGGCCCGGTGTTCTTCGACCGCCGCGAGCTGGACGCCATGCTCCGGGTCTACGGGCGCATGGTGGCGGCGGGCGAGTGGCGCGACTACGCCATGGCGCCGGGCCGGGACGCCGCCGAGTTCGCCGTGTTCCGCCGCGCCGGGGACGCCCCGGCCTACCGCATCGAGAAGCGTCCGGCCCTGGCCCGCCGCCAGGGGGCCTGGGCGGTGATGAACCAGAGCGGCATGATCCTGAAGCGGGGCCGCGACCTGGCCCAGGTGCTGCGGGTGTTCGACGCCCGCCGCTTCCAGGTGGTCGACTAGGTCACGCCCGCTTCGCCACGACCACGGCCCGGTCCAGGGCCTGGAGGAAGGCGGAGCGGTCGCGCGGGCCGAAGGGCGGCGGGCCCGAGGTGGCCACCCCCATGCCGCGCAGGTGCTCGCCCACCATGCGCCCGGCCAGGGCCGAGCCGATGGAGTCCGGGGTGAACACCGAGCCGTTGGGCCGCAGGGCCTGGGCCCCGGCCTTCAGGCAGCGGTCGGCCAGGGGAATGTCCGAGGTCACCACGATGTCGCCCGGCCCCGCCCGCTCGGCGATCCAGTCGTCGGCGATGTCCGGCCCCGCCTCCACCACCACCTGCTCGATGAAGGGGGCGCGGGGCAGGTTGATCCAGCCGTTGGACACCACCACCGCCCGGAAGCCCACGCGTTCGGCCACGCGGAAGCACTCGTCCTTCACGGGGCAGGCGTCGGCGTCGATGTAGAGCACGTGCATGGGGAGGCCTTCAGACCCGGGAAAGAGTCCAACGGAGTCTAATTTTTCCGGAATCGGGGGCGGGGGGCGGTTTGCATGATCTGCATCGTTGCTCAGGTCGCGCACGGGGCGGGGGCGGGGGCGGAACGGGCATTATAGGGCGCCTGCAGGCGGGGGGATCAAAAAGTCGCCGCCTTCCCGTCCTGCCCCGATCCTGGCCTCCGGAGCCCCGGCTCAGCCCCCCGTGGGCGCGGTGGAGAAGTCGAACTGCTCGGGCTGGCGGCGCGGGCCCGAACCGAAGCTGTAGCTGAGGCCGATGTAGAAGGCGCGCAGGCGGATGTCCTGCTCGAAGCGCTCGCGGAACTGCGGCGTCTCGTACACCGTGTCGTTGCTGAAGCTGTTCAGCACGTCGCGGCCGGTGATGTTCAGGGACAGCTTGTCCGTCAGCTTGCGGCGATAGCCGATGTTGAGCATGCCGCCGGCCTCGCGCGTCCCCTGGGCCAGCAGGGTCTCGCCCTGCCAGAAGCCCGACACCTGCACGAAGTCCCTTTCGGTGGGCTGCCAGTTCAGGCTGACCCGGCCGCTGGCCAGGGTCCCGCCCCGCTCGCCGCCGCCGGGCACCCCCGTGGAGTCGATCTCCTGACGGAAGACATTGACGCTGCCGTTGTAGCGCAGGGTCGGGCCGAGGCGGCCGCTGGCGGTCAGCTCCAGCCCCACGTCCAGCCGCGAGCCCAGGTTCTCGGGCCGGGTCAGCAGCACGCCGCCGCCCACGTCCACGGCCACCTCGGTGAAGGCGCCCCCGGTGTCCCGCACATAGGCGGTGGCCTGGTAGAAGGTCTGGCCCGCGCGCCGCTGCCACATCAGCTCGTAGGCGTCCGTCTCCTGCGGCTCCAGGTCGGGATTGCCCGAGCGCAGGTTCAGGGGGTCCTGATAGGCCACGAAGGGGTTCAGCTGGGTCAGCTGCGGCCGCTGGATGCGGCGCGAATAGCTGGCGCGCAGGGTCTGGTCGTCGGTGAGCTGGTACTGCACGTGGGCCGACGGATAGGCGCGGAAATAGTCCTGCGACGCCGAGACGCCGCCGGTCAGGTCGTCCACCCGGATGTCCGCCTGCTCCAGCCGCAGGCCCCACTGGGCCGTCAGCTTCTCGCTGAGCGGCCGCTCGTACGTGCCGTACAGGGCGTGCACCGTCTGGCGGCCCTCGAACCGGTTGCTGAGGCCCGGGATCACGGCCAGGCCGGCCTCGGACGGGCCGCGGGCGAATTCCACGTCCTGTTCCGGCCGCTGCTGGTTCAGCTCATAGCCCAGACGCAGCTGGCCGGCCTCCTCGAAGGGCCGCACATAGGCGCTGGTGAAGCCCAGGGAGGCCTGGTCGCTGTCCTGGCGGGTGCGCTCGTACAGGTCCGGCCCGGCGGGGGTGATGAAGCGGTTCACCGCCAGGGCGACCACCTCGTTGCCGTTGGCGTCGTAGCGCAGCTCGTTGGACCATTCGTGCCCGGCGTCGTCGAAGCGGTGCACCACCCGCGCCGTGGCGCCCCGGTTGGCCAGGTCGAAGCCCACGTCCGTGTCGCGGTCATAGGCGGCGGTCAGGGCGCCCCCGGCGTCGCGGGTGCGGAACAGGGCGCTGTTCAGGCCGTCGCCGGTGAAGGCGACGCCGCGCAGCTCGGCGCTGAGGCTGGTGCGGTCGGTCAGGCGGTACTCGGCGGTGACGCGGCCGAAGGCGCCGCTCTGGTCCATGGCCATGGTCTGGTCGGTGGTGGTGGCGGACGCCACGTCGCCGGTGGCGGGGTCCAGCTGCTCGCGGGTGCGCAGGAACGAGAAGGTGTTGGGATCGGCCCGGTAGCTGAGGTCGCCCGACAGGGTCAGGTCGTCCTTCTGGCGTGAGCCGCTGAGCCCCGCGTTCCAGCGGCCGTCGTCGCCCACGTTCAGGCGCGCCGAGCCGGTGCTCTGGGCCCCGGCGCGCGGCGCCGTGGGCCGGGTGATCAGATTGATGACCCCGCCGGAGCCTTCCGGGCTGTAGGCGGCGGACGGATTGGTCATGACCTCGATGCGGGCGTACTGGTCCGCCGGCAGCTGCAGCAGGGCCTGGCCCCGGCCCGGCCCGGCCAGGATGCCCGACGGGCGCCCGTCCACCAGGATGGTGACGTTGGGGTCGCCGCGCAGGGACACGCCGCCCTCGGGGTCCACATCCACCGAGGGGATGTTGCGCAGGGCGTCGGCCAGGCTGCCGGTGGTGGCCTGCAGGTCGTTGGCCAGGCTGTAGCTGATGGAGTCGATGGAGGTGCGCACCGCGGCGGGATCGGTGGTGACCACCACCTCTTCCACGGTTGTGGGGTCTTCGTCCCCGGCGGGCGGCGCCTCGGCGGGGGCGGGGGCGGGGGCCGGTTCGGCCGGGGCGGTCTGGGCATGGACGGGGGCGCCGATCACGGCCGCGGCCGCGCCGGCCAGCAGGAGGGTTTTCAGTCGCATCATGGTGGTCAGCCCCGTCGGACCCCACGGTCCGCTCATCTTCGCCGATAGCAGGCCCGGGGCGGGGGCCTTCAGTGAATTCGCCGTCATGAAACGGCGGGATTCCAGAAGGTTGCGGGGGGGTCAGGGTCGTGGCGGAATTGGGGCGATTGACGCCCGTCTCCTCCCCATCCTTGATGGGGAGGGGGACCCCGAAGGGGTGGAGGGGCCATGCCGCCGCGTGACGCCGTCGAGAAGGCCCGCGCCCTGCGCCGCCGCCTCACGCCGCCGGAGGCGCGGCTGTGGGTCGCGTTGCGCGGCCAGCGGCTGGCCGGGCTGAGGTTCCGGCGCCAGCATCCGGTCGGCCCGTTCATTCTGGACTTCTATTGCCCGGCGGCGCGGCTGGCCGTCGAGGTGGACGGCATGGGCCATGCGCATCCGGACCGCATGGCTGCGGATCGCCGCCGCACCGCCTGGCTGGCGACACAGGGGATCGCCGTCCTGCGGCTGGCCGCGGAGGATGTGCGGGTGAATCCGGAGGGGGTTCTGGGCGCCATCCGGACGCGGGCGGAGGCGCGGATCGCCGGCTTTTCCCCTCCACCGCTTCGCGGTCCCCCTCCCCATCCTTGATGGGGAGGAGACGGGCGGCTCAGCGGCCGAGGCGCCAGGCGATGGGGTGGCGCCGCGGGGCGGCGGTGGCGGCCCACACCAGCACGGCGGTGGACAGCAGCACGCCGCTGACCAGCCCGCCGATGGCCAGCAGGCCGCCGGGGGTGACCCGCACCTCCATCTTCAGGGACACGGGCCCGGCCTGGAGGTCGAGGCGGGCCTGCTGGGGTTCGGTCAGGGCGGGGGGCGTGTCGGTCATGGTCGCTGAACGTGTGACGGGGCGGATGGCTTCCGGGCGCCCGGTCAGAAGCCCGGCCAGGCCCGGAAGCGCAGGGACTCGAAAACGGGGACCTCGGCGGAGGAATAGGACCGGTCCAGCGTCCTGACGTAGCGGACGGGGTCGTCGGCGCGGGCCATCCAGAGGTCGGCGTTGCGCACGCCCGTGGCCTCCACCTCGACGATCTCGCCGGCGAAGATGTCCTCCAGCAGGGCGATGGCCTGGGGCAGGGCGTCGATCTGCTCCGAGACGCGGCCCAGCACCACAAAGGCGCCGCCCACCGACGGCCCCACCAGCACGCCCGCCCGCAGCCCCTTGCGCCGCCACATCAACACGCCCTCGTCCCCCCGTATGCGTCGGCGCGGCGCCGGGGCCCGATAGCGGAGCGCCGCCGTGATGCGGTCGAAGAACTCGTCGAGGGTCAGCTTGCGGCGCGTCATGAGGGCATCAGGCGGAGACCGGGCGGCGCCGTCAAGCTTGCGCCCCTCTCCCGATGGGAGAGGGCTTGAGCGCACGGCGTCGCAGACGCCGTCCTTGCGCGAAAGGGTGAGGGTCGTGGGTGGTCCGGAACCGCCCGACCCTCATCCGACCGCTTCGCGGCCACCTTCTCCCAATGGGAGAAGGACAGGGACGAGCGGCTCCGCCCGCATTTGACGTGGGCCGCCGTTAGCGTGCCTCATGGATTGAGGGAGGGCGGCTATGCAGATCAGCAAGGAACGGCGAGAACGGTGGGAGCGGCTGACCAAGAACGATGCGTTCAACGCGTGGCTCAGGCCGCAGGTGACAGCACCGGATGGCTCGCTGGATGTCGACGCCCTTCACACCATTGCGCTGCGCTACGGCATCGACCGGCGCGAGCAGTACGCGCATCTGAATCCCGGCCAGGTCCGAATGAACCTCGGCAACATGCTGAGGAAAGCCGTGCCGCCGGAAGTGTACGGGGCCGAACCCCGGAAAGATCAGCCGCTGGCCATCCCTGCACCCTCTGGCCCGACGGAGCCGCCGGGTGAGGAACCGCCGCTGGCCCGCGCGTCGATCCGCGAGCTTCTGACCCTGCATGCGGAGGTGATGGAGGAACTGAGGCGCCGCGAGGTGGTGCGCACCTCGAACAGCCCCGTTGGCGACTATGCCGAACTGCTGTTCTCGACGGCGTTCGGATGGGCGCTGGAGACCTCGTCAGCGGCCGGGCATGACGCCACGGACAAGGACGGAGCGCGCTATCAGATCAAGAGCCGCCGCCTGACCGCACACAACGGGTCACGGCAGTTGAGCTTCATGCGCCGCCTGCCCGAGAAGAAGTTCGATTACCTCGCCGCCGTCCTGTTTGACGCCCGATATCAGGTGAAGCGGGCGATCATCCTGCCCCATGAGGGGTTGGAGGCGCGATGCCGCTACAGCAAGCATGCGAACGGCTGGCTGTTACGGCTGGAGGACAGTTGCTGGGATATGCCAGGGGCGCGGGACGTGACCGTCGATATCCAATCGACGGCGGAGGCGACGTAGTCACAGCATCTAGTGTCGCTTGCTAGCAGAATCCTTTTTCGTCGCGTCGATGACGACAATGTCGGAAGCACGGGAGCCTCCCGCCCGTCGTTCAGCTTGGATTTGGGTGATCTGCTCGAGTTTCTGGCCTAGATCGCCGAAATCCATGACCACAAATATCGCGTACTCTGTATCGGCTGCTGTCCTATAAAACTCCAATTGCTTTTCATATCCGTGTCGAACAGTCCCGCTTGAGCGCTTCATTTCAACAAGAACCCGAGCATTATATCCATTAGAGAATTTGAAGTCTACGGGGCCGCCACCCATGTTTGCTTCCGGCGAAATGTCAATATTGTTCGCTTTGCAATATGCATCAGATATAGCGTAGTATATTAGCTGAGATGCACGTTCCTTTTTAGGTCTACCCCCCAGCCATAGCTCCTCCCACAGATTTCCATTCTCAACGTGATGCTTAAACAGATCAATGCTGTCGAGAACCGCTCTCCGTATTTCCTCCGGCCCGCTTGCGAAGTCGTAGGATTTAGGGTTTTTCAACTCCCCAAAACCTTCTGCAAATATCGACTTCATTTTGAAGTAGGCTAAAGGATCAAGGTTTGGATCATAGGTCCGGACATGCTCTTTTACTGCGGCCAAGAACTCGGCAAACGTAGCAGGCGACTGGAGAGCGAAAGCCCTCATTGCTTCTTTTCGATCTGCGACGGTGGGCCTCGCGATACCCCCTAACAGGCGGTTGACGCCTCGACGCACCCGATCACTTTGCTCGATAGCGGCAGCAATTTCTCCCCAGTCGTTCGCGATGGGAAGATCGCGAACGATGTCTCGCGGGACAAGCACGATGGCTTTGGTCTCTCCGTTTCGTTCATAAGTGGGAAGGCGATGCCCGGGAATTTGCTCGATCTCATTGAGCGGCAGACTGCGAGCGGTGCAAAACTCGCTCGTCATTTCGGCAAGCTGATTGATAATTACCCGGGTGGTGAAATCGCTGATTGTGTCGGGGCCCACATCCTCTTCGAAGAAGCCCATCAGCGAAATCATCTCGGGGTCATCCGCACCGAGGGTGATCACCTCTTTTGAAGTTCTCATAATGGCTTCGCGCACCTCGTCAGGACGCGAATTTCCTGATCGACCGCTGCCGCCGTAGCCTAAGCCATTCTCTGCAGGTTCTCTCAAATCCAAGAGGTTCCGGGCAGCCCTCCAAGGCGCGTCACCTTCTTGCTTGGAGATCGTCAGCAATCTGATGAAGTTGCTGAAATGCTCTCTAAAAGCCGAGTGCGCGGCCTCAGAGATTATCTGGTGGGATGACGTTGCGAGGAGGACAGGATCGATAAACAGAGGCGTGTCGACGTCAATGAACGGATCGACCAGACCGGCGGCTTCGAGGTCATGGGTGGGAATCCCAAAATGCTTGGAGAAGAGTGTGGGATTCTGAACTTTGGCCAACGGGTCGCCTCACGAACTGATTCTCCGAGACTTGAGAGTATCACCGTTCGTCCAGTTCGTTTAATCCACCGCCGTCTTCCCATCCCGGCGCTCCGCCGCGCTTCGGTCGGGACGACAATTGCTGGGCGGCCCAGGTCCTAGTGGACCTGGGCTTTGCCGATGGTCAGGCCGTCCGCCCCCGCTGACACCGCGATCACCCCGCCGTCCTCGATCTCGCCTGCCAGCAGTTTGCGGGCGATGGGGTCGACCAGGTCCTTCTGGATGACGCGCTTCAGGGGGCGGGCGCCGTAGACCGGGTCGTAGCCGCGGTCGGCCAGCCAGGCCAGGGCGGCCTCGTCGATGGACAGGGTCAGGCGGCGGTCGGCCAGCAGCTTCTCGAAGCGGGCCAGCTGGATGCGGACGATGCCGGCCATCTGGTCGCGGCCGAGGCGCTGGAACAGCACGATCTCGTCGATGCGGTTCAGGAACTCGGGCCGGAAATGGCCGCGCACGGCCTCCATGACCAGCGGGCGCACGGTCTCCACGTCGTCGCCCTCGCCTTGGCTAGCGAGGAACTCGGACCCCAGGTTGGAGGTCATGATGATCAGGGTGTTGCGGAAGTCGATGGTGCGGCCCTGACCGTCGGTCAGGCGGCCGTCGTCCAGCACCTGCAGCAGGGTGTTGAACACGTCGGGGTGGGCCTTCTCCACCTCGTCGAACAGGACCACCTGATAGGGGCGCCGTCTGACCGCTTCGGTCAGGGCGCCGCCCTCGTCATAGCCCACATAGCCCGGAGGGGCGCCGATCAGGCGGCTGACGCTGTGCTTCTCCATGTACTCGGACATGTCCAGCCGGGTGATGGCGGCGTCGTCGTCGAACAGGAACTCCGCGAGGGCTTTTGTCAGCTCGGTCTTGCCCACGCCCGTGGGGCCCAGGAACAGGAAGCTGCCCAGCGGACGGTTGGGGTCGTTGAGGCCGGCGCGGGCGCGGCGCACGGCGTCGGAGACGGCGGCCAGGGCCTCGTCCTGACCCACCACGCGGTTCCTGAGGGCGTCCTCCATGGACAGCAGCTTCTCGCGCTCGCCCTCCAGCATCTTGTCCACCGGCACGCCGGTCCAGCGGGAGACCACGGCGGCGATCTGGGCCGCGTCGACCACTTCGGGCGTCAGGGGGCCGGCGGCGTCCGCCTCGTTCTTTTCCGCCTCGGCCAATTGCTTCTCGATGCCGGGGATCTGGCCGTAGGCGATCTCGGACGCGCGGGCCAGGTCGCCGGTGCGCTGGGCCGCGGTCAGTTCGTTGCGCAGCCGGTCCAGGGTCTCGCGCAGCTGGGCGGACTGGCCCACCTTGTCCTTCTCGGCCTTCCAGCGGGCGGTCAGGTCGTCGGACTCGGCCTGCAGGGTGTCGATCTCCTCGTCCAGCTTCTCGAGCCGGGCCCTGGACGCGTCGTCCTTTTC
>JBALUZ010000113.1:0-9494 GCA_036963825.1 Brevundimonas sp.
CGGCGGACCTGCCCGGCGCCGATCCGGAATTGTTGCGCCTGTTCAAGGACAAACCGGTGTTCATCGCCCGGCTGGAGCCCGCCGCGCCGCCCCCGCCGGGGCCGCAGCTGGGCTTCGCCGGCATCGCCAAGCCGTGGAAGGTGGAGCGGGCCCTGACCGCGGCCGGGTGCCAGCTGGTCGACTTCGCCGCCTTCCCCGACCATGCCGCCTTCGCCGAGGGGGACCTGACGGCCCTGGCGGCCCGGGCGGCGGATCAGGGCGCGGGGCTGGTGACCACCGAGAAGGACTGGGTGCGCCTGCCGCCCGGGTGGCGCGGGCGGGTCACGGCCTGGCCGGTGCGGGCGCGGTTCGAGGACGAGGGGGGGCTGATGCTGACCCTTCTGCCCGGCTTTCAGACTCCGGGCGGAGAAAACACCGTCTGAATCGTCTGAATGGTCTGAAATCGGACGGCCATTTCAGACTCTGAAAAACAGGGTCTGAATCATCTGAAATCCCCCTTCGCTCGCGCCGCGCATCGCGCCGCCGGAGCACATTTTAAGGCGCCGCGGAGGGTGGGGGATGAATAATAGCCGCGCCCCTGTTCAGGATCGCAGAACCGCCCGGGCGGCCCTGGCGTCCGCGTCGATCTGCGCCTTGAGGGCGTCCAGGCTGTCGAAGGTCGTTTCCGGGCGCAGGAAGGCGATCAGCTCGGTCTCCAGGGTCTGGCCGTAGAGGTCGCCGTCGAAATCGAACAGCCAGGCCTCCAGCATGGGCGCCTCGGTCCGGAACATGGGGCGCACCCCCAGGCTGGAGACGCCGTCGACCACCCGGCCGTCGGGCAGGCGGGTGCGGGTGGCGTAGATGCCGTAGGCCGGGCGCATGTAGTCGCCCAGCGCCATGTTGGCCGTGGGCACGCCCATCTCGCGGCCGCGCTTGTCGCCGTGGATCACCTCGGCCTGGATGGCGAAGGGGCGGCCCAGGATGGCGGCGGCGCGGTCCATGTCCCCGGCCTTGAGCGCCTCGCGCACGGCGCTGGACGACAGCTTGAGCCCGTCGGCGTCATCCACCCGCCGGGCCGCCGACACCGTGAAGCCCATCTCGCGGCCGTAGTCCGCCAGGGCCTGGGGCGAGCCCGAGCGCCCCTTGCCGAAGGTGAAGTCGAAGCCCACCGCCGCGTGGACGATCCCCAGGCCCCGGTGCAGCACCTGGTCGGCGAAGGCGCGGTCGCTCATGCCCGCCATCTCGGCGTCGAAGGGCAGCAGATAGAGCCGGTCCACGCCCAGCGGGGCCAGGGCCCGGGCCATCTGGTCCGGCGTCATCAGGCGGAAGGGCGCGGCCTCGGGCTGGAAGAAGCGGCGGGGGTGCGGATCGAAACTGACAACCCCCAGCGGGGCGCCCAGGCGATCGGCCGCGGCCTTCGCCTCGGCGATCACCGCCTGGTGGCCCCGGTGCACCCCGTCAAAGGCGCCCACGGCCACCGCCGCGCCCCGGTCGTCGGGGTCCAGGTTTCGCCAGTCGGTGATCAGGCGGACGGCCAAGTCAGTCCTTCGCCGGCCGCCGGCGACGGGGCACGCGCACAATGGCCTCGCCGCCCATGATGAAGGCGTCGCCGATATAGCCCTCGGTCTTGAGGGTCACGCGGGCCGATTCCAGGTCCACCGCGGCCACGGTGACCCGGGCCGTGACCTGGTCGCCGATGCGCACCGGCTTCTCGAAGGCCAGGGTCTGGCTCAGATAGATGGCCCCCGCGCCCGGCAGCATGGTGCCCACCACGGCCGAGCCGAACGAGGCGGACAACAGGCCGTGGGCGATGCGGCCGCGATAGGCGGTCTTTGACGCAAAGGCCTCGTCCATGTGCACGGGGTTGAAGTCATCCGAGGCGTCGGCGAACTGCTGGATGCGCTGTTCGGTCATCTCGACGGTTTTTTCAGCGGTCATGCCGACGTGCAGTTCGTCGAGAATGTAGCCGCCGGAGGGGTGCGCCCCCACGAGGTGTGTTTCAGTCATTCGGGTGATCTAGCGCCCGCGGCGCCGCTTGGCGAGCCTCACCAGGCCAGGTCCAGCATGGTGTAACGGGCGTAGGTGGTTTCGGCCTTGAGAAGCGCGCCCGCCTTTTCCGCGTCGACCCGGCCGTCGGGCCCCTGCGCGGTCGCGCCGTGGATGCCCGCGGCCACGAACAGGCAGTCCAGCCCCTGGCCGTTGGCGCCCATCACGTCGGTGACCACCCCGTCGCCCACGCACAGCACCCGGGAGCGGTCCGCATTGGCGCCGAGCAGACGCTCGGCCTCCTTCATGGCCAGGTCATAGATGGGGCCGAACGGCTTGCCGGCCATGGTCACCCGCCCGCCGAGGGTCTCGTACAGATCGGCCAGGGACCCGGCGCAGTAGATCAACTGGTCGCCCCGCTGCACCACCCGGTCGGGGTTGGCGCAGACCATCTCCAGATCCCGCGCGGCGGCCTTGGACAGGGCCTCGCGATAGTCCTGCGGACCTTCGGTGGCGTCGTCGTACAGGCCGGTGCAGCAGATGAAGCCGGCGTCGTCCGGCCCCTCGCTCACCGCCACGCCTGTGCCTTCGTACAGGGCCATGTCCCGGTCCGGCCCCAGGGCCCAGACAGGACCGGGCGCCCGGCGGCGGAGTTCGGCGCGGGTGGCGTCGCCCGAGGTGACGAAGGCGTCCCAGGCCGCACGGGGCACGCCCAGCGCGTCCAGCTGCGGCACCACCGCCACCGACGGACGCGGCGCGTTGGAGATCAGCACCACCTGGCCGCCGCCCTCGCGGAAGCGGACCAGGGCGTCCAGCGCCGGAGCGAAATGTTCACGGCCGTTGTGGATCACGCCCCAGACGTCGCACAGCAGGACGTCGTAGTCGGCGGCCACGGCGCGCAGGCCGTCGATGGGATGGGGCAGGGTCTGGCTGGTCATGCTCCGGGCGTAGGCGCCCGCGGGGGTCGCGTCAACGCGGAACCGGATGCGCGCCCGCGCCTTTCGTGCCAGGTCGGAGCCTTCCGACAAGCGGGGCCGCCTTGGACGTCATCACCACCTTCATCGACAGCTACAGCGCCTGGATCGGCCTGGCCTTTCTGGTCGCCCTGTTCGCCGCCTTCATCAGCGAGCGGCTGCCGCCGACGGTGGTGGCCGTGGGCGGGGTCGCGGTGATGATGCTGACGGGCTTCCTGCCCCTGACCTCGGCCCTGTCGGTGCTGGCCAATCCGGCGCCGGTGACCATCGCGGCCATGTTCATCCTGTCGGGCGCCCTGGTGCGGACCGGGGCCATCGAGGCCCTGCTGGGACTGGTGACGCGCGGGGCGCAGGAGCGGCCGCGCCTGACCGCAGCGGGGGTGTTCAGCGGCGCCCTGACCGCGCCCGCCTTCATGAACAACACGCCGGTGGTGATCATCCTGATTCCGGTGATCAAGAAGCTGGCCAAGGCCCTGTCCATCGCCTCCACCCGCCTTCTGATTCCCCTGTCCTACCTGTCGATCATGTCGGGCACCCTGACCCTGATCGGCACCTCAACCAACCTGCTGGTGGACGGCGTCGCCCGGGACATGGGCATGGAGCCCTTCGGCATCTTCGAGATCACCGGGGTGGGTCTGGTCACCGTGCTCAGCGGGGTGCTGACCCTGGCGGTGCTGGGGCCGTTCCTGCTGCCCCGTCGGGATGACACCGACGACGGCGAGACCGACGCGCACATCTTCCTGACCGAGCTGCTGGTGCGCGACGGCAGCGACCGCATCGGCCGCAAGCTGGGCGACATCAACCTGCTGAAACGGTCCGAGACGAAGGTGGTGGGCCTGAAGCGCGACGGCCGGATCCTGCGCAAGGATCTGAACGATCAGGCGCTGTTGCAGGGGGATCGCATCCTGCTGTCGGCGCCGGCCCACGAGATCCAGGCCCTGGCCCGGGCGCCCGGCTTCACCGTGGGCATGAACGGCCAGACCGGCGGCATCGTCCTGACGCGCAAGGAGGGCGAGGAGAACCCCGAGAGCGAGGACGACGAGATCACCTTCATCGAGGCGACCATCGCCCCGACCCACCCCGGAATCGGGCGGCGGCTGTCAGAGATTCCCATGCTGTCGCGGCTGAAGCTGCGGATCCTCGGCGTGTCGCGATCCCATCACCTGCCGGGGCCGGACATGGGCGGGGCGCGGGTGCGGGCGGCCGACACCCTGCTGATCGCCGCGCCCCCCGAGACGGTGCCCGATCTGCGCGAGAACCGCACGCTCATGGGCGTCGGCGCGACCCAGAGCCAGCCGTTCCGCCGCAGCAAGGCCCCCATCGCCATCGCCGCCCTGGCCGGCGCCGTGCTGGCGGCGGCCTTCGGCGTCATCCCCATCGCCGGCGCCGCCATCATCGCCGTGGCCGTGATCCTGGTGACCCGCTGCATCGATCCCGAGGACGCCTGGGGCGCCATCGACGGGGACGTGCTGGTGCTGATCTTCGCCATGCTGGCCATCGGCATCGGCCTGCAGAACGCCGGCAGCGTGGACCTGATCGTGGGCTGGGCCACCCCCCTGCTGGTGGACGCCTCGCCCCTGGTGGTGCTGATCTGCCTGTACTTCCTGACCACCATCCTGACCGAGATGGTGACCAACAACGCCGTGGCCGTGATCATGACGCCCATCGCCATCGGCCTGGCCCAGCAGATGGGCATCGACGCCCGGCCGCTTCTGGTGGCGGTCATGTTCGCCGCCTCGGCCAGCTTCGCCACGCCCATCGGCTACCAGACCAACACCCTGGTCTATGCGGCGGGCGACTACCGTTTCACCGACTTCCTGAAGATCGGCGTGCCCATGATGATCATCGTGGGCGCCGCCACCTGCACGGCGATCTGGTGGCTGTTCGGGGTGTGATCACTCCTCGCGCCAGGCGACGCCGCCCTTCATGACGAAGACGACCCGCTCCAGTTCGGTGACGTCGGCCAGGGGATCGCCCTGCACCGCCACCAGGTCCGCCGCCATGCCCGGCGCCAGACGGCCGATCTCGCCCTCGAGGCCGAGATGCGCGGCCGCATTGACGGTGGCGGTCTGGACCGCCTCCAGCGGCGTCAGGCCGGCGCGCACCAGCAGGGCGAACTCCCGGGCGTTGTCGCCGTGGGCCGAGACCCCGGAATCGGTGCCGAAGGCGATGCGCACCCCGCCCGCGTGGGCCCGCCGCGCCATGTCCAGCATCTGCGGTCCGGCCTGGAGCGCCTTGGCCGTCTGGGCGGGGGTGAAGAAATTGTCCGGCCCCGCGGCGATGCGCGCCACGAAATCGCCCGCCAGCAGGGTCGGCACCAGCCAGGCGCCGGTCTCGCGGAACAGGCGGATGGAGTCATCGTCCAGATAGGTGCCGTGCTCGATGGAGTCCCCGCCGGCGCGCAGGAAGGCGTTGACCCCGTCAGCCCCGTGGGCGTGGGCGGTGACCTGCCGGCCCATGCGGTGGGCGGCCTCGACGATGGCGGCCAGTTCGGCGTCGGTGAACTGCTGGGCCAGGCCGGCGGCGGTGTTGGACAGGACCCCGCCGGTGGCGGTGATCTTGATGACGTCGGCGCCCGCGCGCACCTGGGTGCGCACGGCGCGCATGCAGTCCTCCGGCCCCGAACAAATGCTTTCCGAAGACAGCAGGTGCATGATGTCGTCGCGGTAGCCGTTGATGTCGCCGTGCCCGCCGTGGATGGCCACCGACGAGCCCGAGGCGATGATGCGCGGACCGGGCACGTCGCCGCGGCGGACGGCGTCGCGCAGGGCGAAGACGGCCTCATTGGCGGCGCCCAGGTCGGCCACGGTGGTGAAGCCCGCCAGCAGGGTGCGGCGGGCGTGGCCCGCGCCGATCATGGCCTGATCGGCGTCGGACTGCGTCATTTCGTCCAGGCGGGAGGTGGGACTCTGCTGCCCGGTCAGGTGCACGTGGCTGTCGATCAGGCCCGGCAGGACGAAGCGGTCCGACAGGTCGACCACGCGGCCCTGGCCGACGAAGCCGTCGACGATCTCGCGGACCCGTCCGTCGGCGATGACGATAGTCTGGATCTCGCTGACCCGCCCGCTGGACGGGTCGGCCAGCAGCCGCCCGGCGTGCACATAGGTGACCGCCGGATCCGCCCGGGCCGGGGCGTCCGGCGTCCGGGCCAGGGCGGGAAAGGCCGCCATCGCGGCCGCCGTCACCGCCATCCAGAACCGCTTCATCGACGCCCCCTCATCCGCGCCGGACAGGGTCGTCCGGCTGCCCGGGCATCATAGGCGGGCCGGGGTTTTAGCCAAGGCCGCGCTTGCGCGAGGGCGCAGGGTTGTGAAACACATGGAAACAAGGGCTGAAAACCGCATCGAGGGCGTCATATGCGGCTGTCGAGACGTGCACTGATCACAGGCGGACTGGCCGCCGGGGGCGCCATGGCGCTGTCGGGCTGCGCCGCCACGGGCGCCGCGCCGGCGCGGCAGGTGATGCTGCCGCCGTCGCTGGATCTGGCGCCGCGCCCCGTCCAGGCGGTGCAGGTCCGCCCGCCGCTGGATCCCACCGGCCAGGTGCGGCCAGAGCTGATGAGCCGGGCCATGGCCGCCCTGGACATTCACCACCGCCGCATTCCCCTGCGCGACCGCATGTATCTGGTGGATTTCACGCGCTTCTCGGGCGAGACGCGGCTTTACGAGGTCAATCTGGAGTCCGGCGGGGTGCAGGCGTTCCGCACCAGCCACGGGCGCGGCTCGGACCCGGCCCACTCCGGCTTCGCCCGGCAATTCTCCAATGTGCCGGATTCCCACATGTCGTCGCTGGGCTCGTTCGTGACGGCGGGGCCGAACTGGGGCCCGCAGCAGGGTCCCAACGTGCTGCTGGACGGGCTGGAGTACTCCAACTCCGCCGCGCGCGAGCGGGCCATCATCGTCCACGGCGCCGACTACGCCGAGCCGGAATTCCTGGCCCGCGAGGGCAAGCTGGGCCGGTCCTACGGCTGTTTCTCGCTGGCCCACGCCGACCTTCGGGCCGTGCGCGACCGCATGGGCGAGGGCCGGCTGCTGTTCGCCCTGGCCTAGTCGTCCCGGTCCAGGGCCCGCCAGCCGATGTCGGCGCGGTGGAAGCCGCCGGGCCAGTCGATCCGGCCGATGGCGGCGTAGGCGCGCTCGCGGGCCTCGGCGATATCCGCCCCGCGCGCGCAAACGTTGAGCACCCGGCCTCCGGCGGCGACCAGCGCCCCGTCCCGGTTGCGGGCGGTGCCGGCGTGGAAGACCTGCACGTCGGGTCCGAAGTCCTGGTCGGCGCCGCGGATGACCGAGCCGGTCAGGGGGCTGTCGGGATAGCCCTTGGCCGCCAGCACCACGCAGATCACCGTCTCGGGGCGGAACTCCAGCGGCGGCAGTTGCGACACGTCGCCCCGGGCGCAGGCCAGCAGGTGGGGCACGATGTCCCCGGCCAGACGCATCATCAGCACCTGGCATTCCGGATCGCCGAAGCGGGCGTTGAACTCCACCACCTTCGGCCCGTCGGCGGTGGCCATGAGCCCGGCGTACAGCACCCCCCGATAGGGCGCGCCCTCCGCCGCCATGCCCGCCATGGTCGCCTGGATCACGCGCGCCTCGGCCTGCTGCACCAGGTCCGGCGTGAAGACCGGGGCGGGGGAGTAGGCCCCCATGCCGCCGGTGTTGGGGCCCAGATCGCCGTCAAAGGCGCGCTTGTGGTCCTGGGCCCCGCCCAGCAGCACGGCGCGGGTCCCGTCGCACAGGGCGAACAGGGACCCCTCCTCGCCCTCCATGAACTCCTCGATCACCACCCGGGCGCCGGCGGCGCCGAAACGGCCGCCCAGCATGCGCTCGATCTCGGCCTCGGCGTCGCGGCGGTCCGGGCTGATGGCCACGCCCTTGCCGGCCGCCAGGCCGTCGGCCTTGATCACATAGGGAGGCCGGAACACGTCCAGCGCCTGTTTCGCGTCGGCCAGCGTCTCGAAGACGCCGTAGCCCGCCGTGGGGATGTGGTGGCGTTCCAGGAACGCCTTGGCGAAGGCCTTGGAGGTCTCGAGCCGGGCCGCCTTTGCGGTGGGGCCGAAACAGGGGATGCCCGCCGCCGCCAGCCGGTCGGCCAGGCCCGCGGCCAGGGCCATCTCGGGCCCCACCACCACCAGATCGGCGCGGATCTCGCGGGCCAGGGCGGCCAGTCCCTCGGCGTCGTCGGCCTTGACCGGCGCAAGCTCGCCCAGCCGCTCCATGCCCGGATTGCCCGGCGCGATGACCAGCGACGTCACCAGGGGCGACTGGCGGATTTTCCAGGCCAGGGCGTGTTCGCGACCGCCCGATCCGACGAGAAGGACTTTCATGCCCGCGACATGACCGGCCGCGCGCGGCCGGTCAAGGCGGAGGGACGGTTTACATGCCCGTGCCCGAGGTCCCGGCCATGCGCGGCCCGGGGCCGCGGGTGGCTTCGCGATCCCAGTCCGGCAGGGCCCGCACCTGGTCCGCCGTCAGGGCGGTCTGCAGGTCGCGATCGCCGTCGATCTCGAGCGCCGTCACCTGGTCCAGGGCGATGACCACGTCCCGGTCATCCCCTTCCAGATCGATGGCGAAGCCGGTGACGGCGTTGTCGGCGTCGATGATGATCGCCTCCACATCACCCAGATCCGCGCGATCGGCGGACCGCAGGTCGGCGTCCTCCAACTGGTCCCGGTTCATCCCGAGGGCGGTGACGTCGTCCGCCAGGTCGCCCGGCACCGGCCCGGCGGCCTGCCCGGTGGCGGCGGCGGGGTCGGTGGCGCGGACCACATCGTCGTCGCCGCCGTCCCCGCAGGCGGCGACCCCCAGCAGGGCGGTGGCGGCGACGGTGGACAGGGCAAGGCGCAGGGTCATGGAGTCCTCCAGCATGATCGTCTCGAGACGCCAACGGCCGGGCCGCCATCGACGTTCCCCGGCCGGGGCCGCTATCATGCCGCCATGGATCCCGACTCACGCCCCGACCCGCGCGACAACAACCCCCCGCTGTCGATCTCGGAGCTCAGTGCTGCGCTGAAGCGCACGCTGGAGGACCGGTTCGGCCATGTGCGGCTGCGCGGCGAGATCTCCAAGGTGAACCGCCACTCGTCCGGCCACGTCTATCTGACCCTGAAGGACGACCGCGCCTGCATCGACGGCGTGGTGTGGAAGGGCGTGGCCCGGGGGCTGCAGGTCCAGCCCGAGACCGGGCTGGAGGTCATCGTCACCGGCAAGATCACCAGCTATCCGGCGCGCTCGTCCTACCAGATCGTCATCGAGAGCATGGAGCCGGCCGGCGCCGGCGCCCTGCTGGCGCAGCTGGAGCGGCTGAAGGCGAAGCTGCACGGCGAGGGCCTGTTCGATGCGGCGGGCAAGCGGCCCATCCCCGCCTTCCCGGCGGTGGTGGGGGTGATCACCAGCCCCACCGGCGCGGTGATCCGCGACATCCTGCACCGGATTTCGGAGCGCTGGCCCTGCCGGGTCATCGTCTGGCCGTGCGTGGTGCAGGGGGACGCCGCGGCGGCCCAGGTGGCGGCGGCGGTGCGCGGCTTCGACGCCATGACGCCCGGTGGCTCGATCCCGC
>JBALUZ010000114.1:0-9210 GCA_036963825.1 Brevundimonas sp.
CAGGCGCCCGTCGGTGCGTTCGGACAGCAGCTCGCCGAAATAGTCGACGGCCTGGACCGTGGGATAGCCGGCGGCGTGGGTGTCGGCGCCGCGCAGCGGACGTTCGCCGATCTCCTGGCTGCAGGCCGCGGCCCCCAGCAGCAGGGGCGCGGCGAGGGCGGCGCGTCGTGTGGGATTGAAGGTCAAAGCTTGTACGCCTGTTTCACGAGGTCATAGGTGAGGGCGCGGGCCACCTCGTGGGCCTCGTCCTCCTCCAGCCGGTGCTCGACCACCAGCCGGGCCAGGAAGCCGCAGTCCATGCGCCGGGCCACGTCGTGGCGGGCCGGGATGGACAGGAAGGCGCGGGTGTCGTCGTTGAAGCCCACGGTGTTGTAGAAGCCCGCCGTCTCGGTGGTCTGCTCGCGGAAGCGGCGCATGCCCTCGGGGCTGTCGTGGAACCACCAGGCGGGCCCCAGCTTCAGCGCCGGATAGTGGCCGGCCAGAGGGGCCAGCTCGCGGGCATAGACGCTCTCGTCCAGGGTGAAGACGATCATGGAGAATTTCGGGTCTGACCCGAAGCGGTCCAGCAGCGGCTTGAGGGCGCGCACATAGTCGGTGCGGGTAGGGATGTCGGCGCCCTTGTCGCGGCCGAAGCGCTGGAAGACCCGGGCGTTGTGGTTGCGGAACGAGCCGGGGTGCAGCTGCATCACCAGACCGTCCTCCGTGCTCATGCGGGCCATCTCGGTCAGCATCTGGCCGCGGAACAGCTCGGCGTCGGCGGGCTCGAACCGGCCCGACACGATCGTCTCGAACAGGGCCTTCGCCCCGGCCGGGGCCAGGTCGGCGGTGAAGGCGGTGGGGTGGCCGTGGTCGGTGGAGGTGGCGCCCATGGCGGCGAAGAATTCGCGCCGGTTCCGCAGGGCCGCCAGATAGCCCTCCCAGGTCAGGGCGTCCTCGCCGGTGATCGCGCCCAGCTGGACCAGATTGTCCCGGAATCCCTCGTACTCGGGGTCCAGCACCGGGTCGGGGCGGTAGGCGGTCAGGACGCGGCCCTTCCAGCCGGACTCGCGGATGGTCCTGTGATGCTCCAGCCCGTCCAGCGGGCTTTCGGTGGTGGTGATGACCTCGATGTTGAAGCGCTCGAACAGGGCGCGGGGGCGGAAGGCGTCCTGCCCCAGCTTCTCGGCCATGACGTCGTAGTAGCGGTCGGCGGTTTCGGGCGTCAGGCGCTCGGTCAGGCCGAACACCTCCGAATAGACCCAGTCGTGCCAGAGGCGCGAGGGCGTCCCCCGGAACAGGTGATAGTGCTCGGCGAAGCGGCGCCAGATGGCGCGGGGGTCGGTCTCGACCGGCCCGCCATCGGCGCGCGGCACGCCCAGGCTCTCCATGGACACGCCCTGGCTGAACAGCATGCGGAAGACGTAGTGGTCGGGGGTGATCAGCAGCTCGGCCGGATTGGCGAAGGACTCGTTCCCGGCGAACCACGAGGGGTCGGTGTGGCCGTGGGGGCTGATGATCGGCAGATCCTTCACCGCCGCATACAGGCGCCGCGCCACCGCGCGGGTGTCGGGATCGGCGGGGAACAGGCGGTCCGGGTGCAGGCTGAGCTTGGCGGTCATCGATTCATACGCGCGGAGACGGGGGACGGGGGAGAAAGGACCGCGGCGCAACCGGACGGGCGGCGGCGGTCCACGCCGTCCTTCTCAGGCCGTCCGTCGTCACAGAACCTTTGATCATCATGACGGCGATCCGGTCTCATCCCATGGGGCGGAGGGCGTTTGCAGCGGCGGCCCCCTCGTGAATTGCAGCCATAGTTTCCGCAATCGAGCGGCTTGTCCACCGGTGGCGGCGAAAGTTTGCCACCGGTGTCATATATTGACACTATGCGCCGCGCCCGGCGTCCTTGTCGGGACGGCCAGCGCATCAAGGGGCCGCAGAGCCCCGTCCCAGAACCGACCCGGAGGAGTTTCACCATGTCCATGTCCCGACGCGCCCTGATGTCGGCCCTTGCGGGCGCCACCATCGCCGCCGCCGGTTGCGCCGGGCGGCCGGCCTGGGGCCTGGGCCAGGCCGGCGGGCCCAACGCCGCCGTGCTGGAGGCCATGAAGCGGGCCACGCGGTTCATGGTGGAGGAGGCGGCGGTGAACGGCGGCTATGTCTGGTCGTACCTGCCGGACTTCTCGCGCCGCTGGGGCGAGCTGGAGGCGTCGCCGACCATGATCTGGATCCAGCCGCCGGGCACCGGGACCATGGGGCACCTGTATCTGGACGCCTATCACGCCACCGGCGACGAGTTCTATTACCGGGCCGCCGAGACCGTGGCGCGGGCGCTGGTGACGGCGCAGCTGCCGTCGGGCGGCTGGAACTATGTGCACGACACCGCCGGGCCCGAGGCCGAGCAGGCCTGGTACGCCACCTACGGCGCCAACGCCTGGCGGATGGAGGAATTCCAGCACTACATCGGCAACGGCACCTTTGACGACGCGGGCACCTCGGAGGTGTCGCAGTTCCTGCTGCGGCTGTATCTGGAGAAGCGGGACGAGACCTGGCGCGCGCCGCTGGACAGGGCGATCCAGTTCGTCCTCGACGCCCAGTATCCGAACGGCGGCTGGCCGCAGCGCTATCCGTTCGTGGAGGACGCCCTGGACGGCAAGGAGGACTACACCCGCCACATCACCTTCAATGACGCGGTGGCGGGCGAGAACCTGGAGTTCCTGATCTTCGTCTACCAGACCCTCGACCGCCCGGACCTGCTGGACCCGATCCGCCGGGGCATGGACATCTATCTGGAGACCCAGCAGCCCATGCCGCAGCCGGCCTGGGGGCTGCAGCACTACGCCCACGACCTGACCCCGGCGCCGGCCCGCAGCATCGAGCCGCGCGCCTTCGCCACCCACACCACGGCGGCCAACATCGAGGCCCTGATCGGCTTCTATCGCCTGACCGGGGACCGCAAATACCTGGCCCGGATTCCGGAGGCCATCGACTGGCTGGAGTCGGTGGCGGCGCCCGAGCGCATCCGCCCCGCGGGCCGGACCCATCCCACCTTCATCCAGATGGGCAACGGGCGGCCGCTGTACATTCACCGGCGCGGCTCGAACATCGTCAACGGCAGCTATTACGCCGACGAGAACCCCAACGACACGGTGATCCACTACGGCTCGTTCCGGGCGGTGGACACCGACGCCCTGCGCCGGGCCTACGAGGAAGCCGCGGCCCTGTCGCCGGAACAGGCTTCGGCCGGATCGCCGCTGCTGGCCCCGGCGGGCAGCGCCAGCCTGCCGCGCTATTTCACCCTGTCGGACATCGAGGTGTCGGACATGAACAGCTCGGGCTACGAGGTGGACGCCGCGAACCCCGAGCAGGTGGCGGCCGTGGTGGCGGGACTGAACGACCAGGGCTGGTGGCCCACGCCGCTGACGGCCACCAGCAACCCCTACATCGGCCCCGGCCCGGAAGAGGTGCAGCCCGGCGAGTTCCGCCTGACCCGGGTGGGGGACCAGTGGGACACCTCGCCCTGGGTCACCGACTTCCCGGCCGAGGGCATCTCCACCGGCGTCTACATCCGCAACATGGGCGTGCTGATCCGGGCCCTGGGGGCGCAGTAGGATCCTGTCAGGCCCTGGTCGTTGCGCGCCGGGGGCATGCGCCCGTAACGTCGGCCCATGACCGACGAGGGGAGGGCTGGCATGAAGCGATTTCACTGGACCGGACCGGGTGTGGGCGGCCTGATGCTCGCGCTCGCGCTCGCGGCCTGCGGCCAGGAGCCGGGCGCGCGGCGGCTTGATCCGCCGGTCCCGGCGGGCGTGGATGTGCAGGTGGTGCTGGGTGAGCCCGCGCAGACCGTGACGGTGGCGGCCGGAGAGCGATTCGCCGTGGTCACGGAATCGACCTTCAGCTGGCGCGAGGCGGAGCGGTCGGGGGGACTGGTTCCGGTCACGGAGGCCACGGGGGCGACGGACACCAACCAGACAGAGCGGGGCTGGACCGGCGGCGCCCTGTGGCGGGTGTTCGTCTATGAGGCGCGGGACGCGGGCGACGAGAGCCTGACCTTCGAGGAGGTCCGCGAGTGGGAGCCGGACAACGTCCTGGACGTCCGGCGGGTTGTTGTGACGGTCACGCCGGAAAGCGCCAGCCCAGCCAGTGCCGAAGGTCGCTGACGGCGTCCTCGGCCTTGCCCCGGACCACAGGCGATGGATCCTTCAGGGCCGCCTGAACGACGGGCTGGACGACGGCTTGATCCAGTTCGCCGGTGGTGCGCGCCAGATGGCCGAAGCCCGTCATGGCGTTGCCGCGGACCCACTCGTCCGGGTGGGTCGAGAGGCGGCGGCAGACGTCGGCGGCCCAGGCGGCGTCGGGCGGGTCCATGGAGACGACGATCGGGGCATAGGCCAGGTCGGCCGGGTCATCGGCGGCGATGACCCGCTCCACGTCCGCCTTTGTCCATCCGTCCCTGAACGGCCCCATCCCTGCGCCCCTGACCAAAACGCCCGGGGTGTCGAGCCCCGGGCGAAGATGATCAGTCTTCCCTGATGTTGTCCACGTGGCCGCCCAGGCCCTCGGCGGGACTGGCCAGCTTCGTGTCCTCGGTGATGTCGATGCCCTTGGCCAGCTTGGAGTTCCAGAAGCCGTAGGCCGCGTAGATCACCGCCCCGACGGCCGCGTAGCCGCCCAGCAGCATCAGGGGCAGGGGATTGTCCTCGGCCGCGTGCTGGAACATGGGGATCAGGTTCTGGCTGGCCAGGAACAGGCAGGCGCAGATGCCCAGGAAGGCGGTGACCACGCCGCCCGGCACGCGGAACGGGCGCTCCATCTCCGGGTGCCGGATGCGCAGCATGATGACGCTGAAGCAGACGATGGCGAAGGCCGTGGCGGTGCCCAGCGACACCAGATCCCCGAGGATCGAGATGGGCAGGAAGGCCGCGGCGATGGAGATCAGCACGCCCAGGACGATGGTGCCGATCCAGGGGGTGCGGAACTTCGGATGGATCAGGGCGAAGGCGCGCGGCAGCAGGCCGTCGCGGGCCATGGTGTAGAACACCCGCGTCTGGCCGTAGCACAGCACCAGCATGACCGAGCTGAGGCCGGTGATGGCCCCGATCTTGATCAGGAAGCTGATCAGGTTCAGCTGTCCGCCCGGCGCGCTTTCCAGCGGGACGTTGGCCCAGGTCAGCGCCATGCGGTCGATGGCCACGGCGATGGGGGCCGGCGAGGCCAGCTCCAGGTAGGGGACCACGCCGGTCATGACGGCGGCCACCGCCATATAGATCAGGGTGCAGACGAACAGCGCCCCGAGGATGCCCACCGGCACGTCCCGGGACGGGTTCTTGGCCTCTGCGGCGGCGGTCGAGACGGCCTCGAAGCCCACATAGGCGAAGAAGATGATCGCCGCCCCGCGGAAGATGCCGCCCACGCCGAACTGGCCGGCGACGCCGGTGGGCTCGGGAATGAAGGGGACCCAGTTCTCGGGGTTCACATAGCCGATGCCCACGCCGATGAAGGTCAGCAGGACGATGATCTTGATGACCACGATGGCGTTGTTGATGTTGGCCGACTCGCTGACGCCCAGCACCAGCAGGCCGCAGACGGCGGCGATGCCGATGGCGGCCACCAGGTTGAAGGTGCCGGTCATGGGGAAGCTGTAGGCGCCCACGTCCTGCACCATCTGCACCAGCGGGGTGGCCCACTGGGGACCCTCGCCGCCGGGGTAGACAATGGTCGGGAACAACTGCTGGCTGAGGCCGAAGTCGCCGAGGATCGAGACCACATAGCCGGACCAGCCGACCGCTACGGTCGAGGCGGCGACGCCGTACTCCAGCACCAGCAGCCAGCCCATGATCCAGGCGAACACCTCGCCCAGGGTGCCGTAGGCGTAGGTGTAGGCGGAGCCGGACACCGGCATGGTGGAGGCCAGCTCGGCGTAGCACAGGCCCGCCAGGGCGCAGGCGATCCCCGCGATGACGAAGGACAGCATGATGGCCGGGCCGGCGTTGGCCGAGGCCACCTGGCCGGTCAGGACGAAGATGCCGGCGCCGATGATGGCGCCGATGCCCAGGCTCATGAGGTTGATGGGGCCCAGGGTCCGCTTGAGTTCGCTCTTCGCGGCCTCCTTCTGGATCTGGGCGATGGACTTCTTCAGGAACAGGCGGTTGCCGGTCCTGGGCGAGGCGTCTGCACTCATGCAGGGTGATGCTCCACGCGGGCGGTCCCCATTGACGCCGTTCGCGCTGGACGGGGACGCTAGAGCGGGTCCCCTGTTCACGCAATCGTCATTTACGAACGCCGTTCCTTTTCTCCCGCGAGGCGATCGGCGGTCCGGAAAGCCTTGATTCACCGGGGGCTCTCCGTAAGGTCCGGCCAAACAGGGCGCCCTCGCGGGGAAGCGGCGCCAGAGGGAACGGGAAAACATCCATGGTCGCAACTTCGGCTCCGGGCCAGGACCGGTGGTCATCGCGCGCCGCCTTCGTGCTGGCCGCCACCGGCTCGGCCGTCGGTCTGGGCAATCTGTGGCGCTTTCCCACCGAGGCGGGGCTGAACGGCGGCGGGGCCTTCGTCTTCTTCTACATCCTGTGCGTGGCGCTGATCGCGGCGCCGCTGCTGCTGGCCGAGACCCTGATCGGGCGCCACGGCCAGCGCTCGACCATCGGCAGCGCCGCCCATCTGGCGCGCCAGTCCGGAGCCAGCCCGGCGTGGAGCGCCCTGGCGGTGGTGGGCCTGATCGCCAACACCCTGATCCTGACCTTCTACGGCGTGGTGGCCGGCTGGGTGATCTATTTCGTCGGCAGCACGGGCATGGACCTGGTCGGCGCGATCGCGGCGGGGCAGCCCCTGGCGGGCGCCTACGCCGACAGCACGGTCGAGGACATCAGCGTGCTGATGCCCAACCTGTTCGCCAATCCCGGCCTGCTGGTGGCCATGCAGGCCATCTTCGTGGTGCTGACCGCCTGGATCGTGGCGCGCGGCGTGAAGGGCGGCATCGAGGCGGCGGCGGTGTGGCTGATGCCGGCCTTCTTCTTCCTGCTCATCGGCATCACCGTCTATGCGGCCATCACCGGCGACTTCGCCGCGGCCCTGACCTTCCTGTTCACGCCGGACTTCGAACGGGCCCTGCAGCCGGGCGTCCTGAGTTCGGCGCTGGGGCAGGCGTTCTTCTCGCTGAGCCTGGGCGGCGGGGCCATGATCGCCTACGGCGCCTATGCGTCGCGCGACACCAACATGGGGTCCACCAGCGCCATCATCGCCTTCGCCGACACCTCGGTGGCGATCATCGCGGGCCTGGCCATCTTCCCCATCGTGTTCAGCGTGGGCCTGCAGCCGGACGCCGGCCCGACCCTGATGTTCCAGACCCTGCCGGCGGCCTTCCACGCCATGCCGGGCGGGGCCATCGTCGGCTTCCTGTTCTTCGTGCTGGTGCTGTTCGCGGCCCTGACCTCGTCGGTGTCCCTGCTGGAGATCTCGGTGTCCTGGGTGATCGAGAAATTCCGCATCTCGCGGGTGAAGGCGGCGACGATCCTGGGCGTGCTCGTGTTCCTGATCGGTCTGCTGTCCGCCTTCTCGTTCAACCTGCTGGCCGACCAGCGGCCCATCGCCTTCATCCCCGGCTTCCAGAACGCCGGCTGGTTCGACGCCATCGACGGCATCACCAGCAAGCTGCTGCTGCCCCTGTCCGGCCTGATCACCGCCCTGTTCATCGGCTGGGTGGCGGACCGCAAGCTGGTCAACGCCGAGACCGGGCTGAGCGGCGGGGTGCTGGGCGCCTGGCGGTTCCTGATCGCCTGGCTGTGCCCGCTGGCGGTGACCGCCATCCTGATCGTGGGGATGTTCCCGCAACTGCTGGGGTGAGGCGGTTAGACTCCGCGCGTGAAAAACAGTGCAATTGGAGTCTGACGGCCGCTGAATTGGCCAGCGAAAACAGTGGTGGGGTGTTCGCCCCTTCACCGCTCACCCCAGCGAAGGCTGGGGTCCAGATGGCGGGCTCGATTCCCAAGCGTGGGGCGCGAACAACCTTCCAGCGACAGCGCCCTATGATCTGGACCCCAGCCTTCGCTGGGGTGAGCGGAGGGGGGATGACAGGGCGCAAGGCGTTAGACTCCCGATGCGAAAAACAGTGCAATTGGAGTCTGATACCGGCTCGTCGCCCCCTGCGGTCTCTTCCCGTCGCGGCGCAGTATGGGGGCGCCGTGAACCCGTGGGTGGAAAAAGGCCGGGTTGCGGGCGCCGGGCCTTGTGGGGCAACGAAGTGGCGCGGCGAAATGCGGGGATAAGTGTCCCTGTCGCGCGGGCCGTTCCCTGTGTAGAGAACGGCCATGCTGCCCATCCATGAGGTTCTCGAGCCGCTGAAGGCGGCGCTGGCCGCGCGCCATGCGGCGGTGCTGTCGGCCCCGCCGGGGGCGGGCAAGACGACGGTGGTGCCGCTGGCGCTGCTGGACCAGCCGTGGCTGGACGGGCGCAAGGTGCTGGTGCTGGAGCCCCGGCGGCTCGCCGCCCGCGCGGCGGCCGAGCGCATGGCGCAGACGCTGGGCGAGCCGGCGGGCCGGACCGTGGGCTACCGGACCCGGGCCCAGACCAGGGTCAGCGCCGCCACCCGCGTCGAGGTGGTCACCGAGGGCGTGTTCACGCGCATGATCCTGTCCGACCCCGGGCTGGACGGGGTCGGGGCGGTGCTGTTCGACGAATTCCACGAGCGCAGCCTGGACGCCGATCTGGGGCTGGCGCTGGCGCGGGAGGCGCAGGGGCTGCTGCGGGACGACCTGCGGCTGCTGGTGATGTCGGCGACGCTGGATCAGGTGGGGATCGCCGCCCTGCTGGACGACGCGCCGGTGATCGAATCCGAAGGGCGCATGTTCCCGGTGGAGACCCGCTATGCGGGCCGCAGTCCGGCCGAGCGGATCGAGGACGCCGTGGCGCGCGCGGTGCGGCTGGCCCTGAATGAAGAGACGGGATCCATGCTGGTGTTCCTGCCGGGGCAGGGGGAGATCCGGCGGGTGCATGAGCGGCTGGCGCCGCTGGAGAACGATCGGCTGATGCTGGCGCCGCTGTACGGGGCGCTGGACCGGCGGGATCAGGACCGGGCCATCGAACCGGCGCCGGCGGGCGTGCGCAAGATCGTGCTGGCCACGGCCATCGCCGAGACCAGCCTGACCATCGAGGGCGTGCGGGTGGTGATCGACGCCGGGCTGTCGCGGGTTCCGCGCTTCGACCCGGCCAGCGGCCTGACCCGCCTGGCCACCG
>JBALUZ010000115.1:0-8866 GCA_036963825.1 Brevundimonas sp.
AGGAAGTGCTGCAGCAGTACAAGGGCCTGAAGGACATCATCGCCATCCTGGGCATGGACGAGCTGTCGGAAGAGGACAAGCTGATCGTCTCGCGCGCCCGCAAGATCCAGCGCTTCCTGTCGCAGCCGTTCTTCGTGGCCGAGCAGTTCACCAACTCGCCCGGCAAGTTCGTGGAGCTGGCCGACACCATCCGCAGCTTCAAGGGCATCGTCGCCGGCGAGTACGACCACCTGCCGGAAGCCGCCTTCTACATGGTCGGCCCCATCGAGGAAGCCGTCGAAAAGGCCAACAAGCTGGCCGCGGACGCGGCGTAGTCATGGCTGGCAAGCTGAACTTCTCCCTGGTCTCGCCCGAGCGCGAGGTCTTCTCGGGCCTGGTGGACCAGGTGGACGCGCCGGGCGTGGAGGGCGACTTCGGCGTCCTGCCCGCGCACGCGCCCTTCATGACCGCCCTGCGCGAGGGGGCCGTGACCATCCGTGACGGCGCCTCGGTGCGCCGGTTCGAGGTCAAGGGCGGCTTCGCCGACGTCAACGCCGCCGGCCTGACCATCCTGGCCGAGGAAGCCGCCGAGATCGCCGCGGGCTGATCGCGGTCAGACTACGATTTGAGGCTCCGCGTCCCGGCGATGCGGAGCCTTTTTCGCGCCCGACGCCCGCGGCGGCGGCAATTGCCGGCGAATCGAAAAATATCCGCGCTTCGCCACCCTGCGGTCATGACCCGTAAGGAAACAGTGGCTATATGAACCGCGACGCCCCTCCCCACCGCGCAGACGTGCGCCCGGGCTTCAAGGGATGCGTCCGAAGGGACGAGAAGCGATACGATGGCGGACGATGCGGGCCGGCTGAACCAGGTCTTTGCCGAGACCTCCTTCCTTTACGGCGCCAACGCCGGGTTCATTGAAGAACTGCACGCGAAGTGGGCCGACAACCCCGCCTCGGTCTCTGGCGAATGGCGCGCCTTCTTCGACCAGCTGCGCGACCGCGCCGAGCTGGTGAAGGAAGCCGCCGGGGCCGGGTCGTGGGGCCGCAAGCCGGTCACCGAACCCACCGAGGAACTGGGGGCCATGGACGGCCGCTGGCCCGCGCCCAAGGCGGATCCGAAGAAGCCCGGCGCCAAGGCCGCGCCCGCCCCCTCCGCGCCTGCCGCCGCAGCGTCGGTCACCGGCGACGAGATCCGCGCCGCAGCCCACGACTCCATCCGCGCCCTGATGCTGATCCGGGCCTACCGCATCCGCGGCCACCTCCAGGCCAACCTGGACCCGCTGGGCATCGAGCCGCCGATCCAGAACCCCGAGCTGACGCCCGAATTCTGGGGCTTCAGCGAAGCCGACATGGACCGGCCCATCTTCATCGACAACGTGCTGGGGCTGGAGACCTCCACCCTGCGCGAGATCATCGAGATCCTGCGCCGCACCTACTGCGGCAATCTCGGCATCCAGTACATGCACATCGCCGAGCCGGAGGAGAAGGCCTGGCTGCAGGAGCGCATCGAGGGCCGCGACAAGGAAGGCAATGATCGCGAGATCGCCTTCACCGCCAACGGCAAGCGCGCCATCCTGTCCAAGCTGATCGAGGCCGAGACCTTCGAGCGCTTCCTGCACAAGCGCTTCCCCGGCACCAAGCGCTTCGGCCTGGACGGCGGCGAGGCCATGGTCCCGGCGCTGGAGCAGGTGATCAAGCGCGGCGGCGCCATGGGCGTCGACGAGATTGTGCTGGGCATGGCCCACCGGGGCCGCCTGAACGTGCTGGCCGCCGTCATGGGCAAGCCCTACGAGGTCATCTTCCACGAGTTCCAGGGCGGTTCGTCCCTGCCGTCCGACATCGAGGGTTCGGGCGACGTCAAATACCACATGGGCGCCTCGTCGGACCGCGAGTTCGACGGCAACAGGGTGCACCTGTCGCTGACCGCCAACCCGTCGCACCTGGAGATCGTCAATCCGGTGGTGCTGGGCAAGGCCCGCGCCAAGCAGGCCCATGACATCCGCGAGGCCAACGCCGGCAAGGCCGAGGCCGAATGGGCGCTGGACCGCTCCAAGGTCCTGCCCCTGCTGATCCACGGCGACGCGGCCTTCGCCGGCCAGGGCGTGGTGGCTGAGTGCTTCGCCCTGATGGGGCTGAAGGGCTACCGCACCGGCGGCACCATCCACTTCATCATCAACAACCAGATCGGCTTCACCACCAGCCCGCGGAACAGCCGGTCCAGCCCTTATCCGTCGGATGTGGCCCTGATGGTCCAGGCGCCGATCTTCCACGTCAACGGGGACGATCCCGAGGCCGTGGTGTTCGCCGCCAAGGTGGCCGCCGAGTTCCGCCAGACCTTCAACAAGGACGTGGTGGTGGACATGTTCTGCTACCGCCGCTTCGGCCACAACGAGGGTGACGACCCCACCTTCACCCAGCCGTTGATGTACTCGAAGATCCGGGCCCAGCCGTCCACGCGCGAGATCTACACCCAGCGCCTGATCGACGAGGGCGTGCTGACCCAGGCCGACGTGGACGCCGAGATCGAGGCCTTCGAGAAATTCCTCGACGAGCAATTCGAGGCCGGCAAGACCTACAAGGCCTCCAAGGCCGACTGGCTGGACGGCCAGTGGAAGGGCCTGGGCCTGCCCGAGGGCGACGAGCGTCGCGGCGAGACCGGCATCCCGGCCGCCAGGCTGCGCGAGCTGGGCCACCGCCTGACCACCGTCCCCAACGGGGTGGACATCCACAAGACGCTGAAGCGCGTCATGGAGGGCCGCCGCCAGATGATCGAGTCCGGCGAGAACATCGACTGGGCCACGGCCGAGAGCCTGGCCTTCGCCGGCCTGCTGGACGAGGGCTTCCCGGTGCGCCTGTCGGGCCAGGATTCGGTGCGCGGCACCTTCAGCCAGCGTCATTCGGGGATCATCGACCAGACCACCGAGGATCGCTACGTCCCCCTGAACAACCTGCGCGAGGGCCAGGCCCAGTTCGAGGTGATCGACTCGGCCCTGTCCGAGGAGGCGGTGCTGGGCTTCGAGTACGGCTACGCCCTGTCGGACCCCAACACCCTGGTCCTGTGGGAGGCCCAGTTCGGCGACTTCGTGAACGGCGCCCAGGTGGTGATCGACCAGTTCATCACCTCGGGCGAGCGCAAATGGCTGCGCATGTGCGGCCTGACCATGCTGCTGCCCCACGGCTACGAGGGGCAGGGGCCCGAGCACTCCTCGGCCCGTCTGGAGCGCTTCCTGCAGGCCTGCGCCGAGGACAACATCCAGGTGGCCAACTGCACCACCCCGGCCAACTATTTCCACATCCTGCGCCGCCAGATGCACCGGCCGTTCCGCAAGCCGCTGATCATCATGACGCCCAAGTCGCTGCTGCGGCACAAGAAGGCGGTCTCGCCCCTGCACGAACTGGCCGAGGGCTCCACGTTCCACCGGGTGCTGCACGACGACGCCCAGACCCGCCCAGATGTGGCGGGCGTCAAGCTGAAGGCGGACAAGGACATCCGCCGCGTCGTCCTGTGCTCGGGCAAGGTCTACTACGACCTGCTGGAGCGCCGCGAGAAGGACGTCCAGGAGGGCAAGGGCGGCGACGACGTCTATCTGATGCGTCTGGAGCAGTTCTATCCCTGGCCCATGAAATCGCTGATGACCGAACTGGCCCGCTTCCCGAACGCGGAGCTGGTCTGGTGCCAGGAAGAGCCCAAGAACATGGGCGGCTGGACCTTCGTCGACCCGTGGCTGGAGCTGACGCTCGAGAAACTGGACATCAAGGCCAAACGCGCCCGTTATGTGGGCCGTCCCGCCTCGGCCTCCACGGCCGCCGGCCTCATGAGCCGGCACCTGAAAGAGCTCGACGCCTTCCTGACCGAAGCCTTCGCCTGACCGACCGACCCGCTGACTGACTGAACACGAAAGACACTGGACCTTCCCATGGCCGACATCCTCACCCCCGCCCTCGGCGAATCCGTCTCCGAGGCCACCGTCGCCAAGTGGACCAAAAAGGCCGGGGACGCGGTGAAGAAGGACGAGCTGCTGGTGGAGCTGGAGACCGACAAGGTCTCGCTGGAGGTGGTGGCCCCCGCCGACGGCGTGCTGGCCGAGATCACCGCCGGCGAAGGCGACACGGTCACCGCCGGCGCCGTGCTGGGCAAGGTCGCAGAGGGCGGCGCGGCCGCCCCGGCCAAGGATGCGCCCAGGGCCGAGAAGGCTGAAGCCAGGACTGAAGCGAAGCCCGCCAAATCGGCCGGCAAGACCGAGACCGTCGACCTGACCACCCCCGTCATGGGCGAGAGCGTGGCCGAGGGCAGCATGGGCGCCTGGCTCAAGAAGGCCGGCGACGCGGTGAAGAAGGACGAGGTGCTCGTCGAGATCGAGACCGACAAGGTGGCGGTGGAGGTGTCCTCGCCCGCCGACGGCGTGCTGGCCGAAATCCTCGCCGATCAGGGCGCCAGCGTCACGCCGGGCCAGGTGATCGGCAAGGTCGCCGTGGGCGAAGGCGCCGCCGCCGCCCCCTCGGCGCCCGCCGCCGAGGCCGGCAGCGCCCAGGCCGCCGACAAGGGCGGGGACGCGCCCCACCTGTCGCCCTCGGTGCAGCGCATCGTCACCGAGAAGAATCTGGACCCGAAGGCCATCGAGGGCTCGGGCAAGGACGGCCGCATCCTCAAGGGCGACGCCCTGGCCGCCGCCGAGGCGCCGAAAGCCGCCCCCGCCGCGGCTCCGGCGCCCGCCGCCCCGTCCGCGCCCCGCGCCACGGGACCGCGCGAGGAGCGGGTCAAGATGACCCGCCTGCGCCAGACCATCGCCCGGCGCCTGAAGGAATCCCAGAACACCGCCGCCCAGCTGACCACCTTCAACGAGGTGGACATGAGCGCGGTCATGGCCCTGCGCAGCGCCTACAAGGACAGCTTCGAGAAGCGCCATGGGGTGAAACTGGGCTTCATGAGCCTGTTCACCAAGGCGGTCGTGGCGGCCCTGAAGGAGATCCCGGCGGTCAACGCCGAGATCGACGGCACGGACATCATCTACAAGAACCACTATGACATCGGCGTGGCCGTGGGCACCGAGAAGGGCCTGGTGGTGCCGGTGCTGCGCGACGCCGACCAGCTGTCCCTGGCCGAGATCGAGAAGGGCATCGCCGCCCTGGGGAAGGCCGCCCGCGACGGCGACCTGACCCTGGACCAGCTGCAGGGCGGCACCTTCACCATCACCAACGGCGGCATCTACGGCTCGCTGATGTCCACGCCGATCCTGAACATGCCGCAGTCGGGCATCCTGGGCATGCACAACATCGTCCAGCGCCCGGTGGCGGTGAACGGCGAGGTGAAGATCCGCCCGATGATGTACCTGGCCCTTAGCTACGATCACCGCATCGTGGACGGCAAGGAGGCGGTGACCTTCCTGGTGCGCATCAAGGAGAATCTCGAGGATCCCCAGCGCTTCCTGCTGGACCTCTGATTCCGGGTCCGTGGCCCGCGACGGACGTGCTATCCTGAGGCCATGTCCGTCGAGGTCGGCCGCTTCCACGATCTGCACGAGGCCGAACTGGCCGCGGGCCTGCTGCGCTCGGCCGGCATCCAGGCGGAGGTGGCGGATCATCACCTGATCGGCATGGATCCGCTGATGCAGCGCGCCGTGGGCGGCCTGCGGGTCATGGCGCCCGACGGGGACGCCGTCGACGCCCGGGCCATCCTGGCCAGGGTCCAGGCCGGCGAGTTCGCCGATCCCGACCCGGATGCCGAAGCCCTGCCGGAAGCGGACGACCGCCCGGGACACGGCGCGGCCATGGTCCTCGGCGTCATCGCCTTTCCGTGGGCGGTGGCCGGCATGACGGGCGCGCGCCGCAGCCTGTCGCGCCGTCGGCGGCTGGCGCCCCTGGCCCTGGGCCTGCTCATGCTGCTGGCCATCGGCGTCCCCCTGGCGGTCCGTCTGTTGCACTGAGGCCCGCCCGCACCGAATTCGGGTAACGACGATATTTCGTTTGCACGAAGCCTCGCCCCGTCACACTCTGCCGGCGCAAGACATCGGGGGGGATGCGCCGTGATCCGGAACCTTGGGGTGATCGTGGGCGTCGTGGTGCTGGCCGCCACGACCGCAGCTTGCGGCGGCGGCGGCTTCGGACGACTGAGGGCCCTGGACAACAGCGGCGTGTACGGCGAGACCGCCTACCCGTCCGAAGCCGAGCTGCTGACGGCCCGCAGCGAACAGCTGCGCATCATCGAGCCCTACGTCCACCTTGGAACGGGCGAAGAAAACAGCGCCATCTTCCAGATCCAGCTGAGCGTGCCGCAGCCGTCGCAATCGAATTCGGCGGCCGCGCCGGGCCAGCCCCTGATCGGCGAAGCCATCGGGATCTCGGCGTCCAGCCGTTCGGTCCCGCTGACGCCCGAGCGATACACGCGCCTTCTGCACAGCTATGTGGAGGCCCGCGTGCAACAGGTGGACCGCCTTTGCGACGCCTATTTCGACGAGCTTCAGGGGCTGGCCGGAACCATGAATTTCGGGCGCAGCACCGCGAACAGCCTGGCCGATTTCGGGCTCTCCGCCATGGGCCTCTACGGCGCGCCGGCGGAACAGCTGGCCCTGCTCAGCGCCGGCAGGGCGGGGGCCAACGCCGTGGCCAACGCCGCCGAGCTCAGCCTGTTCATCAGCCCCGAACCTTCGCTGGTGCGCGGCCTGATCGAGGCGCGGCAGGACCAGATGCTGTCGCAGAACCCCACGTCCGCCATATCCCGGCACAGCGAGGCCGAAGCCTTCGTCCGGCGCTACGCCAGCACCTGCATGCCCGTGGGCATCCGCCAGATCGTGAATGACGCCATCAATCGCGAGACCGAGGTGCGCAGCACCGACGCCACCACCCCCGAGGCCGTCTCGTTCCTGGACTCCCTGCGCACGGTCCTCAATCTCGGCGCGCCCGACGCCGCCGCGATCGACAGCCTCACCATGGACGACGCGGCGCACCTGATCTGGCTGCTGGAGCTGCCGCGCGACTGCTTCGCAGACCCGCAGGGGGCGGGCTGCGAGGCGTGGAGAGCTGTGGCCGGCCGCCTGCCCCGCCCCCTGGCGGAGCAGATCCAGAACACGCGAAGCTTGGAGTCGATTCGCGCCATTCTCACCACCGCCCGCCTCAACTGGCCGGGTCTGGAGCGTCGTTTCAGGGACCTGCAAAGCAGCTATGCCACCGAGCAGGAGGCTTTGGCCCGGCAGGTCGAGGCGGAGGCCCGGCGCCTGCAACAGCTCGAAGGCCGCGAAGCGACGGGCGAGGAAACGCCGCCGCCCGAGCCGTCGCCGACGGACGAGGGCTGAGGCGGCGAGGCTGCGCCCGCTGTCAACGGTTTGCCGTGATCGGGCGTTAGGAGGCGTCCATGGCCCGTCTTCTCCTCGCCCTTCTGATCCTCGCCCTTCTGATCCTCGCCCTCGCCGCGCCCGCCTCGGCCCAGGCCTTCCGGTCGGACCGCATCGCCGTGACCGCCCGGGGCGCGGGTCCGGACGTGATCCTGATTCCCGGCCTGGCCTCCACGCCCGCGGTCTGGGACGCGACCGTCCGGGCGCTGGACGACCGCTACCGTGTGCATGTGGTGGCGGTGAACGGCTTCGGGGACACCGCGCCCGGCGCCAACGCCCGCGGGCCCCTGACCGTCGCCATCGCCGACGAACTGCGCCGCTACGCGGCCGAGCAGGGACTGGAGCGCCCCGCGGTCATCGGCCACTCCCTGGGCGGCCAGATCGCCCTCAGGATGGCCGCCGACGCGCCCGGCCGTGTCGGCCGCGTGATGGTGGTGGATTCCTCGCCGTTCTTTCCGTCGCTGATCAACGGCCGGGCCACCACCGCCGACGTGGCGCCCATCGCCGAGGTGGCGCGCACCGCCGTGCTGTTCCTGGGGGACGAGGTGCTGCGGCAACAGGCGGGCGTGGCGGGCCGGCGGCTGGGCGGCGCCGCCGACGCCGTGGTGGGCGCCATGGGCTGGCAGGGCGGGGACCGGCGCGTGCTGGCCCAGGGAATCTATGAGGTCATGACCACGGACCTGCGCGCCGACCTGGCCCGTGTCACCGCCCCGGTGACGGTGGTCTACGGCTGGAGCGAATCCGTCGACAGCCCGCGCCACCAGGTGGATCAGGGGTTCCGCCAGGGATTCCTGCGCCTGCGCAACGCCGCCCGTTTCGAGCGCATCGAGGGAGCCCAGCACATGGTCATGATCGACCGTCCGCAGGCGTTTCTGGCCTCGGTGAACCGCTTCCTGACCCGCTAGAACAGGTCGCCCTGCTTCGCCGGCGGCGGCGGGGTCCTGGGCGCCGCCGGCCTGCGCCCCGGTTCGGACCCGCCGTCCACCACGGCGCGGCGCTCGCCGTCCGCGAACACCAGCCGCACCGGCGCGCCCGATTTCAGCGCCGCGGCCGACCGGACAAGGGCCCCGTCCTCGTCGTGCACGCGGGCGAAGCCCCGCTTCAGGGGCCCGTCCGGGTTGAGGCTTTCGAACAGCCGCCCGACACGGCCGAGCCGGTCCGCCTCGCGCGGGATGACCCGGCCCAGCGCCCCGGTCATGCGGGCGTCGAGGCTGCTCAGCCGCTCGCCCTGGTGCCGGATGGGCCGCATCAGCAGGCCCGGCGTCAGCCGCGAGGCGGCGCGCACCAGCTCCCGCTCATGGATGGCCGCGTTGCGGGTCAGGCCCGACGCCAGCCGGCTCGACGCGTGGTCCAGCCGCTGCTGCGCCATGGCGATCAGGTCCTCGGGACGGGCGGGCAGGCCCCGCGCCGCCGCCCGCAGCCGCGTGCGCCGGTCCTCCAGCACCCGCGAGCCGCAGCGGAACAGACGCCGCTCCATGTCCGCCACCGCCGCCTTCAGGTCGGCCAGCACCGGCGTGGCCATCTCGGCCGCCCCGGTGGGCGTGGGCGCCCGGCGGT
>JBALUZ010000116.1:0-8836 GCA_036963825.1 Brevundimonas sp.
AATTCGAAGGTCACCACGTCCGACAGCCGGCCCAGCGCCTCCAGCGCGTCGGGATCGTCGAAGGGGGCGGTGATCTGCCGGCTCGACACGCGCCCCGCGGGACTTTCGGCCTGCGGGTCCAGGATCACCACGTCGAAACCGAGCCGCGAGGCGGCCTGGCTCAGCATCCGGCCCAGCTGGCCGCCGCCGAGAATGCCGATGCTGGATCCGGGAGCGAGGGGAAAGCGGGCCAAGTCAGTCCTCGACGGTGTCGGCCACGGAGTCGGTCAGGTCCGCGCGCCACTTCGCCAGTCGATCCGCCAGGGCCTCGTCCGACAGGGCCAGGATCTGGGCGGCCAGCAGGCCGGCGTTGGTGGCCCCCGCCTCGCCTATGGCCAGGGTGCCCACGGGCACGCCGCCGGGCATCTGGACGATGGACAGCAGGGAATCGAGCCCCTTCAGCGCCTTTGACTTCACTGGCACGCCCAGCACCGGCAGCTCGGTCATGGCGGCGACCATGCCCGGCAGGTGGGCCGCGCCGCCTGCGCCCGCGATGATGACCTTGAAGCCCTCGCCTTTGGCGCCGCGCGAAAAGGCGACCAGCCGGTCCGGGGTGCGGTGGGCCGAGACGACCCGCGCCTCCCAGGCCACATCCAGCGCATCCAGCGCATCGGCGGCGCACTTCATGGTGGGCCAGTCCGAGCGGCTGCCCATCACGATGGCGACCTGGGGCGTCGAGCGGTCCATGAACCCTCCGGCGTCAAGGAAAGAGCGGGCTTATAGGACCGACGTTGCGCGAGCAACCGGGTGCGCCGGGATCAAGATCGATTCAGGCAATCTCGCCTGAATCGTGAATCTTGATCCCCGCTTTAATCTGGAGCCTGATTCACGCTTCAGGGGGAAGCGCGGCGCGCGCTTGCCCTAAAGCGATCAGGCTCTAGCATCGGCGTGTGAAACGGGGGTGAGTCGCGCCCCCGGGCGGGAGTTCGGGAGTGTCCGACGTGGTCAGGGTCCGGTGAGCGGCGCGCTCGCGATCGACCTGGAGGGCGAGCTGCGGCGTCTGCGCGCCGAGGTCGAGGCCCTGCGCGCCCGCGCCGAGGCGGCCGAGGCGGCGGCGGACCGCGACGTCCTGACCCCCGCCCTGAACCGGCGCGGCTTCATGGACGCCCTGCACCGGACCCTCGCCTATTGCCGCCGCCACGACGTGCCGGCGGTGCTGCTGTATCTGGACCTGGATGGATTCAAGGGCGTGAACGACACGCTGGGCCATCCGGCGGGGGATGCGGCGCTGAAGCGGGTGGCCGAACTGATGCTGGCCAATCTGCGGGAAAGCGACGCCGTGGGCCGCCTGGGCGGCGACGAGTTCGCCCTGCTGCTGCTGAACGCCGGCGCCGAGGAAGGCCGCGACAAGGCCCGCCGCCTGCTGGAGGCCCTCAACGCCGACGGGTTCGAATGGGACGGCCAGCGGGTGCCCCTGGGCGGCTCGTTCGGCGTGCGCGCCTATGCCGGCCAGCCCGACGCCGAAACCTGGCTGGCCGAGGCCGACGCCGCCATGTGGGTGAAGAAGAAGAGCCGCTGACCCGCCCGGACGCCGCGCCGCAGCGCGGAACGCGCCGATAAGCGCTACGTTGGCTGACCATGCCCGATTCCTCCTCCCGCCCGCGCGGTCGGTCGCGCCGCTCCCTCCTGACCAGCCTGGGCCTGCTCGGCCTGGGCGGGGCGGCGGCGTGGTGGGCGCGGGAGAACCTGTTCTGGCCGGGACCGTCGGTGGAATTCGCCGAGGACGGGACCAGCGGCTGGCTGGCCTTCGCCACGGAGCAGCGCCTGTTCGTCTCGACCCGGGCCATGATCGGCGGCACCGCGGTGGACGCCCTGATCGACAGCGGCGCCCAGAGGTCGGTGGTGGACGCCTCCCTCGCCGGGGCGCTGGACCTGCCGCGCCGCCTCAGCCCGCCCCAGATCGCCTATGGCCTGGGCGGCGGGGCGCAGCTGGGCCATGCGGTCAATGCGGACGTGCGGCTGGGCTGGATGACCCTGAAGGGGCTGACGGCCGGTGTGCTGGACCTGGGTCCGCTGGCGGCCAGCGGCCTGAACACCCGTCTGATCCTGGGCTATGACGTGCTCAGCCGCATGGCGCTGGACATCGACTTTCCGCGCCGCCGTCTGCGCTTCGGCCGGGACGAGGCGGCGGTGGCTCCGCCGGGCGCGCAAGTGCTGCCCGCCGTGCGCGAGGGCCGGGCGCTGATGACCCGGGTGTCGGTGGAGGGCGCGGTGCTGGAGGCGGTGGTGGACACCGGCGCCTCGCCCGCCCTGAGCCTGAACATGGAGACCGCCGAGGCCGCCGGTCTGCTGGACGGCCGCGAGGCCCGCGACTCGTCCAGCATCGTCCTGGGCGGCGTGCTGGCGGGTCAGGTGGTGACGGCGCGCACCCTGACCCTCGGCGACCGCCTCTATGAAGACGTGGAGGTCCACGCCTATCCGCGCAGCGCCCTGCCGGGCGTGCCGGCGGTGCTGGCGGGCATGGGCCTGTTCCGCGACGACCGCCTGATCCTGGACGTGGGCGCCGGGCGGATGCTGGTCCACTGAATCTCCTTTCCTTCTCCCCCCGCAAGAAGTGGTCGGGGAACGTCATCTTCCGAATAGCCTTATGCTCACGCCATGCCGCCCTCCGCCCTGAAGCCCGAAGCCCTGCTGCGCCCCACGCCCAAAGGCCTGTGGTGCGAACCGGGCGATTTCTACATCGACCCGCCATGGCCGGTGGATCGGGCCGTCATCACCCATGGCCACGCCGACCATGCGCGGGCGGGGCACGGGTCGGTGCTGGCCACCCCCGAAACCCTGGCCATCATGGGCGAGCGCTACGGCAAGGATTTCGCGGGGCGGACCCAGGGCCTGGCCTACGGCGAGACGACCGCAGTCAACGGCGTGTCGGTGCGCTTCGCCCCCGCCGGCCACGTGCTGGGCTCGGCCCAGGCGGTGCTGAGCCATCGCGGCCTGACCGTGGTGGCGTCCGGCGACTACAAGCGGCGGCGCGACCCCACCTGCGCCCTGTTCGAGCCGACGCCCTGCGACGTCTTCATCACCGAAGCCACTTTTGGATTGCCTGTGTTCCGCCACCCGCCTGACGCGGGCGAGATCGGCCATCTGCTCAAGTCTGTGACGCAGTTCCCCGACCGGGCGCATCTGGTCGGAGCCTACGCCCTCGGCAAGGCGCAGCGGGTGATCCGGCTGCTGCGCGAGGCGGGCTATGACGAGACCATCCATGTGCACGGCGCGCTGGAGCGGCTGAACCGGCTCTACGAACACTTCGGCGTCGATCTGGGGCCGCTGGCGCCCGCCACCGGATCGAAGGCGGATTTCGCGGGAAAGATCGTGGTGTCGCCGCCCTCGGCCATCGCGGACCGGTGGAGCCGCCGCTTTCCCGATCCGGTCACGGCCTTCGCCTCGGGCTGGATGCGGGTGCGGGCCCGCGCCCGGCAGCGGGGCGTGGAGCTGCCGCTGATCCTGTCGGACCACGCCGACTGGGACGAGCTGACCGACACCCTGACCGAGCTGTCGCCGGATCAGGTCTGGATCACCCACGGGCGGGAGGACGCCCTGTGCCGCTGGGCCGAACTGAACGGCCTGAGCGCCCGCGCCCTGCATCTGGTGGGCTATGAGGACGAGGACGACGAGGCGCCGGGCGGCGGGGAGGGCGAGGCCTGATGCGCGCCTTCGCCACCCTGCTGGACCGGCTGTCCATGACCGCCTCGCGCAACGCCAAGCTGACCCTGATGCGCGACCATCTGGCCGATGCCCCGGATCCGGACCGGGGCTGGGCGCTTGCGGCCCTGACCGGGGCCCTGTCGTTCAGGGCCGCCAAGCCCGCCATGATCCGTCAGGCGGTGGAGGGGCGGGTCGATCCGGAGCTGTTCCGCCTGTCCTATGACTATGTGGGCGATCTGGCCGAAACGGTCGCCCTGATCTGGCCGGCGCGGCACGGGGCCAACCGCGAGCCGGAGCTGTCCGAGGTCATCGACGCCCTGACCCACGCCAAGCGGGGCGAGGTGCAGAGGCTGCTGGAGGGCTGGCTGGACGCCCTGGACGCCGACGGGCGCTGGGCCCTGCTCAAATTGCTGACCGGCGGCCTGCGGGTGGGCGTCTCGGCGCGGCTGGCGTGGCAGGCGGCGGCGGATTTCGGCGGGGTCGAGGTGGCCGACATCCAGGAGGTCTGGCACGCCCAGGAACCGCCCTACGCCGACCTGTTCGCCTGGCTGGAGGGCAAGGCCGGGCGCCCCTCCGCCGATGCCCACGGCCGCTTTCGCCCGGTCATGCTGGCCCAGCCGCTGGACGAGGCGAGCGACCTGCCGAAGCTGGACCCGGCCGCCTACGCCGCCGAATGGAAATGGGACGGCATCCGCGTCCAGGCGGTGTCCGAGGGCGGGGTGAAGCGGCTGTACAGCCGCACGGGCGAGGACATCTCCGGCGCCTTTCCGGACGTGCTGGAGGCCCTGACCTATGAGGGCGTGATCGACGGGGAGCTGCTCGTCATGCGCGATGGACAGGTCGCGTCGTTCGGCGATCTGCAGCAGCGGCTGAACCGCAAGACGGTGGACCCCAGGCTGATCGCCGCCAACCCGGCGGGGGTGCGCGCCTATGATCTGCTGGCGGCCGGGGGCGAGGACCTGCGCAGCCTGCCGTTCAGCGAGCGCCGGGCGCGGCTGGAGGCGTTCGTCGCGGCGGCCGCTTCGGACCGCATCGACCTGTCGCCGATCCAGCCGTTCGGGACGTGGGACGAGCTGGCCGCCCTGCGTCTGGCGCCGCCGCCGGGCGATCCCGCCATCGCCGAGGGGCTGATGCTGAAGCGGCTGGATAGCGTCTATGAGGCCGGGCGGCCCAGGGGGCCGTGGTTCAAGTGGAAGCGCGATCCCCACCTGATCGATGCTGTGCTGATGTACGCCCAGCGCGGGCACGGCAAGCGCTCCAGCTTCTATTCCGACTTCACCTTCGGCGTCTGGGTCGAGGACGCCGACGGCGCCCATGGGCTGACCCCCGTGGGCAAGGCCTATTTCGGCTTCACCGACGAGGAGCTGCGCCAACTGGACAAGTTCGTGCGGGACCACACCACCGATCGCTTCGGCCCCGTGCGCGCCGTGCGGGCGGACCGCGAGTTCGGCCTGGTGCTGGAGGTGGCGTTCGAGGGGCTGCAGCGGTCGAAGCGCCACAAGTCCGGCGTCGCCATGCGCTTTCCCCGCATCAGCCGCATCCGCTGGGACAAGCCCGCGAAAGAGGCGGATGAGCTGGCGACGCTGGAGCGGATGCTGGACTAGCCGCGCGTCCGATCCCAGGCCCCGAACTCGTGGGCGATGCACTGGGCGATCAGGGCGCGCCAGACGGGCTCGGCGATGGCGGGGGACAGGCCGGCGCCTTGCGAGGCGGCCAGCACCTTGGCCACCACGTCCTCGATGCGCCAGTCGTCGTGGACCACGTCCCGGCTGGGCTTGATGCGGGCGGCGGCCTCCATGTAGCGCTGCCGCTCGGCCAGAAGGGTGACCAGGGCGCGGTCGAGGGCGTCGACGCCCTCGCGCACCTGGCTCATGTCGGCGCAGGCCTCGGGCGGAACGCGGGGGTCGATGGCAACGGAGTTCGGCGCGGTCATGGCCCCGGCTTTAGAGCATGATCGTTTCGGACGGAACCGCCGTACGGTTCCGACAGGAGCGTGAATCATGCTCCCGCTTTTTTCTGGAGCCTGATTCACGGCATCGGCGAATCGCGAAGCGATTTCACCTCAACCGATCAGGCTCAAGGGGAGGGCGCCGCGCCCGCCAGGCCCGGTCAGCCGACGAAGGCCCGTTCCAGCACGAAATCGCCCGGCTCGGCGTTGGAGCCCTCCTTCAGGCCGTAGCCTTCCAGCAGCCCGGCCGTCTCCTTGATCATGGCCATGGAGCCGCACAGCATGACGCGGTCCTTCGCCGGATCGAAGCCTTCCTCGAGGCCCAGATCGCGGAAATAGTCGCCCGAACGGATGCGGTCGGTGATGCGGCCGGCGTTGTGGAACGGCTCGCGCGTCACCGTGGGATAATAGGTCAGCTGGGCCTTCGCCTCGTCGCCGATCAGCGGATCCTCGTGGATGCCGCCCTCGAAGAAATCGCGATAGGCCAGATCCCCGGCCTTGCGCACCGTGTGGCTCACGATCACCCGGCCGAAGCGGGAATAGGTCTCGGGCTCGCGCGCCACCGACAGCCAGGGCGCCAGGCCCGTGCCCGTGCCGATCAGATGCAGCCGCTCGCCGCCGGTCAGGGCGTCCAGCACCAGGGTGCCCGTGGGCTTCTTGCCCACCAGAACCGTATCGCCGGGCTGGATCTTCTGCAGCCGCGAGGTGAGGGGGCCGTCGGCCACCTTGATGGAGAAGAACTCCAGCTCCTCGGCCCAGAAGGGGCTGGCCACCGAATAGGCGCGCACCAGCGGCTTGCCTGCCTCGGTGGGCAGGCCGATCATCACGAACTCGCCGGAGCGGAAGCGGAAATCCTCGGCGCGCGACAGGCCGAAGCTGAACAGCTGGTCGGTCCAGTGTTTCACCCACAGCACCTCGGCCTCGTGATACGGGCTGGGCTTGGCGGGCTTTGCGGCGAGGGCGAGGGTGTCGGTCATCGGCTTCGACTTAAGCCCTTCGGCCCACGTGCGAAAGGTTCGCGGGCGCGACATTTTCTGCGGGAGGCCGATACCCCTGCTTATTTCGCAAGCGCGCGGAAAGAGTTGTCACGGGACGCCAAGCCGCTAGCTTGGCCGCCATGCGCACCCTGCTTCTGGCCTCGAGCCTGCTTATCGCCCCGTCCCTTTTTCCCCAGGCCGCCCTCGCCCAGTCCATCGACGCGGCCGCGCCGGTTCTGACGCCCGAGCGCGTCTTCGCCGACCCCAGCCTGAACGGCCCGGTGGCCCGCGGGGTCACCCTGTCGCCCGACGGGGAGCTGGTGGCCTTCCTCCGAGCCAGGGAAGACGACGTGAACACGCTGGACCTGTGGGCCGCGCCCACCGGCGAGGGCGAACCCTACAAGCTGATCGACGCCCGGGCGCTGGTTCCCGACGCCGGCGAACTGTCCGAGGCCGAGATCGCGCGGCGCGAGCGCATGCGCATCAGTCAGCGGGGGGTGGTGGAGTATTCCTGGGACGAACAGGGCCGCTACATCCTGGCCCCGCTGGAAGGCGACATCTTCCTGGCTGACCGGGGCGGCGAGGTCCGCCGCCTGACAGAGACCGAGGGCGACGAGATCGACGCCAAGGTGTCGCCGCAGGGCACATGGGCGTCCTGGGTGCGCGACCAGAACCTGTACATCCAGCCGCTGGCCGGCGGCGAGGAGCGCGCCGTCACCACCGACGGCGACGGCCTGATCACCTGGGCCACGGCCGAGTTCATCGCCCAGGAGGAGATGGACCGGGACACCGGCTACTGGTGGAGCCCGGACGAGCGCCGCATCGCCCTGACCCGGGTGGACGAAAGCCCGGTGGACGTGATCCCGCGCCTGGACATCCAGGGCGGCGGCGCCACTACGGTCGAGCAGCGCTATCCCCGCGCCGGGCGACCCAACGCCGTGGTCGACCTGTTCATCCACGATGTGGCCTCGGGCCAGCGGATCGAGGTGGATCTGGGCGAAAACGACGACATCTACCTGGCCCGCGTGAACTGGTCGGCGGACGGCGGCACGCTGTATGTGCAGCGTCAGTCGCGGGATCAGCAGACCCTGGACCTGCTGGCCGTGGATCCGGCCACGGGCGAGAGCCGGGTGATCGTCACCCAGACCGACGACGCCTGGGTCGGCCTGACCCACGACTTCCGCGCGCTGGCGGACGGCCGCTTCGTCTGGTCGAGCGAGGAAAACGGCTGGCGGCATCTGTATCTCTATGAGGCCGACGGGACGCTGGTGCGACAGATCACCGACGGCGACTGGGCGGTCCACTCCCTGGATGGAATCAACGAGGAAACCGGCGAGGTCTTCTTCACCGCCACGTTCGAGATCGCGGACGGCGGGGCCCGCGAGTTGCCCATCGAACAGCGCCTGTGGCGCACTACCCTGGATGGCGGCGCGCTGACGCCCGTCACGTCCGACGGCGGCTGGTGGAGCGTGAGCATGAACGGGCCGGCCACGGCCTTCGTGGGAACCTATTCCGATCCGACGACGCCTTCGCAGAGCGGGCTCTACAGGGCCGACGGGACCTTCATCCGCTGGATCGAGGAGAACCGGCTGGGCGAGGATCATCCCTATCACCCCTATCTCGCGCGCCACCGCACCCCGGACTACGGGACGCTGGAGACAGCGGACGGTCAGACGCTGGTCTGGCAGATGACCACGCCCCAGGATTTCGATCCGTCACGGCGCTATCCGGCGGTGCTCCAGGTCTACGGCGGGCCCTCCGGCGGGGGCGTGCGCCGCAGCTGGCAGCCCCTGACCACGCGTCTGCTGAATGAGGCAGGCTACGTGGTCTTCCGCGTCGACAACCGGGGCGAGGGTTATCGGTCCGCCGCCTTCAAGCGCGCGCTTTACCGGCGCATGGGCACGGTGGAGATCGAGGATCAGGTGGTCGGGGCGAACTATCTGCGCAGCCTGCCCTTCATCGACGCGGACCGCATCGCGGCCATGGGCTGGAGCTACGGCGGGTTCATGACCCTGCACATGCTGACCGAGCCGGAGATGGGCCTGGCCTCGGCCATCTCGGGCGCGCCGGTGACGGACTGGAGCCTGTACGACACCCACTACACCGAACGGTTCATGTCGACGCCCGAGGACAATCCGGACGGCTATGCGGCCTCGGACGTGGTGGATCAGCTGGACCAGCTGACCGGGCGGCTGCTGCTGTTGCACGGCATGGCCGACGACAACGT
>JBALUZ010000117.1:0-8797 GCA_036963825.1 Brevundimonas sp.
CCGGGTCATAGACGACGCCGAAGCCGTCTGCGGTCCCGTAGCGCCAGAGATGGTCCGGGGTGAACACCGTGCGGTCCAGCCACGCGGGGAAGGCGCCGACCGGATCGAGGCGACCCGCGCCGAATCCCGGCGTCGGCGCAATGGTCAGGATGAGACCGTAGGCCAACAGCAGAACGAGGGCTGCGCCGACGATCCAGCCGGTCCTGAAACGGCCGTCGCGCAGGGCGACGACGCAGATCATGAAGGCCAGCAGGTAGCAGACCGCGATGCGCTGGAGGATGCCGGGAATCCGCAGGTGCGCAGGATCCAGGTCCGGAAGGCTGTTCAGGGCCAGGCCGATGGCCACCAGCAGGGCCGCGCGCCGCAGCACCTTCAGCCAGACCGTCCGCGACGGCCTCACCGCGTCGGCGCGCAGGAACGGCAGGCCCAGCGCCACGCCGACGCAGAACAGGAACGCCGGGAAAACCATGTCCGCCGGGGTCCAGCCATGCCAGGCGGCGTGGCGCAGGAGCGGGTGGACGTGGGCCCAGGCGCCGGGGCTGACCACAACGATCATGCCCGCGACCGCCAACCCTCGCATCCCGTCCAGCGCGATGGATCGTCCGTTTGACCGCCCAGTCGGCATGCGCTCCCCCTGCCCGCCGACAAGCCACGGCGGACGGGCGGGTTCAAGCAGACCAATCCGGAACGTTGCCCTGCGGCCCCTCAGGGATTAATCGCAACGGCGGTTCCGCCATCCTTCCCACGCCTGAACACGAGCGCATCATGACCAAGACCCGGACAGAATCCGACACCTTCGGCCCCATCGAGGTTCAGGCGGACCGCTACTGGGGGGCCCAGGCGCAGCGGTCGCTGGGCAATTTCAGGATCGGCTGGGAGAAGCAGCCCCTGCCGATCGTGCGCGCGCTGGGAATCGTCAAGCGGGGCGCCGCCGAGACCAACATGGCGCTGGGCCGGCTGGACAAGGATCTGGGCGCGGCCATCGTCCAGGCCGCCAATGAGGTGATCGAGGGCAAGCTGAACGACCATTTCCCGCTGGTGGTCTGGCAGACGGGCTCGGGCACCCAGTCCAACATGAACGCCAATGAGGTGATCAGTAACCGCGCCATCGAAATCCTGGGCGGCGAGATGGGCTCGAAAAAGCCGGTCCATCCCAACGACCACGTCAACATGAGCCAGTCGTCCAACGACACCTATCCCACGGCCATGCACGTGGCCTGCGCCGAGGAAGTGGTTCACCGCCTGATCCCGGCGCTTCAGACCCTGCGCAACGCCCTGAACGACAAGGCCGTGGCGTGGAAGGACATCATCAAGATCGGCCGCACCCACACCCAGGACGCCACGCCCCTGACCCTGGGCCAGGAGTTCAGCGGCTATGTGCAACAGGTGACCAAGGGCATCGAGCGCATCGAGAGCACCCTGCCCGACCTGATGCAGCTGGCCCAGGGCGGCACCGCCGTCGGGACCGGGCTGAACGCGCCTGTCGGCTTCGCCGAAGGCGTGGCGGACAAGATCGCCCAGATCACCGGCCTGCCCTTCACCACCGCCCCCAACAAGTTCGAGGCCCTGGCCGCCCACGACGCCATGGTCATGAGCCACGGCGCCATCAACACGGTGGCCGCCAGCCTGTTCAAGATCGCCAACGACATCCGCTTCCTGGGCTCCGGCCCCCGGGCCGGCCTGGGCGAACTGGCCCTGCCCGAGAACGAGCCGGGCAGCTCCATCATGCCGGGCAAGGTCAACCCGACCCAGTGCGAGGCCCTGACCCAGGTGTGCGTGCAGGTGTTCGGCAACCACGCCGCGATCACCTTCGCCGGCTCGCAGGGGCATTTCGAGCTGAACGTGTTCAACCCGGTGATGGCCTACAACTTCCTGCAATCGGTGCGCCTGATGGCCGACGCGGCGGTCAGCTTCACCGACAACTGCGTGGTGGGCATCGAGCCGCGCCGGGACAATATCCGCAAGGGCGTGGAGAACAGCCTGATGCTGGTCACCGCCCTGAACGCGAAGCTGGGCTATGACGCCTGCGCCAAGATCGCCAAGACCGCGCACAAGAACGGCACCACCCTGCGCGAGGAGGCCGTCGGCGGCGGCTATCTGACCAATGAAGAGTTCGACGAATGGGTGCGGCCCGAGAAGATGATCGCGCCGGGCTGAGGGCTGGAGTGGCGGGCGAGATCATCAATCTGAACAAGGCGCGCAAGGATCGGGCGCGGGCCGAGGCGAAGGCGACGGCCGCCGCCAACCGGGCCGCGTTCGGGCGCACGAAGGGCCAGAAGGACGCGGCGCGGATCGAGGCCGAGCGGCTGAAGCGCGATCTGGACGGGGCCAGACGCGACGATGATTAGGCGGCGGACACGCGCGGCGCCTTGATCAGCAGCATCTGGCCGGCCAGCACCAGGGCCAGGCCGGCGAAGGCGGCGAGGCCGAAGGTGGCGCCCTCGAACAGCACCGACACCAGCATGGCCACCGGCGGCGTCAGGGCCGAGATGTAGGACGCCAGGGCGTAGCCCCGCGCGCGGGCCAGGGTGAAGTACAGCAGGAACGCCACCACCGAACCCAGCAGGGACAGGTGCAGCAGGGACAGCATGTAGCGGGGCGTGACCTCGAACGCCCACTCCACCCCGGTGGCGAGGCCGAACAGGGCCAGGGACGCCGTGCCGTAGGCCATGGCCCAGGCGGTGGCGGGAATGACCGGGGCGGCGGCGGTCTGGACCTTCCAGGCGAAGACATTGCCCACCGCCGAGGCGCTGACGGCGATCAGGGCGAAGGTCAGGCCGATCATGGCCCGCTGGTCCATGCCGGCGCGCAGCAGCTCCGACGCGAACAGCACGCCCACGCCCAGGATGCCCAGGCCGGCGCCGGCCCAGGCCAGGGGCGCGGCCTTCTGGCGCGCCACCACGCGGAACAGCACCAGGTTGAGGAAGGCCAGGGCGGCGAAGATCACCGCCACCACGGCCGAGGCCACCCGCTCCTCGGCCCAGTAGACGAAGGCGTAGCCGATGGTGAAGACGAACAGCCCCTGGCCCATCAGCGCCAGATGCTGGCCCCGGTTCATCTTCAGGGAGCGGCCGGTCATGAGGCACCCCGCAGAGATCACCGCCGCGGCCAGGCCGAAGCGATAGGTCACGGAGGCCACGGGATCGACCGTGCCCAGCTGCAGGGTGATGGCGTACCAGGTCGTGCCCCAGATGAGGGCGCAGATCAGGACGCAGGCGAGGGCGACAGGACGGGACACGAAGGGCGATCTCGGCGGTTCGGGGAGACGGGACGCCCCGATAACACCCCTGCCCCGCCGCGTCCCATCACAAGCGGAACCGGAATGTATCCGGCGTCCGGTTGCCGCTAGAGTGACGCGAAGGAGACTCGATCGTGCGCCGGACTCCCGGGCGCCGAGGCCGCCGGGGCGTCTCCCGACGAGGGTTTGCTGGTGTCGACGCTGAAGAAGCGCTCCGTCCTGCTGGCCGGCCACGCCACCTCGGTGGCGCTGGAGCCGGAGTTCTGGGCCGTGCTGGACGAGATCGCGGCCCACGACGGCCTCACCGCCGCCGGGCTGGTGGCGCGCATCGATGCGAGCCGGGGACGGCGGCCGCTGGCCTCGGCCTGCCGCCTGACGGCGCTGGACTGGCGCGGGCGGCATCCGGTCAGACCATAGAAAGACGCCCCGGCCGCAGGGACCGGGCGTTTTCCGTTTCAGCCTATTCCGCCGGGGCGGGGGCCGGTTCCGGGGCCGGCGCGTCCGGCAGCGGATTGGCCGGGGGCTCGGGCATGTCCGGCAGGTCGGGCGCCTCGATGCTGATGTCCACGTCCCGATCCTCGGGCGTGGGGGTCACGGCGCCGCCGGACCAGAACACCCAGGCCAGGATCGCCACCAGCACCACCAGCCCGCCGACCACGAAGATCAGCCAGCTGCCGCCGCCGCCCGATCGCTGGGCCGGGGGCGCATTGTTGTGGATGGTGGTCTGGGACCGGGGCTCTTCCGGCGGCGGGGTCGAGGCCGGGGGCAGGTTGGGGTCGGTCATCCGGCGCGCTCCCTATTCGCCGGCGGGCGCAGCGGGCGCCTCGGGCATGCTGACGTCGATGTCCACGTCCTTCTCGCCGGTCGGCATGCCGCCGCCCGCGAACAGGAACCAGGCGATGATGATCACCACAATGACCAGTCCGCCGACGATGAACGCCAGCCCTGCGTTGCCGCCTCCCTTGCCGTCTTCCGCCATGCTCGAATCCTCCGGTTGTTTTCTGATGCAGCCGAAACGGAATCCAGGCTTGGCGGTTCCCGGCGGTCGCATTGGCGCGAGGGGGCGTGCTACTTATGTTCTCCTCCTCTCGAATCCGCATCAGGCAGCCTTCCGTTTCGTGACCGATCTTCCGTCTCCCCGCATTTCCGACCTGGCCCGCGCCCGGCCGCCCGAGGGCGCCTCGCAGGGGACCGGCGACTACATGGCCGGACTCAATCCCGAGCAGCGGCTGGCGGTGGAGACCACCGAAGGCCCGGTGCTGGTGCTGGCCGGCGCGGGCACCGGCAAGACGCGGGTCCTGACCACGCGACTGGCGCACATCCTGGCCGCCGGCAAGGCGCGGCCGTGGGAGCTGCTGGTCGTCACCTTCACCAACAAGGCCGCCCGCGAGATGCGCGAGCGGATCACCCACCTGATCGGCCCGTCGGCCGAGGGCCTGCGCTGGCTGGGCACCTTCCACAGCGTGGCCGCCCAGATCCTGCGCCGCCATGCGGAGCTGGTGGGCCTGAAGTCCACCTTCACCATCCTGGACATGGACGACCAGGAACGGGTGCTGAAGCAGCTGCTGGAAGCGGCCAACATCGACACCAAGCGGTGGACGCCCCGGTCCCTGTCCGGGATGATCGATCACTGGAAGAACCGCGGCTGGACGCCGGACACCCTGCCGGCGGGCGAGGACTTCGCCAACGGCAAGGGCAAGGGGCTCTACGCCGCCTATCAGGCGCGGCTGGTCTCGTTGAACGCCTGCGACTTCGGCGACCTGCTGCTGCACAACCTGACCATTCTGGGCAAGAACCCGGACCTGGCCGAGGAGTACCGGCGGCGCTTCAAATACATTCTGGTGGACGAGTACCAGGACACCAACGTGGCCCAGTACCTGTGGCTGCGGCTGCTGTCGTCCTCCACCGGCAACGTCTGCTGCGTGGGCGATGACGACCAGTCCATCTATGGCTGGCGCGGCGCCGAGGTGGACAACATCCTGCGGTTTGAGCGCGACTTTCCGGGCGCGAAGGTGATCCGGCTGGAGCGGAACTATCGCTCCACCTCGCACATCCTGGGGGCCGCCTCGGGCCTGATCGAGGCCAACAAGGGGCGTCTGGGCAAGACCCTGTGGACCGAGGCGGACGGCGGCGAGAAGGTGCGGGTCCAGGGCGTCTGGGACGGCGAGGCGGAAAGCCGCCTGATCGCCGACGAGATCGAGAGCCAGCGCCGCGCGGGCCGCAAATACAGCGACATCGCCATTCTGGTGCGCGCCTCGTTCCAGATGCGGGCGTTCGAGGAGCGCTTCGTCCTGCTGGCCATCCCCTACACCGTCGTGGGCGGTCCGCGCTTCTTCGAGCGGGCCGAGATCCGCGACGCCCACGCCTATCTGCGGCTGATCCAGTCCGAGGATGACGACCTGGCGTTCGAGCGCATCGTCAACACGCCCAAGCGCGGGATCGGCGACACCTCGGTCCAGAAGATTCTGGCCATCGCCCGCCAGCACAACCTGTCCGCCCTGACCGCCGTGCGCGGCCTGATCAACACGGACGAGCTTCAGGCCCGCACCCGCACGGCCCTGTCCAATTTCGTGCGCGATCTGGACCGCTGGCGGGCCATGGCGGCCACCCTGCCCTACTGGGAGCTGACCGAGACCATCCTGGAGGAAAGCGGCTACACCGACATGCAGCGCGCCGACCGGGCCAGCGGGCAGACGCGGCTGGACAACCTCAAGGAGCTGACCCAGTCCATGCAGGCGTTCGACAGCCTGCAGGCCTATCTGGAGCACGTCTCTCTGGTCATGGATCTGGACCGGGGCGCGGGCGAGGACGCGGTGCAGATCATGACGCTGCACGCCGCCAAGGGGCTGGAGTTCCCGCTGGTGTTCCTGCCCGGCTGGGAGGAAGGGGTGTTCCCGTCCCAGCGCAGCATCGACGAGAAGGGCGAAAAGGGTCTCGAGGAGGAACGGCGCCTGGCCTATGTGGGCGTCACCCGCGCCCGTGAGGACGCCCGCATCAGCTTCGCCGCCAATCGTCTGGTCTATGGGCGCTGGACCAGCCAGCTGCCCAGCCGCTTCGTGGATGAGCTGCCCATCGATCATGTGCAGGCCGAGTCGGACACCGGCTACTACGGCGCCGGGCCGGGTCTGAAGGAAGCCAAATCCCGGTGGGACGACACGCCGGTGTTCGGCGCCGGTTACTCCAGCCCCGGCTGGAAGCGGGCCCAGAGCTTCACCGCCTCCACGACGCCGCGCGACCGCATGGCCCGCAACGCCGTCATCGACGGCAAGGGCCGCCTGATCGCCACGGCGGATCCCAAGGCCTCATCCAACTGGGCGCGCGGCGAGCGCGTGTTCCACCAGAAGTTCGGCTACGGCGCGATCCGCGCCATCGAGGGCAACAAGCTGGTGGTGGACTTCGAGAAGGCTGGCGAGAAGAAGGTCATCGACACCTTCGTGGAGAAGACCTGATCACCGGCCCGGGCGGCGCCCGGGCCGGTCTCCGGATCAGTGTCGGACGGCCGCCTCGGCCGGCACCTCGCCCATGGAGAAGGCGCGACTGAGCGGCATGATCTGCCAGAGCGCCGACAGGCCGACCAGAACATAGACGAGCCGCGACAGGGCGGACTGCTCGCCGAACAGGGCCGCCACCAGATCGAACTGGAAGGCGCCGACGAGGCCCCAGTTCACGCCGCCGACGATCACCAGGATCAGGGTTACGAGGTTGAGAGCTTTCATTTTTGGTCTCCACTGACTGCCCCCGACAACCAGCAGTCCTTTGCGAAGTTCCCCCGGCCCTGGAGTGAGCAAATCCTTAATCCGGGGCAACGATCCTCCCGGTGTGAAAAGTCCGTCGCCTTCACTGCCGCCGCACAGGACGCCGCCGCCAGGCTACAGCGAGCCGGCGCTGTGGGAGCGCGTGGTCTCGATCGGACTGCTGATCATGCTGTCCGGCGCCATCCTGGGCCCTGTCTTCGCGCCGTCCAGCGGGGGCGGCGCGGACTCGGCGATCCTGAGGCTGGCCTGGCTGCCGGCCTATGTGGCGATCGTGGGTCTGATGGCGTCCCGGTACGAGGCCATGGCCCGGCTGTGGTTCCCCCTGCTGCTGCTGCTTCTGCTGGCCCTGCTGGCCTATGCGTCGCGCTACTGGTCGCTGGCGCCGGACGTCACCATCCGGCGGGTGATCGCCCTGGTGATGAGCACATTCTTCGCGGTGTATCTGGCCGCCGCCTGGCCGGGGCGCCGCCTGCCGATCCTGCTGACCCAGACGGCGCTGATCCTGGCGGTGCTCAGCCTGGTCTTCGTGCTCGCCCTGCCCTCCATCGGCATCCACCAGGACGTCAACGCCGGGCTTTGGCGCGGCGTCTGGTACGAAAAGAACACCATGGGCTGGGTCATGGTGGCGGGCGCAGTGGCCGCCGCCGCCGTGCTGGCTTCGCCGGGACCGCACCGCCGGCTGGCCATGGTCGCCTTTCCCTTCTGCGTCCTGATGATCCTCGGCACCCAGTCCAAGACCGCCCTGCTGTGCCTGATGGCGGCCTGCGGCCTGATCGGCGGGCTGTGGGTGCTGAGGAAGATCGGACCTGCGCTGGCCGTGGCGGGAGTCTGGACCGGCGTGGTGGCGGTGGCGGCGCTGATCGGCATTCTTGTGGCCGCGCCGGAGTTCATTCTCGAGGCCCTGGGCAAGGATCCGTCGCTGACCGGACGGACCGAGATCTGGGAGGCCATCGGCCGCTTCAGCGAACAGCGGCCCCTGACCGGCTACGGCTACGCCGCCTTCTGGGGTCTGCACTCGGACCCGGCCAACTATATCCGCGTCCAGAACCAGTGGGACGTGCCGTCGGCGCACCAGGGCTGGCTGGAGGTGCTGATCCAGCTGGGCTGGATCGGGGTGTGGTCGGTGGGCGCCGTGGTGGTGGTCGGCGTCATGGGCAGTCTCCTGCGTCTGCCGGTGGCGGGCCGTCAGGAGGGCTTCTGGGCCGTCGGCTACCTGGCTGCGTTTCTGCTGCTGAGCCTGTCGGAGAGCGTGCTGCTGCGGCACCAGGACTTGCCGTGGGTGCTGTTCATGGTGGTCCTGGCGCGGGCTTTCGCGCCCCTGACGCCGCCCGAAGCGATCGACGAGCCTCGACGGCGCGCGCCCGCCAGGCGGCCGGCGGCGAGGCCCCTGCCCGCCCATACCCGGACTATGAGCCGCTGACGCTTGCTACCCCGGGCGTCGAGGCTTAGCTGATCGCTCCCCGAATCGCGGCAAGACTGACGCATGACTTCTCCCGCTTCCCTGTTTGACGACCTCCCCGAGCCCGCCCCCAAGGCGGACAAGCCCGAACTGAAGGTTCAGGCCCCCGCCGCGCCCGAGGCCGTGGCCGCGCCGGTGGAGACGCATCCCGCTCCCACGGGCGGGGCAGCGGGCGCCTATTCCGCCTCGTCCATCGAGGTGCTGGAAGGCCTGGAGCCGGTGCGCAAGCGGCCCGGCATGTACATCGGCGGCACCGACGAGCGGGCCCTGCACCACCTGTTCGCCGAGGTGCTGGACAACGCCATGGACGAGGCCGTGGCCCGCCACGCCAAGCTGATCACCGTC
>JBALUZ010000118.1:0-8767 GCA_036963825.1 Brevundimonas sp.
GCGCCAGCGTCTGGGCCAGCAGCGTCTTGCCCGAGCCGGTGGGCCCGATCAGCATGATGTTGGACTTGGCCAGCTCCACGTCGTTGTTCTTGGTGGCGTGGTTCAGGCGCTTGTAGTGGTTGTGGACGGCGACGCTCAGCACCTTCTTGGCGTGGCTCTGACCGATCACATAATCGTCAAGGACTTCGCGGATCTCCTTGGGCGTGGGCACGCCGTCCTTGGACTTCACGAAGGCGATCTTGTGCTCTTCGCGGATGATATCCATGCAGAGCTCCACGCATTCATCACAGATGAACACGGTCGGTCCGGCGATGAGTTTGCGCACCTCATGCTGGCTCTTCCCACAGAAGGAGCAGTACAGGGTGCTCTTGGCGTCGCCACTGGCGGCTTTGGTCATCGGCCTTCTCACTCTCGCGTCCCGAAATGATCCGGGCGCGCCTCCTTCCGTCACGATTCGCAAATCCTGCGCCGGAAGGTCTTCAAAAAATGACAATCACCCATCCGAAGGCCCATCACAACCCCGGCGAGGCGAACCGACGCCGGGTTTTTCGCGGGATGGACGAGGCGGGGGAAAGGTCGTTACGGTCATTCCCAGATGGGAAATCCTGCACCACTTCGCCAGCCCCAGGTTCTGGGCCCCGCACCGGGCCAGCCTCTTGTCGCCTTTGATTTCGACGGGACCATGACCGTCAGGGACAGTTTCACCGATTTCCTGCGCTGGCGCGTGGGCGCGGTGGGCTACCTGTTCGGCATGGCGCGCCTGACCCCGGCCGCCCTCGCCTACCTGCGCACGAGGGACCGGGGCGCCATCAAGGCTGCGGCGGTGGCCGAATTCCTCGACGGCGTGGATCGCAAGACCCTCAAGGGCCTGGCCGAAACCTACGCCGAGCAGGCGTGGAGCCGCCTCATGCGTCCGGACGCCCTGGCCTGCTGGAACGACTGGGGCGCCCGGGGCGCGCACCGCGTCATCGTCACCGCCTCGCCCGAGCTCACCGTGGCGCCCTTTGCCCGCCGCCTGGGCGCCGAGGCCCTGCTGGGCACGCAGCTGGCCTTCGACCACGACGACCGCATCACCGGGGCCTTCGCCGGCGAAAACTGCCGCGGCTGCGAGAAGGTGACCCGGCTCCAGACGGCCTATGGCGAGGACGTCCGCCTGACCGCCGCCTACGGCGACACCTCCGGCGACACCGAGATGCTCGCCATCGCCGAGCGGCCGGGCTTCCGGGTTTTCACCGCCAGGCCCTGAGCCGCAGCCGGGTCAGCCCGTCCGCGGCCTGTCCGCCCGAACGTCGGCGGAGCCGCCATGCGGCTCCACCGCGACCGACGCAGTCTAGCTCTTCTTGGTGTCGTCGGCGGGGGCGTCCTCACGCTGCTCGTAGACGTGATCCACCAGACCCCAGTCCCGGGCTTCCTGGGCGCTCATGAAGTGGTCGCGATCCAGGGTGCGTTCGACCTCCTCATACGTCCGGCCGGTGTGGTGGACGTAGATTTCGTTGAGGCGGCGCTTCGTCTTGACGATGTCCTCGGCGTGGCGCTCGATGTCCGAGGCCTGGCCGCGGAAGCCGCCCGAGGGCTGGTGCACCATGATGCGGGCGTTGGGCAGCGACACCCGCTGGCCCGCCGCGCCCGCCGTCAGGATCAGCGATCCGGCCGAGGCGGCCATGCCCATGCACACGGTCGAGACCGGCGACTTGATGTACTGCATGGTGTCGTAGATCGCGAGCGCCGAGGTCACAATGCCGCCGGGGCTGTTGATGTACATGGAGATTTCCTTCTTGGGGTTCTCGGACTCCAGGAAGAGAAGCTGGGCGCAGATCAGGCTGGCCATGCCGTCGTCGAACGGCCCCGTCAGGAAGATGATGCGCTCGCGCAGCAGACGCGAAAAGATGTCGAAGGCCCGTTCGCCCCGGCTGGATTGCTCCACCACCATGGGAACGAGGTTGCTCTGGATGTAGTCGATCGGATCGCGCATGAAGGCCTTCTCGAAGCTGCGGGCGTACGCGACTCAGGCGTCGCGCATCGTTGCATCCAGATATCGCGTTCCCCGGCCCGGCTTGCAAGGCGGGGCCTGTCGTTTCGAGCGCGGACGGGCGGGATCAGACCGCCGGCCGGCGGCCGGGCCTCACTCGTCCCGGGGGGCTGCCTCGGCGTCGTTCGCCTGCCGCCGTTCGCGGACCAGGAAATGCTCCACCCCGTCCTGCTGCCGGCCGCCGTCGGCCCGGTCGTTCGGCGCCCGGTACAGGGCGGTCAGATAGTCCCTGTCCCAGCCGGTCAGGCCCGAACCGGTCTGGCCCTCGGCGAACAGATTCAGCACCGTCTCCTGGCTGCTCACGTCGGCCTGCGGGTCCACCTGGGCCAGGGACACCATCCCCACATAGTCCGCCAGCGCCGCCAGCGAGACGTCCCCCACCCGGGTCATGTCCACGATGACGATGGTCCAGGCCATGTCATAGCGGATGTTTGATCGCAGCCGCGAGCCGTCACGCACCCGCACCGCCAGCGGAACCTCGGGGTTCAGCTGCGTCTCTCCCCGCAGCGTGATGGCCCGGTCCCCTGTGTCGAGGGTGACGGGCATGACCACATTCCACCATCGGACGGGCCGATCCGTCGTCTGAAAATCACGCAGCGCCTGCCGACCGAGGTCCGTGCTGTGATCCGCCGGGCGGAATCCATAGCCCGTCTCGCTCACCAGTCGTTCCGCCAGGGCGTTGCCATCGGCCGTGGCGAAGATGATCACGTTGGGCGAGCAGCCCGGCTCGCCCACCTCGATGTCCAGCTCAAGCGCCGTCAGCGCGATCCGGTCGATGATGTACTGGGCGTAGCGCGGCTGCATGTTGCTGATGCTGATGCAGACCGGCCGGTTCCAACGGGCCAGCCGGGTGCCGCGAGGCACCTCGGTCACCTGGTCGACAAAGGCTCCCGCCGCCTCTTCGAGCGCCCGGCCGTAGATCGTCACGCTCTCGACCTCGGACACGGTCAGACCCGTTTCCTCGGGCGGGCTGCTGTCCGGCACGGGCTGCGTTGCGAGCAGGACGGCGGCGATGACTGGCGTGAGAGTCATGACGGGTTTCCCGGAGCCGGCGGCGACCAGGGGTGAGCCTACGACACATCAGCAGCCGCCCGACATTACAGTTTCGCAATATCCGACGCCCGGGCCTTCGATCCGCCTGCCGGCAAACGAAAGCCCCCGGCGACGGATCACCGGGGGCTGTGCAGAGACATCCTGGCCGAAAAGGCCTACTCCTCGTCGTCCTTCAGCAGCTCTTCCTTGCTGATGGGCTCGTCCTTGACCTCGGCCTGGTCGAAGATCAGGTCGCAGACCTTCTCCTCGTAGATCGGGGCGCGCATGCCCGCGGCGGCGTTGGGGTTCTGGCGATAGAAATTCAGCACCGCCTGCTCCTGTCCCGGATAGTTGCGGGCCTCGGCGATGATGGCGTTGTTCAGCTCCTGGTCCGTCACGGTGACGTTGTTCTCCCGGCCGATCTCGGCCAGCACCAGGCCCAGACGCACGCGACGCTCGGCGATCTTGCGGTACTCTTCCTTGAGCTTCTTGTCCGACTTCTTGGCGTCGGCCTCGGTCAGGCGGCCGGCTTCCTTGTCGGCCTCCACCTGGCGCCAGATCCCCTCGAACTCGGCCTCGACCATCTTGGGCGGCAGGTCGAAGGCGTGTTGCTCGTCCAGCTGGTCCAGCAGGGCGCGCTTCAGCTTGAAGCGGGCGGCGCCCTTGTACTGCTGGTTCAGGTTGTCGCGCAGCAGCTCTTTCAGCTTGTCCAGCGACTCCAGACCCAGGCGCTTGGCGAAGTCGTCGTCGATCTCGCTGTCCTTGGGCGCCTTCAGGGCCTTGACCTTGACGTCAAAGGTCGCAGCCTTGCCGGCCAGATGCGCGGCCTGGTAGTTTTCGGGGAAGGTGACCTCGATGGTCTTCTCCTCGCCCACCTTGGCGCCGGTCAGCTGCTCCTCGAAGCCCGGGATGAAGCGGTTCGAACCGATGACCAGGTCGGCGTCCTCGGCCGAGCCGCCCTCGAAGGGCTCGCCGTCGATCTTGCCGACGAAGTCGATGGTCAGCTGGTCGCCTTCGGCGGCCTTGGGGGCCTTGCCGCCCTTGTCCTCATAGGTCTTGGCCTGGCCGGCCAGTTCCTTCAGCGCCTCGTCCAGGTCGGCGTCGGACGCCTCATAGACCGGGCGGGTCAGCTTCAGCGACTTGGGATCCACCGGCTTGAAGTCCGGCATCACTTCCAGCGTCATCTCGTAGGACAGGTCTTCCTGGCCCGCGACCACCTTGTCCATGTCGGACACCAGCTTCATCTCGGCCGGGGCGGCCGGGCGCAGCTTGGCGTCGTCCAGGGCCTTCTGGCTGGACTGGTTCAGGGCGTCGTTGACGATCTCGCCCATCAGGTCGCGGCCGTAGGTCTTGCGCACGTGCGACACCGGCACCTTGCCGGGGCGGAAACCTTTCAGCTTCATCTGCGGGGCGACTTCGGCCGCCTTGGCGTCCAGCTTGGCGTTCAGCTCGGAAGCGGGGATGGTCACCGCGATCACGCGGCTGAGACCTTCGGCGGACTTTTCGACGACTTGCATGGACGTGTCTGACGCTCTGTGGCGGCGCTATGGAGCGAGCGCGCGCGGGTGGAAAATGCGAAAAGGGCCGCCCCGTGCGGAAGCGGCTCCTCGAAGCCCGCCCTTATGTCGGCAAGGGCGGTTCAGGTCAACGACCGGGTTTCGTTTGGCGCCCCGGGTGGCTATCTGGACGGCATGACCCAGCCCGCCTCCCCGATCGGCGTCTTCATCGCCCCCGTCACCCCGCTGCAGCAGAACTGCACGGTCGTCTGGTGCACGAAGACGAACAGGGCCGCCGTGATCGATCCCGGCGGCGGCGTCGACATGGTCCTGGCCGAGGTGAAACGGCGCGGTCTGACCCTCGACCAGATCTGGATCACGCACGGCCATATCGACCACGCGGGCGGCGCGGCCGAGATGAAGGAGAAGTCCGGCGTCCGCATCGAGGGGCCCCACCGGGAGGATCAGTTCCTCATCGACGGCCTCGCGGCCCAGGGCCAGATGTACGGCATGCCCGAAGCGCGGTCCTTCGACACCGACCGGTGGCTGGACGAGGGCGATGTGATGACCCTGGGCGAAACCGTCTGGGAGGTGCGCCACTGCCCCGGCCACACGCCGGGCCACGTGATCTTCTTCAACCGGGCGGCGCGGTTCGCCCAGGTGGGCGATGTGCTGTTCAAGGGCTCCATCGGCCGCACCGACTTCCCGCGCGGCGACCACCAGGCCCTGCTGAATTCGGTGGTCACAAAGCTGTGGCCGCTGGGGGACGACGTCACCTTCACCCCCGGCCACGGGCCGGTCTCGACGCTCGGCGAGGAGCGCCGGACCAATCCGTTCGTGTCGGACGCGGCGCTGAAGCGCGCCTAGCGCCGCAGAAGCATGCCCAGCACGACGCCGACGCCGACCGCGCCGAGGCTGCTGCGCAGGGGATGGGCGCGAATGGTTTCGCTGGCGCTCCGGCTCCGCTGCTCGGCCCAGCTGCGGCCTTCGCGCAGCCTCCGTTCGACGCGGGCGGTCAGCGGCGAGGTGTCGTCCGCGCCGTCTGCAGAGGCGCCGGCCGCCATGTCGGGGCGGGGCGTCATGGTCGTATCCACGGCGCCTCCGGCGGGGGCGGTGGTGTCGGTGCGGGCGGTGACGTCGGTCATGGCGATCTCCTTGGAGGCTGGAGCCCCTTCAACCGGCGCCCGACCGAGGGGTTCCAGCTTGACCGTGAACATGCGGGCGGGCGGCGCGTTGGTTTCCTGAAAAGGAGACCGACCGCATGACCTATATCGAGCCCACGCCTCCGGGCGGACCGTCGCCCGAGATCGAACCCGGGAACACCCCGGGGCCGGAGCTGGACCCCTCGGACACCCCCGCCGAAATGCCGCCCCTCGAGCCCGGCGGGGGCGACGACGGGGACTCGCGCCCCCACGACTGAAGACCCGCAAATTACGATCCGCAACCGGAACCATGGCGGGGCGCCGGGGTTCAGTTTTCAACAGCAAAGCACGCCTGTCAGGCGAACCGAGAGGAGCCCCCACATGGCTGAAGGACAGACCCCGCGCGCGTCCGGCGTATCCAAGCGCGGCTTCGCGTCCATGGATCCCGAGCGCCAGCGCGAAATCGCCCGCAAGGGCGGCGCCAGCGTGCCCAGCGAGAAGCGCAGCTTCTCGCAGGACCGCAGCCTGGCCGCCCAGGCCGGACGCAAGGGCGGCGAGGCCTCCCACGGCGCCCGCAAGCCGGACAAGGCCGCAGCGCAGACCGACCAGGGCTGACCCGGCCGATCAGGCCCCGAGCAACACCAGCGCCACGCTGGGCTCGGGGCTGACGTGCAGATCGCGCACCCGCCATCCCGCCGACTCCGCCAGGGCCGCCACGCGGTCGGGCGTGAACTTCCGCGAGTTCTCCGTGTGGATGGTCTCGCCCTCGCGGAACCGGAACCGCCGCCCCGACACCGTCACAACCTGATCCTGCATGGCGCGCAGATGCATCTCGATGCGCGCCTCCTCCTCGTTCCAGAGCGCCTGGTGCCGGAAGGCCGAAAGGTCGAAGTCCGCATCGGCCTCCGCATTGGCCCGCCGCAGCAGATTCATGTTGAAGGCGGCCGTGACCCCCGATGAGTCATCGTAGGCCGCGATCAGCACGGCCGGGTCCTTGACCAGATCCACGCCCAGGATGAACAGGGCGCGCTCGCCCAGCATGGCGCGCGCGTCCTTCAGGAACGCCTGCGCCTCGTCCGGGTCCAGGTTGCCGATGGTGGAGCCGGGGAAGAACCCGACGCGACGCCCGCCCGGCAGGCCCTCCGGCAAGGCCGACGGGTGCAGGAAATCGCCGGCCATAGGGCGCACGTCCAGCCGGGGATACCGCGCCCGGATGCGGATCGCGGCCTCTTCGAGCGCCGTCTCGCTGATGTCGATGGGCACATAGGCGGCGACGCCCGGCGCGGCGTCCAGAAGCACCTCGGTCTTTTCGCTCGCCCCGCTGCCGAACTCCACCAGCACCGCATCCGCGCCCATGGCCGCGGCCAGCCGCGGCGAGACCTCGGCCAGCAGGGCCGCCTCCTGGCGGGTGGGATAATATTCCGGCAGGCGGGTGATGTCCTCGAACAGGCGCGACCCGGCGGCGTCGTAGAACCATTTGGGCGACATGGCCCTGGGGCCGGCGGACAGCCCCTCGACCAGGGCCCGGGCGAACGGCTCCAGCTCGTCGCGCTCCTGCGACCGCCGCGCGGGCGCGTCCTCGGCCAGTCTCAGCCCCATGAACTGCCACCTCTGATGCGGATAGAAGAAATTGCGATAGGTGACGCGCGAATGGCCCGCCGCCGTGGCCCGGGAGGCGCCGCGCGCCACCATCTGGTTGGCCATGAACTTGCCGTTGTACTCGGCCGCCGTGCCCTCCGTGGCGCGAAAGCCGGGATAGGGCAGATAGGCGCTGCCGGTCCACTGCCAGACCCGGTCGAAGGCGTTGTCCAGCGCGCCGCGCCCCGCCGCATGCTCCCATTCGAACTCGGTGGGCAGCCGCTTGCCGGCCCAGCGGGCGAAGGCGTCGGCCTCGTAGAAACTGACATGGCGCACCGGCGCGTGCGGGTCGATCTCCTGCGGACCGGCCAGGGTGAAGACGCGCCAGTCCTGCCCCTCGCCGCGCCAGTAGCCGGGCGCGGACCAGCCGTGAGCCTGCGCCGCCGCCCAGCCGTCCGACAGCCACAGCTCCGGACGCCGATAGCCCCCGTCGGCCATGAAGGCGAGCCAGTCGCCGTTGGTCACCAGCGCCCGCGCGATGCGGAACGGCGCCAGCATCACCGGATGCGCCGGCCCCTCGTTGTCGAAGGCGAACCCGGCGCCGGCGTGACCCGCCGTCACAAGGCCGCCGTCGAAGTCCGTCCATCCCCGATCCGCCGGGACGACGTCGGGGCCGCCCGGCTCGGCGCCGTAGGCCGCCGGCTCCAGGGGCGAACAGGCCATCAGGTGCAGCAGGTCCGTCAGGAACAGTTCCTGGTGCTGCTGGTCATGGTTCAACCCCAGATCGAACAGGTAGCGCTCGTGGGGATCGTCCAGCCCCTCGCCCAGAAAGGCGATCATGCGGCGGTCGATCTCGCGGCGGTAGGCCAGCACCTCGTCCAGCGACGGGCGGGTCATCAGCCCCCGCTCGGGACGCGCCACCCGCGCCCCCAGGGCGTCGTAGTAGGAGTTGAACAGCCGGCCCAGGCGCTCATCCACAGGCTGATAGCCGGGGCGGCGGGACAGCAGCATGACCTCGAAGAACCAGCTGGTGTGGGCCAGATGCCATTTGCCCGGACTGGCGTCGGCCATGGACTGGGCGCCCAGGTCCTCGGCCGAAAGCCCGGCGGCCAGAGCCGGCATGCGCGCGCGAACCGCCCGGTAGAGATCGATGTCCTGACGGCATGCACCGTCGATTCTGCTGGCGATAGTCATGGCGAGACGCCCCCCTGTCTGACGTCGATGCGCCCTTCCGCGTAAAGCCTAACACCCCCGCGCCGCTGGCGTTCCCCAAATGCGCCGGCTGCCCGGAACGCTCTGTTTCGGCTCGCGTTCTCAGACTTGCCGCCGGATGTGGCGGCCCCGTTTGCAGTCCGCAAGGTTTCCCCATGCCCGCTCGCGCGTCCGTCGTCGATTCGCGCCCTGAAGGGGCTGCCGACACCGGCATCACCGAGCCCGAGGCCTGGCGGGAGCAGGTGATCGCCCTGATCCCGTCGCTCCGCGCGTTCGCC
>JBALUZ010000119.1:0-8693 GCA_036963825.1 Brevundimonas sp.
CGCCATGGCGCCGAGAAGATGACGGCGGATCATTGGGCGCCTCCGACGGTGTTGGGCTGGCCGGGCTGGCCGAGTTCGAAATCGGTGCGGGGCTGATAGGCCGGATCGGTCCGGTCGTAGGTCAGGGCGCCGTCGATGAAGACCTGCTGGGCCCGGGCGTAGACGCTGAACGGGTTCACGTCCCAGATCACCAGGTCGGCGCGCTTGCCCGGCTCCAGCGAGCCGGTCTCGTCCTCCACGCCGATGGCGCGGGCGGCGTTGATGGTGATCCAGCGCAGGGCGTCCTCCTCGCTGAGGTCCAGCCCGGCGCGGCGGCCGGCGGACAGGGCCGAGGCGGCTTCCTGGTTCAGGCGCTGGATCAGGGTGTCGTCGTCCGAGTGGATCACGGCGCAGCTGTCCTCGGGCGCGTCCACGAAGGCGACGTTCTCCTCGATGGCGTCCAGGGCCTCCATCTTGAAGCCCCACCAGCCGGTCCACATGGCGGCGCAGATATCGTTCTCCGCCAGCATGTCGGCCACCTTGTAGGCCTCGGTGGCGTGGTGGAAGGCGCGGATCGAATAGCCGAACTCGCGGGCGATATCGATCATCACCGCCATCTCGTCGGCGCGGTAGCAGTGGTTCTGCACCGAGATGGAGCCGTCCAGCACCCCGGCCAGGGTCTCCAGCCGCAGGTCCCGGGTCGGGGGCGTCCCCTCCCCGTCCTCGCGCCACTCGCTCCAGCGCCGGGCGTAGTTCTGCGCGTCGATGAAGGCCGAGCGGTAGCCGGCCACATTGCCCATGCCGGTGGCCGGGCTCTGGTTGCGCGAGCCGTAGACCCGCGAGGGGTTCTCGCCGCAGGCCATCTTCAGCCCGTAGGGGGCGCCGGGGAATTTCATGCCCTGCATGGTCACCGACGGCACATTGCGCAGGGTCACCGAGCGGCCGCCGAACAGATTGGCCGAGCCGGGCAGGACCTGAAGCGTGGTGACGCCGCCGGCGCGGGCGGTGTTGAAGCCCGGATCCTGGGGCCAGACCGAATGCTCGGACCAGACATAGGCGGTGTTGGGGCTGGTGGCCTCGTTGCCGTCGGACATGCCCTGCACGCCCGGCGAGGGATAGACCCCCAGGTGGGTGTGCACGTCGATCAGGCCCGGGGTGACGAAGCGGCCGCGCGCGTCGATCACCTGATGGCCCGGAGGCACCGGGGTGTTGGCGCCGCCCACGGCCGCCACCCGGCCGTCGGTCATGATCACCACGCCGTTCTCGATGCGGTCGCCGGCGGCGGTGAAGACCGTCGCCCCGACGATGGCCGCATCGCGGCGCGGCAGGGGCTGGTAGGTGGAGGGGAACGGATCGGGATTGGCCGCGGCGTCGAGGCCCCGCGGCAGCTCGGCGCGCTCGCCGGCCGGCGTCTCCGCTGCGTCATTGCCGTTGTCGGCCGCGCCGGTGGTGGCGCAGGCGGTGAGGGCCAGCGCAGCCAGCGCGCAGCCCGCCAGGGCGAGGCTGCGGCCCCGCTCGCGATGAGAAATCATGGATATTTCAGCCCCTTGCGTTTCCCGATCTGGAAGCGGGAGCATCAAAGCGCGTCAGGAGGGGCAGGAAAAGCCCGAATTCTCCCCTTCGCCGTGCAAATCCAGCCGGGCGCGGATTTCCGCGTCCGACAGACCCTCGATCTCCAGGGTCTTGACCCGGGACGCGGCGCCCCGGGCCAGGGCGACGCGGGATTTCGGAACCGCCAGGGCCCGGGCCATGAGGCGGATCAGGGCGGCGTTGGCTTGGCCCTCCGTCGGCGCGGACCGCACGCGCGCCTTCAGCACCGGGCGGCCTTCGGCGTCCATGTCCCAGCCGTCCATGCGGTCGGCGCCGCCGCGCGGGGTGAGCCGCACGGTCAGCCGTCCCATCAGAACGGCAGGATGTCGTACATCAGCATGCAGAACGGCGGCAGCAGATAGAGCCGCGCGCCCTGCAGCACCAGCAGCACGATGATCGGCGTCACATCGATGCCGCCCAGGGGCGGAATGACCCGGCGCAGGGGCGCCAGCAGCGGCCCGGTCACCTGGTCGAGGAAGCCGGCCAGCTGGGCCACGAAGCGGTTGCGGTAGTTGATCACGTCGAAGGCGAACAGCCAGCTCATGATGGCGCTGATGATGATCGCCCAGAACAGCAGGGTCAGCAGGGCGCCGATGATGAAACAGATGAAACCGGCCATGCCGCGTCCAGATCTCCGAAAGGTTGCCCGGCCGCTTCTAGCGGTCTTCGCCGCGCGCGCCAAACCCTTCCGCCCATCCGCGCGGTCCGCAGCGGGATTCTATTGACACCACCGGGCCGCCCCGCCTATGTCGCGCCCTCGCCTGGAACCCCGGCACGGGGCCGTAGCTCAGTTGGTAGAGCGCGTCGTTCGCAATGACGAGGTCAGGGGTTCGACTCCCCTCGGCTCCACCAGGCGTCTTTCCTGATCATGTGAATACGGCGGTTGGCGCAAGCCCCGGCCCTACTGCTCTTCCTCGAAGCGGCAGCCGACCAGGTCGCTGAGGGCGGCGACGGCCTGGGCGGCGTCGGGGCCCTCGGCGACGATCTCGATGGGGCAGCCCTGCCCCGCGCCGAGCATCAGCAGGCCCATGATGGAGCGGGCGTCCACGGTGACGCCGTCGCGGGTCACCCGGACCTCGGACTGGAAGCCCGAGGCCAGCTTGACGAATTTGGCCGAGGCGCGGGCGTGCAGGCCCCGCGCGTTGCAGATCTCGACGGTGACGGCGGCCGTCTCGCTCATTTCTCGCCCGCCAGAACCCACGACGCCACGGCGATGTATTTGCGGCCGGCGTCCTGGGCGTGGGCGACGCAGGACTCCAGGCTCTCGCGCTGACGGACGCTGGCCAGCTTGATGAGCATGGGCAGGTTCAGCCCGGCGATGACCTCGGCCCGGGTCTGCTCCATCACCGAGATGGCCAGGTTGGACGGGGTGCCGCCGAACATGTCGGTCAGCAGGATGACGCCCTCGCCCTCGTCCACCGCCGCGGCGGCGTCGACGATGTCCTGCCGGCGGCGCTCCATGTCGTCGTCAGGGCCGATGCAGATGGCGGCGGTGGCCCGCTGGGGGCCCACCACATGCTCCATGGCCGAGAGAAACTCCGTCGCCAGCCCCCCGTGGGTGACGATCACCAGTCCGATCATGCGAATCCGCCTGCGACCGATGAAGAGATGCCAGACCTGGCCATGAACCGCCTCATGTGACTCCGCGCCCCCGTCAGGCCCGCCGGCCTGGTGTCGCTGGCGCAGGGTTCTCGCGCCCGCCGGCCAGACCGGCTTCAATAGGCCAAAGGGCCGCCCTGTCCAAGACTCCTCAACGCGGCGGCGAGCCGGGCGGACGCGCCCGGATGCAGGGCCTCGATCGCCACCTGCGGCAGCCGGACCCCCGCCAGGGTCTCGAAGGCCGGGTCGGGCAGGCGTTCCGGCGGATGGTCGACACAGCGGGCCGCCAGGACGATCCGCGCCACCTCCAGATGCGGCGCGCCGACAATTCCGACGCCGCGGACCTCGATCCGGCCGGCGAGGGCGTCGGGGGCGCGGGCGTACAGGCGTCCGCCCGCACTCCAGACCCGCACGTAGTCGTCGCCCACCAGCCGCCAGCCCGCCTGCATGAGCCGCAGGGACAGGTCGCTCTTGCCCGCGCCCGAGCCGCCCGTCAGCAGCACGCCGCGCCAGCCGCCCCGAGGCCCCGGCGTCCAGCGGGCGACGGCGTTGGCGTGGATCAGCTCAGACGTCGGCATCGTCGGCCCTGGGCCGCGCCGGCCTGACCGCCCGGGCGACGGCGCCCGCCCGCGCGCGGGGCAGGCTGACCACGAACCGGGCGCCCGCCACGAGACCGTCGGCGGTCGTGCGGTTCTCGGCGTGGATGGCCCCGCCGTGGGCCTCGATGATCTGCCGCGCGATGGACAGGCCCAGCCCGGAGTTGCCGCCGAAGGCCGCGCCCTTGGGCCGGGAGGTGTAGAAGCGCTGGAACACCGTTTCGAGATTGTCGGGCGGAATCCCCGGGCCGTCGTCGTCCACCACCACCCGCACCCGGTCGCCCTCCCCGCCGGTCAGGGACACCCGCACGTCGCCGCCGGGCGGACTGAAGGAACGGGCGTTGTCCACGAGATTGCGGAACACCTGGCCCAGCGGCCCCTCGCGGCCCAGAACCAGCCCCAGATCCCCCAGCCCGTCCGTATAGCGGACCGTGACGTCGTCGGGCCGGGCGGTGGCCCCGTACAGGGCCACGATGTCGCCCAGCAGTTTCGACAGATTGACGAGCCGGGGCCGGTCCCGCGACAGCTCCGCGTCCAGGCGCGAGGCGTTGGAGATGTCGGTGATCAGGCGATCCAGCCGGCTGACGTCCTGCTGCAGCAGCACGGTCAGGCGGGCCTTGTCCTGGGGCGCCTTGACCAGCTCCAGGGTCTCCAGCGCCGAGCGGATGGAGGTCAGGGGGTTCTTGATCTCGTGGCTGACGTCCGCGGCGAAACGCTCGATGGCGTCCATGCGGTCCGACAGGGTGGCGGTCATGGTCTCCAGCGACCGCGCCAGATCGCCGATCTCGTCCTTGCGCCCCTCCAGATCCGGCAGGGAGATGGCGCGGGCGCGCTGCAGCCGGACCTGGTCGGCGGCGGCCGACAGGCGCAGGATCGGCCGGGCCACGAACAGGTGGATCAGAAGGGCCGTCAGCAGGGACACCGCAAGGGCCACGAAGGCGAAGGGCATCAGGGCGCGCCGCTGGGCCGCCAGGGTCTCGTCCACGTCGCCCGCCTCGAGGGTGAGGACCCCCAGCACATCGCGCACGTGGCGCACGGGCAGGGACACCGACACCACCCGCTCGCCGGTCTCGGCCCGGCGGATGCTGGTCTGGGGTTCGCCCTCCAGCGCCCGGTCGACCTCCTCGCTCAGGGCCTGGCGGGCCTGCTCGATCTGAACGCCTTCGCGCTCGGGATCGGCCGGCGGCGGCGGCGCCACGCCGGCGGGCAGGGCCGGATCAAGCGCCTCGCCGGGGATCTGCTCGGTGACGGTGTAGCTGTCGATGAGCAGCAGGCCGTTCTGGTCGTAGAGGCGCACCCTCTGGCCGCGGGGAATGAAATTGTCCCGCAGCCACTGGGAGGCGGCCAGACCGTCCAGATACGGCGTGGGCTCGCCCCGGGTGATGCCCAGCTCGCCCAGCACGCTGGCCAGCAGCTCCGCCTGGGACGTCAGGGAATCCAGACGCGCATCCACCAGGTTGCGACGCCATTCGTTCAGCAGCAGGGCGCCCACGAACAGGATCAGCAGGCTGAGCAGGTTGAGGGCCAGGATGAGCCCGCCCAGACGCGATCCGGAGAGTTTCCGGCGCACCGCCCCGAAACGGGCCGTCCAGCCCGCCGCCCGCTTGTCCGCCGACCTAGCTTTCTCTGTATCTGTATCCGACGCCATACAGGGTCTCGATTGCGTCGAATTCGGGATCGACCACGCGGAACTTCTTTCGCATCCGCTTCACGTGGCTGTCGATGGTGCGGTCATCCACATAGACCTGATCGTCGTAGGCGGCGTCCATCAGGTTGTCGCGGCTCTTCACGAACCCCGGCCGCTGGGCCAGCGCCTGCAGCAGCAGGAACTCGGTCACGGTCAGCTTCACCGGCCGGCCCTCCCAGGTGCATTCGTGGCGGGCGGGGTCCATGCTGAGCTTGCCGCGCTTGATGGCGCGCCCGGCCACCTCGCCGGGGCTGTCGGCCTCCAGGCTCTCGGCGCCGGAGCGACGCAGCAGGGCCTTGACCCGCTCGATCAGCAGGCGCTGGCTGAACGGCTTGTGGATGTAGTCGTCCGCGCCCAGGTTGAAGCCGAGGATCTCGTCGATCTCCTCATCCTTCGAGGTCAGGATGATGACCGGCAGGGTGGAGGTCTGGCGCAGACGGCGCAGGACCTCCATTCCGTCCATGCGGGGCATCTTCACGTCCAGGATGGCGAGGTCCGGCGGGCTGGTCTCCAGCGCCTCCAGGCCCGAGGCGCCGTCATGATAGGCGGTCACCTTGTGGCCGTGGCTTTCCAGCGCCATCGAAACGGACGCGACGATGTTTTCGTCGTCATCGACCAGGGTGATGTTGGCCATGATCTCTCCTCATGCGTCCGAAGTCCGCGCCTGTGGTCACAGATAGTGCGGCGCGACGAAACTTGACACCCCCTGAACGCCCGGCAAGCGCAACCGTTCGGAGCCGGGCCCTGTTTCGTCGTCGCAGTTTCACGCCACCTTAAAGGCTGGGCGGCATGATGGCGATGAAGCGCACTTTTCGAGGCTCGAATGGCCGGACCCGTCCACTACGAAATCTACGTCCGCAGAACCCCTCACGACTCCTGGGGCCTGTTGCAGGCGACCGAGAACCGCAAACAGGCGGTCGAGACCGCCGAGGACGCCTTCGCGGACCGGCGCGCCATCGCCGTGCGCGTGACCAAGGAGACCCTGGACCCGGAGACGATGGAGTTCCAGAGCCTCACCATCCTGACCCTGGGAGCGGCCGACGCGAAGCCCAAGCGTATCGTGCGTCAGGATGACCAGCCGTCCAACTGCCTGGCGCCGCAGGATCTGTACGCTCCCCATGCGCGGGAGCTGATGGGCCGCGTGCTCGAGGAGTGGCTGGCGCGTCAGCAGACCACGCCCTTCGAGCTGCTGCACCGGCCGGATCTCGTCGAACTGCTGGAGGCATCGAGCATCGAGCTTCAGCACGCCGTGCAGAAGGTGGCCGTGCCCGAAAGCCAGGCCACGGGCCAGCCCGTGCACGATCTGATCCGTCACTACCAGAAGCTGTGCCAGGCCACGGCCGAACGCATCTTCGAGGCCGGCCGCAAGGGCCGGTTCATCGATCTGGGGCCTGACTGGACCGGCCTGGCGCCGCTCGCGGAAAAACTCCAGGGCGATCCGGACCGGAGCTTCCTCATCGGCGGAGCGATCTGCGGCGCCCTCAGGGACGTCCGGGGCGGCCGGGCGCGGCTGGAGCGCATGATGGATCTGGTGGACGCCGCGCCGGCCGAGGGCCACCCGCGCGCCATGGTTCTCGTCGCCGTCGAGCAGATTCTTTGCGAGCTGTTCGCCGTTCCTGCGCGCCGCGCGGAAATCCTGGGCCCCTCGCTGGACCTGGGCGGCAACCTGGCCGCCATCGTGCGCATGGTGGCGCCCAACGAGATGGAGGCGCTGATCCGCATCGAGCCCCGTCTGGCGATCCACGTGCCGCCGGTCGACGGTCCGGCCCAGCGTCTGGCGCGCCGCCTGGCGTCGGGGGAATTCCGGCTGCTGGCGGCCGCCATGGCCCGGGAGGTCATCCGCGAGCTGAAGGGGTCCCGCCGTCTGCGGCCCGGCGACGCCGCCGGCGAGATCGACATCCTGCGCACCCTCGCCATGGCCCTGACCGCCACCACCGGCCGGCTTCTGTCGCTGGAAGAAGTGCAGGACGCCTTCGTCCAGCGCTCCAGAACCCTGGTCACGGCGGACTTCGTCGGCACCTATGCGGCCGGCGCAGGTTCGGCGATCGAGGAGGCGGCGGCCCTGGTCAGGCTGTGCGAGAATGTGACCGGAGCGGCCAACAAGCGTGCGGCCGCGCGCTGGCTGTCCGCCTGCGTCGGGGCCCTGCGGTTCGAGACCGAGCTGTCCGGAGGCCCCGCCAATCAGGCCGCATCGCGCCTGGCCGCCCTCGCGGCGCTTCAGAAGGAAGTCCAGACGGCCACGCTGGCGGACTCCGACGAAGCCGAGATCTGCCAGCGGATCGGCAAGGTCGCCGACCGGGTCGAAAGCGAAGCCCGGCTGATCGCCCAGGTGATCCGCGCGCCCATGCCGCCTGTCCGCAAGCTGTCGATCCTGCTCAAGCTGGCCAGCGGCGAGAGCGCGCCCGCGGGGCCGGTGACGGAACGGGCGAGGGCCGAGGCGGTCCGCCTGTTCAGATCGCCGGACGCCCGGGCCGCCCTTACGGCCGAACCCGAGAGTCTGGCGCCGCTGCGGCCGCTCCTGAAGGCCGCCGGCCTGGCGGCCTGACCCGGCCCGGGCGGCCGGCGCCTCAGTCGAAGATGTCGAAGATGCTGGGGCGCTTGCGGCGGTGGCCGCCGTGGCCGTATTCGCCGCGCTCACCGCGCTCGCCGTATTCCCCGCGCTCGCCGCGTTCGCCGTAGCCATACGGCGGCGGGGGGGCCTGGCGGGGCGCCGGCTGGGACCACGGGGCCTGGGGCGCCGGGCCTGGAGGCGCGGCGGCCGGGGCCGTATCGATGGCGGCCTGCATCAGGTTTTCAAGCTCTCCCCGGTCCAGCCAGACGCCCCGGCAGGTGGGGCACATGTCGAACTGGACGCCGGAGCGCTCCACGGTCTGCATGGGGGCGTTGTCGTTGGGGCACATCAGAAGGGGCATGGGCGGTCTCGCGAGATCATGGGAGGGGATCGAACGCATGGCGCCGAAGGCGGGAAACAGGCCGTCAACACCGGGCGCGCCCGATGCGGTCCGACATCACGTGGTCTTTCCATAAGACCGCGCCAGAGGGGCCCGTCCCGCAGGGGACAGATAGGGCCTCGACCCGGCGCCGCGCAAGTCCGCCTCAGCAGGCCTGGCCCGCGCACCAGCCCGACGACCAGGCCCACTGGAAATTGTACCCGCCCAGCCAGCCGGTGACGTCCACGGCCTCGCCGATGAAATACAGGCCCGGAACGGCCTTCACCGCCAGGGTGCGTTGATCCAGGGCGG
>JBALUZ010000120.1:0-8612 GCA_036963825.1 Brevundimonas sp.
AGCACCCCGCCTTCGCCTCCGGGCGTCCTGCCGAGGCGGCGGCGTGACCCGAGACCGGGAGCCGCCGCTGCATGTCCTGATGACCGCCGACGCCGTCGGCGGCGTATGGACCTACGCCCTCGATCTGGCCCGGGCGGTGGTGGAGGATCATGTCCGCACCACCCTGGTGGTGCTGGGGCCGCCTCCGGAGTCCGACCAGCAGCACGCGGCCCGGGACATTCCCGGACTGCGCCTGATCGTCGCCGGAACGCCGCTGGACTGGACGGCGGACACGCCGGAAGCCCTGGCCGGCTCGGCCCGTCCGCTCGAGTGGATCGCGGAGCGCGCGCAACCGGACATCATTCATCTGAACAGTCCGGCCCTGGCGGCGCACGCCCGGTTGCGGGCGCCGGTGGTCGGCGTCTGCCATTCCTGCGTCGGCACCTGGTGGGCCGCCGTTCGCGGCGGCGAGCCGCCCGACGACTTCAGGTGGCGCATGGATGTGCTGGCCCGCGGCTACGCCGCGTGTGATCGCCTGGCGGCGCCCAGCCACGCCTTCGCCCAGGCGACGGCCGAGGTCTATGGCGTGCGGCCCGCCGTGGTCCTGAACGGCCGCCGCCGCCCGGCGTCGCCCCTCCGGCCGCCGTCCGAACGGGGCCGCCAGGTGTTCAGCGCCGGGCGTCTCTGGGATCCCGGCAAGAACGTCGTCACGCTCGACGCCGCCGCCGGACGGATCACCGCGCCCGTGATGGCCGCCGGACCGCTGGCGGGGCCCGGCGGCGCCCGGACCGTGCTGGACCACGTCCGGTCTCTGGGGCGCATGGAAGCCGGCGCCGTGACAGGCGGCATGGGCGCGTCGCCGGTGTTCGTCTCCGCCGCCCTCTACGAGCCTTTCGGCCTGACGGCCCTCGAGGCCGCCCAGGCCGGCTGCGCGCTCGTGCTCTCGGACATCCCCACCTTTCGCGAGCTCTGGGACGGTGCGGCCGTGTTCTTCCCGGCGCGGGACGACCAGGCCCTGGCCGGCGCGGTGTCGGAGCTGCTGGGGAATCCGGCGCGCCTGGACGATCTGGGCGCGCGGGCGGCCCGACGCGCGGAGCGATACGGCGTCGGCGCCATGGCGGAATCCACGCTTGCGCTGTGGCGCGACGCCCTGGCCTGCCGGACGGCGCGCAGGGAGGACGCGGCGTGAGGATCGTCTATTTCACCCACTCGCTCTCGTCCTGCTGGAATCACGGCAACGCCCATTTCGTGCGCGGGGTGCTGCGGGAGCTGATCGCGCGGGGACACGAGGTGGCCGCCTGGGAGCCTGCGGACGCCTGGAGCCTCGGCAACCTGCTGAAGGACCACGGACCCGAGGGGCTGGAAGCGTGGCGGGCGGCCTATCCGGAATTGACGCCGCAGGCCTACGGCCGCGAACCGGATCTCGCGCAGGCGTGCGACGGCGCCGACGTGGTGATCGTCCACGAATGGAACGACCCGGAGCTGGTGGCCGCCCTCGGCCGCGTGCGCAGGCAGGGCGGTCGCTTCAGCCTGCTGTTCCATGACACGCATCACCGCGCCGTCAGCGCCCCCGACGAGATGCGGGCCTACGACCTGTCGGATTACGACGGCGTGCTGGCGTTCGGCGAGAGCCTGGCCCGGGTCTATCGCGGCTGGGGCTGGGGCGACCGCGTCCACGTCTGGCACGAGGCCGCCGACACCCGGCTGTTCCGTCCCCCCGAGCACGAGGGGCGGCGCGAGGGTCTGGTCTGGATCGGCAACTGGGGCGATGGGGAACGGACCGCCGAACTGAAGCAGTTCCTGCTGGCCCCTGCGGCCGCGGCAGGGCTGCCGCTGGATGTCCACGGCGTCCGCTATCCTGAACCCGCCCTGCGCCTGCTGGCGCAATATGGCGCGACCTGGCGCGGCTGGCTCCCGAACGCGCGCGCCCCGGAGGTCTTCGCCCGGCACCTGGCGACCGTGCATGTGCCGCGCCGCTTCTACGCGAGGCGTCTGCCCGGCATTCCCACGATCCGCGTGTTCGAGGCGCTGGCCTGCGGCGTGCCGCTGGTCTGCGCACCCTGGTCGGACAGCGAGACCCTGTTCCGGCCCGGCCGCGACTACCTGGTCGCCGGGGACGGCGAGGAGATGACCCGCATCCTCGGATCGCTGGCCGCCGACCCGGATCTGCGCGCCGAACTGGCCGCCAGCGGCCTGGAGACCGTCCGCGCGCGGCACACCTGCGGCCATCGCGCCGACGAACTGATCGCCATCGCCGACGGCCTGCGCGGCCGAGCGGCCCAGACCCTGGAGCGTGCCCTGTGAAACTCGCCTTCTATGGATCCAGCCTCCTGTCCGCCTACTGGAACGGCGCGGCCACCTACTATCGCGGCGTGCTCGGGGAACTGGCGCGGCTGGGATGGCGCATCACCTTCTACGAGCCGGACGCCTTCGATCGTCAGAAGCACCGCGACATGGAGCCGCCCGACTGGTGCGAGGTGGTGGTCTATGACGCCACGGCCGAGGCCTGCCGCCGGGTCATGGCCCGCGCCGCCGAGGCCGACGTGGTGGTCAAGGCCAGCGGCGTCGGCGTCTTCGATGAGGACCTGCTCGGCGTCTTCGACCTGGCCGGGGCCGGCGCCCTGAAGATCTTCTGGGACGTGGACGCGCCGGCGACGCTCGCCGAAATCCGCGGCGCCGCCGACCATCCGCTGCGGCGGGTGCTGGACGACCTCGACTTCGTCTTCACCTATGGCGGGGGGCCGCCCGTGATCGAGGCCTATGAGGCCCTGGGCGCGCGCGCCTGCCGGCCCATCTACAACGCCCTGGACCCCGCCACCCACCATCCGGACCCGCCGCAGGCGCGTTTCGGGGCCGACCTGGCGCTGCTCGCCAACCGCCTGCCGGACCGCGAGCGTCGCATCGAGACCTTCTTTCTCGAGCCGGCCGCCGCGCTGCCGGATCGCCGTTTCCTGCTGGGCGGGTCCGGCTGGGAGGACAAGGCCGTGCCCGCCAATGTCCGGCGTATCGGCCATGTGGGCACCGCTGACCACAACGCCTTCAACGTCACCCCGCGCGCGGTGCTGAACGTCGCCCGCGACAGCATGGCCGAGATCGGCTTCTCGCCCGCCACCCGGGTGTTCGAAGCCGCCGGCGCGGGCGCGTGTCTGATCACCGACGCATGGAAAGGGGTGGAGATGTTCCTGGAGCCCGATGCGGAGATCCTGGTGGCGCGCGACGGCCGCGAGGTCGCCGAGCACCTCGCCGCCCTGACGCCGGAGCGGGCGCAGGAGATCGGCGCAGCGGCGCGCCGGCGCGTGCTGTCGGAACACACCTACGCCCGCCGCGCCGTCGAGGCGGACGCCCTCATGCGCCGGGCGCTGGCGGATCGTCGCGAAAGGAGCGCGGCATGAGCGCCGGCGCGCCGATGAAGCTGGTGGTGCTGGGTCTGAGCCTGTCCTCGTCCTGGGGCAACGGGCACGCGACCACCTACCGCGCCCTGCTGAACGCGTTCGCGGCCCGCGGCCACGACGTGCTGTTCCTGGAGCGGGACGTGCCCTGGTACGCCGCCCATCGCGACCTGACCGACCCGGACTTCTGCCGGCTGGAGCTCTATCGGGACCTGCAGGATCTGGAGCGTTTCGCCGACGCCGTGCGGCAGGCGGACGCGGTCATCGTCGGCTCGTTCACGCCCGACGGCGTCGCGGTGGGCGACTGGGCCATGGCCCGGGCCTCGGGACCGGTCGCCTTCTACGACATCGACACCCCGGTGACCCTGGCGCGGCTCGAGGCGGGCGAATGCGACTACCTCGCCGCCGGCCAGATCAGACGCTACGACCTCTATCTGTCCTTCACCGGCGGCCCGACCCTGGAGCGGCTCGAGAGGGTTTTCGGGTCGCCGGCGGCGCGGGCGCTTTTCTGTTCGGCGGACGCGGAGGTGTACCGACCGCTGGACGACGCCGTCCGCTGGGACCTGTCCTATCTCGGCACCTACAGCGCCGACCGGCAGCCGGGACTTGAGCGGCTGATGCTTGAGGCTGCGCGTCGGGCGCCGGACCTCCGCTTCTGCGTGGCCGGGCCCCAGTATCCCGACGACATCGACTGGCCGGACAACGTGGAGCGGATCGACCATGTGCCGCCCGCCGATCATCCCGCCTTCTACGCGAAGAGCCGGTTCACCCTGAACCTGACCCGCTCTGACATGAAGGCGGCGGGACACAGCCCCAGCGTCCGCCTGTTCGAGGCCGGCGCCTGCGCCTGCCCGGTGATCTCGGACGCCTGGGCGGGACTGGAGGACCTCTTCACCCCCGGCCGCGAGATCGTTCTGGCCGGGTCGGCGGACGAGGTTCTGGCGGCTCTCGCACGCGGTCCGGCCGCAGGGCGGACGCTCGGGCGAGCCGCCCGCGACCGGGTGATGAACGCCCACACATCCGATCACCGCGCCGCCGAGCTGGAGGCGGCGCTGAGGGCCGCGATGGCCCGGGACGCCCTTCACAAGGAACCCCCCATGACCGATCTGCCTTCCGCCGCCGCCGACACGGCCACCGCCGCCATGCGCCGCCAGCAGGGGCTCAGGGTGCTTGTCACCGGGGCGGCCGGGTTCCTCGGGTCGCACCTGTGCGACCGTCTGCTGGCCGAAGGCGCGGTGGTCACGGGGCTGGACAACCTGCAGACGGGTTCGCTGGAGAACCTGACGGCGGCCCTGCGCAACCCGGCCTTCGAGCTGGTGCGCGCCGACATTGTGGACCCGCTTCCGAAGCGGGTCTGGGAGCGGCGGTTTGACCGCATCTACAATCTGGCCTGCGCAGCCTCGCCGCCGCTCTACCAGGCCAATCCCGAGCACACCCTCCTGACCAGCGTCGTCGGCACGCGCCACCTGCTGCAGCTGGCCGAGAAATGCGGCGCGCGGTTCCTGCTGACCTCCACCAGCGAGGTCTACGGCGATCCCGACGTTCATCCCCAGCCCGAGAGCTACTGGGGCAACGTGAACAGCATCGGCCCCCGCGCCTGCTATGACGAGGGCAAGCGTTGCGCCGAGACCCTGACCTTTGACTACGACCGGGCTGAACGCGGCGAGGTCCGGGTGGCGCGCATCTTCAACACCTATGGGCCGCGCCTTTCGGCGGCCGACGGCCGGGTGGTGTCCAACCTGGTCAGCCAGGCCCTGAACGGGGATGAGATCACCGTCTTCGGCGACGGCAGCCAGACGCGATCCTTCTGCTACGTGGATGACATGATCGAGGGGCTGGTGGCGCTGATGGAGCATGACGGCGACCAGCCGGGGCCGGTCAATCTGGGCAATCCCTCCGAACGGACCATCAATGATCTGGTGGCCGAGGTGCTCCGCCTGACCGGTTCGTCGTCGCGGGTGGTGCGTCGGCCGTTGCCGGTGGACGACCCCCGGCGTCGCAGGCCCGACATCAGCCGGGCAGGGGCGGTGCTCGGCTGGCGGCCGACCACGCCGCTGGAGCAAGGCCTGAGGGCCACCATCGACTGGTTCGACCGGGCGCCCGCGCGCCGGGCCTCCGGCGAAGCCTCTGCGGCGGTCACCGCATGAGGACCCCGTCGTTGCGCATCGCCGTGATCGGCGCCGGGTACGTGGGTCTGGTGACCGGCGCCTGTCTGGCGGAACTGGGTCACACGGTCACCTGCGTGGACGTGGACCCGGACAAGATCGCCCGGCTCTCCAGGGGTGAGGCGACCATCTTCGAGCCCGGTCTGGATCGCAGCCTCGCCGAGGGCCTGTCCTCGGGCCGTCTCGCCTTCACCACCGACACGGCGTCGGCCGTGGCCGGGGCCGCTCTGGTCTTTATCGCCGTGGGCACGCCGCCGGGCCCCGACGGCCACGCCGACCTGTCCCAGGTGACGGCGGCCGCGGGCCAGATCGCCGACGCCCTCACCGGGTTCACGGTGGTGGTCACCAAGTCCACGGTGCCGGTGGGAACCGGCGACTCCCTCGAGGCGCTCATCCGCGCGCGCCGGCCGGACGCCGACCTGGCGGTGGCCTCGAACCCCGAGTTCCTCCGCGAGGGCGCGGCGCTGTCGGATTGCCGGGCGCCAGACCGGATCGTGCTGGGCGCCGAGGATGCGCGGGCCCACGGGGTGCTGAAGCAGGTCTACGACCCCCTGATCCGGCGCGGGGCGCCGGTCCTGTTCACCTCCCGGCGGTCCGCCGAACTGATCAAGTACGCGGCGAACGGCTTTCTGGCGGTCAAGATCGCCTTCATCAACGAGATCGCCGATCTGTGCCAGGGGCTGGACGCGGATGTCGAGGCCGTGGCCGCCGGCATGGGCCTGGACGCCCGCATCGGATCGGGATGTCTGCGGCCGGGCCCGGGCTACGGCGGATCGTGCTTTCCCAAGGACACCCTGGCGCTGGCCCGGTCCGCGGCGGCGGTGCAGCGCCCGCTTCGCATTGTCCAGGCGGCGATGCGGGCGAACGAGCATCGCAAGGGCGCCCTCGCGGAGCGGGTGGCCGCCGAACTCGGAACGATCAGGGGGCAGGTCGTCGCCGTTCTGGGCCTGACGTTCAAGGCCCATACGGACGACCTGCGCGACTCTCCGGCCATGGCGCTTGCGCGGGCTCTGGTGGAGGCCGGCGCCGTGGTCAGGGCCCATGATCCGCAAGGCATGACCGAGGCGGAGCGCCTGATCCCGGAGCTGGAGATGTGCACTGATCCCCACGCGGCCGCCTGGGGCGCCGACGGCCTGGTGATCGCGACGGAATGGCCCGAGTTCGGGCATATGGATCTGGCCCGCCTGAAGCGCGCCATGCGCGGCTCCACCGTCATCGACCTGCGCAACCTGCTGGATCCGGCGACCGTTCGCGACCACGGCTTCACCTATGTGGACCTGGGCCGCGCGCCGGCCGGGAGCGCCACGGAAAAGCCCGCGCCGGCCCGGGCCGAGGGACAGGCGGCGCCGTGAGCCGGCCGGGCGGGGAACCGCGCGCTGTCACGTTCCGTTTCTCTGTCCGGGTCACAACCCATGTAAGTGCGCGCTCCGGGACAGGGGGCAGAATAGGACGCAGGAGGTCTCATGACTGATGCGACTGAACCCGCCTACATGGCGTGGGCGCGAGAGCGGTTCGGGAAGCCGGACGGGTCCATGAGGCCGCAGGAGCCCCGGACCCTGCCCGGGGCGGGCGGGCACGATCGCCACCCGGTCCTCGCCGCCCTGCCGCCCGAGGTGCGGCTGACCGTCTATCGGCGCGGGCATCTGCGAACGGTGGAGGCGGGCGAGCAGATCGAAAACGGCTGCGGCGTCCTGTTCGTCCTGAACGGCGCGGTCGGCCTGTTTCCCGACAGCGGTCCTGGAATCTGCCTCGGCCTGGCCGGGCCCGGCGCCATGGTCAACGTCGAGGACCTTGCGGAGGCCGACTCAGGGCGCGCCTTCCGGACTTTGGCGAAGGGGGCGGTTCTGGCCCTGAGGGGGACGGACCTGGCGAGCATCGTCGGCCGCCATCGCGCCGACCGCCTGCTCATCGACCAGATCCTGGCCCAGCAGACGGCGCTGGATCGGGAAATCGTCTGCAACGCCCTGCATCTGGCGCCGGCGCGCTTGGCGCGATGGCTGCTGATGCTCAGCAGGGCCTCGGGCGGCGCTGACCTTCACATCACCCAGGCCGCGCTGGCCGAGATGCTGGGCATCCAGAGAACCAGCGTGAACGCCGCGGCGCGCAAGCTCCAGGAGCGGGGCGGCCTGCGGTTCGTTCGGGGGCGGGTTCGTGTTCTGAAGCCCGAGGCGCTGGAGGAACAGGCCTGCGGATGTCTCTCCGCCCGGCCCGCGTCCTGCCCGCCCCGGCTGGGCGCGGGCCAGCCCGGCTCGGCGGAGCAAAAGGCCGCGTCCTGATCCCTGGCCGGGGATCGGGGCAGATCTGTCCGACGGCGCGGACGGCGCCGGCGAGTTCCGGCGGTCGACGAGACCGTCCGACACTTCGCGGCCATGCGGACCCAGAAGGTGATCCTGTCCGTCCCCGGGATGAAGACAGCATGGCGGCCTGTGAACCTGACCCCGCGATCACGCAAATTTTCCCCAGACCCTTGATCCATGTGAGCGCGGGCCGCCGGCGCGCCTGTCACCCTGTCCGCGTGAGAAAAGGAAAGAGGCCCGAACGATCATGAGCATGTCCCTGGAGCAGCTTCGCCGGGCCGGGCGCGCCCATCTGGTGGAGCACAGCAGCGAGGGGTTCACGATCCTGCGGCGCTCCGAGGACGAGGCCCCGGCCTTCAACGCCCTGGCCCGCGAGGCGCTCGGCAGCTCCGGGCAGGACTTCGTCGCCTTCCCCCAGCCCGACGGCCGCACCGGCTATGTGGGCCTGTTCGTCATTCCACTGATCTGATCCGGGATGGCCGTCAGGCGGGCGGCGGCCCGTCCGCCCGTCCCTCCAGCGCCGCCGGGGGGGATTCAGCCAGCGGCGGCCTGCCGGGCTCGCCGGGCTCGCCGTCCTCCCACGCCCTGGCGATGAAATAGAAGCTCAGGACCGCCAGCGCGGCGAGCAGCAGCAAGGCGGCGATCAGCGGCACGAGACGTCCCGCGCGGCGGCCTGCGGCGGCCTTGTTGTTGTCGTGGTGGGTCATGGGCAGATAACCGCAGGAGCGGCCCGATCGTTCGATCGGTCCGGTACCGGACGCTGCGGGCTCATGCAGCCCGGC
>JBALUZ010000121.1:0-8558 GCA_036963825.1 Brevundimonas sp.
CTCGATGGCCTGGTCGTCCAGCTTGTCCTTGTCGCCGGCCCCCACGAGCAGCACCTGACCGGCGTCCACGCCGGCCGGCGCCGCGACAGCCAGATGGCTCAAGGCGCCGCCGGTGAAGCGGCTGGCCGTCATGGCGCGGGTCAGGGCGCCGGAAGCCGCCGTGTCGTAGCCGGCCGTTTCGCCGGAGAATGCGCGGCCTTCGTGGACGAGAATCGCGATGATCTCGGCGGCGCCGACGTCGGCGACAAATTCTACTTTCATGGAAACGGACTCCTGGCCGGGTTCCAGTCCCGGTCTTGGGATAAGCGAACACGCTCCGGCTGAGCTTCCCGGCGCGCAAGGATGCTGTATTACATGCCCCCCAAACCGCCGGGCCGCAACCGGCGCCGACGCTGCAAATGAACCTTATAAGCCGCTACCTCTTCCGCCAGATCGCCCTGCCCGTCGCGGCGGCGTGCGCGGCCCTGTGTGGAATCGGCGTGCTGAGTCAGAGCCTGAACCAGCTCGAAGTGATCGTGGAACGCGGTCAGAGCGCGTGGATCATGCTCAAGCTTACGGCCCTGGCCACGCCCCAGCTTCTGTCGGTGGTGCTGCCCATCGGGGTGCTGGTCGGCGGACTCATGGCGCTGACCCGACTGCAGCGTGAGCAGGAGCTGACCGCCTGTTTCGCCGGCGGACTGACGCGATGGCGGGTCATCGCGCCGGCCATGCGGCTGGCGGTGATCGTCGCCCTCCTCAGCCTGTTCGTGAACCTCTACATCCAGCCGGCGGCCCAGCGCGAGGCGCGGGAGACCGCCTTCGCCGTCCGCACCGACCTGGCGTCCCTGCTTGTCCAGGAAGGGCAGTTCGTGCAGGCCGGCGGCGGCCTCACCGTCTACGTTCAGCAAATCGAACAGAACGGCCTGATCCGGAATCTGTTTGTACACATCCAGGAGGGGGAAGAGGTCACCACCTGGGACGCCACAACGGCCCGGTTCGCCCGCATCGAGGGCGCCCCGACCCTTCTGATGGGGCCGGGCTCCATGCAGCAGTTCTCCGATCGCGGCGTCCTGAACTTTCTCTCCTTCGACGAGTACGCCTTTGACCTGACGCCGTTCACGGGCACCGAGGAGGTTCTGGCGTTCAAGGAATCCGACCTCTGGCTCGCCGAACTGATCCGGCCCAGCGCCGACATGCTCGAAAGGACCGGCAGCCGCGAGGAATTGCTCGCGGAAGCCCATGCGCGCGTCGCCTCGCCGCTCTACGCCCTCACCGCCATGGCGCTGGCGCTGGCGGCGGTGCTGGGCGGGCAGTTCCGCCGCACCGGCTACGGCGGCCGGGTGGCGGCGGCCGCCGCCGCGTTTCTGGTCGTTCGTGTCGCAGGCTATGGCGTGGTCGCGGCCAGCGCCTGGAACGTCTGGCTCGCCCCGCTGCAGTATCTGATCCCCCTGGCCGCCGCCGCCGTCGCGCTGCGTCTGGTGTTTCGTCAGTCCAGCCCCCTCGCCCGGGTCCGCAAGGCGATCGACGCCCTGCCGCGGGCGCGCGCCGCCGGAGCGTCGGCATGATCCGGGGACACCGTCTGTCGCGCATCGAGCGCTATGTGCTGTTCCAGACCCTGAAAGCCCTCGGCGTGTCCCTGGCGGTGATCGCCGGTCTGGTGGTGCTGATCGATTTTGTCGAGGTCTCCCGCTCCGTGGGGCGGCACGCCGACGTCGGCGGCGCCCGGATCTTCGGCCTGACGCTGATGAAGTCGCCGGCGGTGATCCTGGAGCTTCTGCCGTTCGTGTTCCTGTTCGGATCCCTGGCCGCCTTCGTGGGGCTGAACCGGCGCAGCGAACTGGTGGCCATGCGGGCCGCCGGCGTTTCGGCCTGGCGTTTCGTCTTCCCCGCCGGAGCCGCGGCCTTCCTGATCGGCGTGCTCACCGTCGCGGTCCTGAACCCCGTGGCGGCCTCGCTGGACGGCGCGTACGAGCAGGAACGCGCCCGCATCAGGGGCGGCGCCGGGGCCGCGGACTCCTCCGCCGTCTGGCTCCGGGAGGGCGACGACAGCCGCCAGATCGTCATCCGCGCCGAAAGCCGCAACCTGTCCACGGGCGTGCTGAACGACGTGTCCTTCTTCATCTACACGGTGGGCGAAGACGGGGCGCGCAGCTTCTCGGAGCGCATTGACGCCGCCACGGCGTCCCTTTCCGCCGGCAGCTGGCGCCTCACCGACGCGAGGGGCGCCTCGGTGGGGCAGCAGGCCCGCGGCTACGCCTCGCTGGACCTGCCCTCCAGCATCGCCGACGACGACGCCTTCAACCAATTCGCCGATCCGGAATCGACTCCGTTCTGGTCGCTGCCGCCCCAGATCGACCGCATCGAGGCCGCCGGGTTCTCGGCCACGGCGCACAGGCTGAAGCTGCAGCAGCTCCTGGCCACGCCGCTGATGTTCGCCGCCATGTCCATGCTGGCGGCGGCCTTTTCGCTGCGCCTCATGCGCCTGGGAGACCTGGCCCGCATGAGCGTCGCCGCCGTGGTCCTCGGATTCGCCTTCTTCTTTGTCAATCAGTTCACGGCGGCTCTGGGCGCCGCCGAGGCGATTCCCGCCTTTCTCGCGGCCTGGCTTCCGCCCATACTGACCGCCCTGTCCGCCTTCACCTTGCTCTTCTATACCGAAGACGGGTAACCGGACGCGAAACCGGAAAGCCGCGTCGTTCGGCCGGAGCAAGACTTGTTGAGCATGCCGCAGCCCTGGCGTTTGGGAAGATCAGCAACGATGCGGCGTCGGCTGCTCGCCGGCGGCGCCGCGCTCGCACTCGCGCCCGGCCTCGCCATGGCCCAGCAGACGCCGGCAGGCGAGACCGCGCCCGGCGCCGTCTACATCGACGCCGAGGACATCGTGCGCGACAGCGACACGGGCCAGATCAGCGCCCGGGGCTCTGACGAGCGGGTCCTGGCCCGCTTCGAAGGCCGCAACCTTCGCGGCCGGGAGGTCACCTATAACCTCGACACCGGCGTCGCCACGGCGTCGGGCGACGTCGAGCTCAGCGACGTCGACGGCACGGTGGTCACGGCCGACCAGCTTGAGCTCGACGAGAACCTGCAGACGGGCGTGGCAGTGAACCTGGCGGTGCGCGCGCCGGACGGCAGCCATCTGATGGCCGCCACCGCCGTGCGTCGCTCGCCCGCCGTCAACGAACTGAACTATGCCCTGTTCACCCCCTGCCCCATCTGCGACGACGACGGCGAGCGCAAGGAGCCGACCTGGTCCATTCAGGCCCAGAAGGTGGTCCAGGATGAGAACCTGCGGGCGATCCTCTACCAGAACGCCCTGTTTCGCGTGGGCGGCGTGCCGGTGTTGTGGCTGCCGTTCTTCGCCCATCCCGACCCGACGGTGGAGCGCGCCTCCGGGTTTCTGGTGCCCCGCATCGACTACGATGAAGCGCGAGGCCTCTCCTACGAACAACCCTATCTGATCGTGCGTTCGCCGTCTGAGGACTGGATCATCAGCCCCCAGTTCAACACCGAGGTGAACCCGTTCCTGAACGTCCAGTGGCGCCGGCACTTCGGCGACGGGATCGTGCAGGCGCGGGCCGGCTACACCTATGAGGACATCCCCGGCGTCGAGGATGAAGATCACCGCGGCTACCTTCTGGCGCACGGGACCTTCGATCCGGCGGGGCCGCTGAGATGGGGCTTCACCGCCGAGCGGGCGTCGGACAAGACCCTGTTTGACCGCTATGGCACCGACAATCCCTATCAGGACAACGGCCTGTACTATGGGGACCGGCGTCGCCTGATCTCCCAGGTCTATGTCGAACGGCAGACAGAACGGTCCTATCTGTCAGCCGCCGCCTTCACCATCCAGAGCCTGCGGGTGCTCGAGGTGAACCGCGCCAATCCCGCCGACAACGTGTTCGAGCGCGACGGCGTCACCCCGGTCGCCGCCCCGGTCATCGAGGCCATGTGGGAGCCGCGGCAGGACGTGCTGGGCGGCCGCCTTCGTCTGGGCGCCAACGCCGCCGTGCTGGTTCGCGAGGACTATGTGGGCGCGCCGGTGCTGGCGCCGGGCGAGATTCCCGTCGACCCGTCGGACCCGGACCTGGCCGGATATCCCGGCGTCGACAGCGCGCGAGTGGTGGTCACGGCCGACTGGCGTCGTGTCCTGACCTCGCCGATCGGGCTGAGGTGGGAGCCCTTCCTCAACCTGCGCGCCGACGCCTATGTGGTCGACGACCTGCCGGCCAGCCCCGGCACGTCCGAGACCGTGACGCGCGCCCGCGCCACCGCCGGCCTCGATGTGAGCTATCCCCTGATCCGGCGGTTCGGGAACGGCGCGGATCTGGTGCTGGAGCCTCTCGCGCAGATCTCGATCTCGAATCCCCCCGATCTGGACCCGCGCCTGCCCAACGAGGACAGCCAGGTCACCGATCTGGATGAGACCTCGCTGTTCGCCACCGACCGTTTCACGGGGCACGACCTCTACGAAGGGGGCCTGCGTGTCACAGGCGGCGGACGGGCCAGCCTGCGCTGGGGCAACGAGCGCTCGGCCAGCGTTTTTCTGGGCCGCAGCTGGCGCGAGGAGGCGGAGGACCGCTACCTGGTGCCCACCGGGGACGGAACAGGCAGCCTGTTCGACCCCTCGGGCCTCGCGACCCGCGCCTCGGACTGGGTGGTCGCCGCCACCTTTTCCCCGGGCCCCCAGATCCGGGGCTGGGCCCACGCCCAGATCGACGACGGCGGCGAGATCCGCCGGGCGGAGGTCATGGTGGACGGGAGCTGGGGCGCGCGCAATCTGGCGACGGTCAGCTACATCATCGACCGGTCGAATCCCGTCGATGTGGACCCCGAGCTGCCGCTGGCCACCCGCACCTACCGCAACTACGAGTTCGTCCAGTTCAGCGGCCAGCAGTTCATCAGCGGCAACTGGGGCGTCGCCGGCCGCGGCATCATGGATCTTCAGGAAGACCGCTTCACCCGCAGCGAAGTGGGCCTCCTGTTCGAGGACGACTGCATCCGCTTCGAGATCGGGTACCGGCGCGACAACACCCGGGTCGACCCCTCCGGCCCGCGCACGGGGGCCTATGTGCGCCTAACCCTCGCCACATTGGGTGGTACAGGCTATCAACGCGATGACATGTGGTGATCGGACACCCGTGCTAACCATGATATGGGCGCCATTCATCGGTACGCTTGGCTGATATGGACGTCGGGCGGACCCAGGGACAAAGACAAGACATGCGTTTTAAGCGTTACACGGCGGGGGTCGCGGTTGCGGCCATGTTGGCTTCTGCAGCACCGGGCCAACTGGCGACGGCCCAGACCGCGCCGGACACGCCCGTCGCCGGTCAACTGGACCCTTCGGCCGAACAGGCCCCCCAGCGGCGCGCGCCTGCTGCCGAGTTCGATCTGGCGGAAGGCCTCGTGGTGCTCGTCAACGACGTGCCCATCACAAGCTACGAGCTCCGGCAGCGCATGCTGCTTCTCATCGCCATGACGCAGGTCCAGCCCACGGAAGAAAGCCTGCCCGCCATTCAGCGTCAGGCGTTGAACAATCTCATCGACGAGAAACTCCAGAGCCAGGAGCTGGCCCGCTACGAGGTCAACATTCCCCCCGAGGACGTTGACGCGGAGATCGCCATGATCGCCCAGTCCGCCGGGATCACGCCCGAGGACTACCTGGCCTATCTGGCGGAAGCAGGCGTTCGGCCCGAAACCGTTCGGGAGCAGATTCGCGTCCAGACGGGTTGGCAGGCGCTGGTGCGGGGCCGCTACGGTCCTCGCGCCCGCGTCGGCCGCAATCAGGTCGACCAGACCATCCAGCGCATTTCGGCTTCGGCCAGCCGCCCGCAGTATCTGGTCGGCGAGATCTTTCTCGACGCCAGCCGGGTGGGCGGCCAGCAGGCGGCGCTGAACGGCGCCAACCAGTTGGTCCAGCAGATCATCCAGGGCGCGCCCTTCATGGCCGTGGCGCGGCAGTTCTCGGCCGCCCCTTCGGCGGCGAGCGGCGGCGACGCCGGCTGGTTGATCGAGGGCGAAATCGCGCAGAGCCTGCAGACGGCTCTGGAAAACATGGAGCCGGGCCAGCTCTCGCGGCCGATCCCCGTCGAGGGCGGCGTGTACATCCTCTATCTGCGCGACAAGCGGGACGGCTCGGCCACCAGCATGGTGAACCTGCGCCAGGTGATGATCGAACTGGACCCCGACGCCTCCGACGAAGCGGTCGCCGCCGCCACCGCCAGACTCAATGAGCTGCGCGCAGGCCTGACGTGCGACAACATCCTTGAGCGGTCACGGCAGGAGCCCGACCTTCTGGGCGCCGACCTCGGCGAGTCCGACGTCGACGACCTGGCGCCGCAGTTCCAGCAGGTGGCGCGCTCGGCCGAGGTGCGCTCGGTCAGCGCGCCGGTGCGCACCCCGCTGGGCGTGCACCTGCTGGCGGTCTGTGACCGCCGCGCCGGCGGTCCCGATGCGCCGAACTTCGACGAGGTCGAATCGCGGCTGCGCGGACAGCAACTCTCCATGCTCGCGCGTCGCTACATCCGTGACCTGCGCGAAGACGCCCATATCGACTTCAAGGGCTGAGTCGTGACGAGCGCGCACGCCGAATCCGTGCGCGCGCCTCTGGCCCTGACCCTGGGCGAGCCTGCCGGCGTCGGCCCGGAGATCATCCACAAGGCCTGGGATGTGCTGAAAGGCGAACCGGGCGCGGCGTTTTTCGTCGTCGGCGACCTGAATGTGCTGGCCGCATCCGGATCGTCGCCCCTGGCTCCAATTCAGGATCCGGCGGAGGCGAGCCGTCGCTTCGGCGGCGCCCTGCCTGTGCTCCACCGGGGCCTCCCGGCGCCGGTCACACCGGGCCGGCCGGAGCCCGCCAACGCGGCCGGCGTGGCCGACTGGATCGAGCAGGCGGTCAATCTGGCGCTTGCCGGCGAGGCGTCCGGCCTTGTCACGGCGCCCATCGCAAAGGCGCCCCTGTACGCGGCCGGGTTCCGCTTTCCCGGCCACACCGAGTTCATCGCCGAGCTGACCGCTGACCGCCCGTACGCCGGCACGCGCGGCCCCGTCATGATGCTGACCGCCCGGGACCTGCGCGCCTGCCTGGTCACGATCCACGTGTCACTGGACGAAGTGCCCGAACTGGTCACCGACAGCCGCATTCGCCGTACGGCCCGGGTGGTGCACGAGTGCCTGAAGCGCGACTTCGGCATCGACCAGCCGCGCCTGGCCATGGCGGCCCTGAACCCCCACGCCGGCGAAGGGGGAGCGCTGGGCCTGCAGGAAACCGAGATCCTGAAACCCGCGGCAGAGGCCCTGCGCGCCGAAAGGATCGACATCACCGACCCCCTGCCCGCCGACACCCTGTTCCATGACGAGGCGCGTCGCGCCTATGACGCGGCCATCTGCATGTACCACGATCAGGCCCTGATCCCGGTCAAGACGCTGGACTTCTGGGGCGGCGTCAACGCCACCCTGGGCCTGCCCGTCATCCGCACCTCGCCCGACCACGGCACCGGCTTCGACATCGCCGGCAAGGGCGTCGCCCGGGCCGACAGCCTGATCGCCGCCATCCGTCTGGCCGCCGCCATGGCCGACGCGCGCCACGCCGCCTCATGACCGACCTCCCCTCCCTGCGCGAGACGCTGGACGCCCACGGCCTGTCGGCGAAGAAGAGCTTCGGCCAGCATTTCCTGCTGGACCTCAACGTCACGCGAAAGATCGTGCGTCTCGCCGGACCGTTCGAAGGCCGCGCCGTCATCGAGGTCGGCCCCGGCCCCGGCGGCCTGACCCGGGCCCTGCTGGAAAGCGACGCGGGCAAGGTGGTGCTGGTCGAGAAGGATCCCCGCTTCGTCCCGCTGCTGTCCGAACTGGACGACGGATCGGGCCGCCTCGATATCATCCAGGCCGACGCCCTGAAGGTGAAGGAAGCCGAGCTGGTCGACGGCCCGGCGCACCTGGTGTCGAACCTGCCCTACAACGTGGGCACGCCCTTGCTGATCAAGTGGCTGACCGGCCCCTGGACGCCGCACGCCCTGACCCTGATGTTCCAGAAGGAGGTGGCCCAGCGGGTCGCCGCCGACGCGGGGGACGACGCCTACGGCCGCCTGGCCGTCATCAGCCAGGCCGTGTGCGAGGCGCGCGTGGTGATGGACCTGCCGGCCCGCGCCTTCACCCCGCCGCCCCGGGTGGATTCCGCCGTGGTTCATCTGACGCCCCGGCCCGACCGGCCCGAGCCCGCCGTGCTGAAGCGGCTGGAGCAGGTCACCGCCGCCGCCTTCGGCCAGCGCCGCAAGATGCTGAGGTCCAGCCTCAAGCCCTTGGGCGGCGCGGCCCTGTGCGAAGCCGCCGGGATCGATCCTGACGCGCGAGCCGAGACCGTGGACGTGGCGGGGTTCCTGCGGCTGGCCCGCGTCGACCTCTAGCCGTCGATGCGGGCCAGGGACGGACGCCGGTCCGCCATCCGCGCCGCCGTCGCCTCCGCCGCACGCAGGACGCGCAGCACGTTCTCGCCCGCCAGCTTGCGGATGTCCGCCTCCGACCAACCGCGCCGCATCAGTTCGGCCAGCAGGGCCGGATAGGTCTCCACCCCGGTCAGG
>JBALUZ010000122.1:0-8514 GCA_036963825.1 Brevundimonas sp.
ACGAACGCCAGGGCGTAGGGGTGTTCATCGGACAGTGTCAGATGAATTCTCGGTTCATGGCCCGGCGGGGTCAAGCGCGCCAGATGCGCCGCCGCATGGCCGGTCAGGGCCAGGGTGGGCTGGCCCGAGGTCAGGTTCACCACCCCCATGTCGCGCCAGTAGACGTCGCGCCGCATGCCGGTGCCCAGCGCCTTGGCGCACGCTTCCTTGGCCGCGAACCGCTTGGCGTAGCTCCAGGAGGCGTCGGGCTTCCGGTCCGAACGGGTCCGCTCGATCTCGGTGAAACACCGCCGCCGGAAGCGATCGCCGAACCGCGCCAGCGACGCCTCGATGCGCCGGATGTCGGTCATGTCCGCCCCGACCCCGATGATCACAGGCCCCGGGCCTCGTCCATCAGACGCCGCATCCGGGCGATGGCCGGCGCCAGCCCCACGAAGATCGCCTCGCCGATGAGGAAGTGGCCGATGTTCAGCTCCGCCACCTCGGGAATGGCGGCCATGGCCGCCACGGTGTCGTAGTCGATGCCGTGTCCGGCATGGACCTCCAGGCCCAGCGCCGCGGCCTGCGCAGCGCCCGCCTGCAGGGCGGCCAGTTCCGCCGCCGCCTCGTCGACGCGCCCGTCGCGGAAGGCGTCGCAGTAGGCGCCCGTGTGCAGCTCGACCACCGCGGCCCCCGTGCGGTGGGCGGCGTCGATCTGGTCCGGATCCGGCCCGATGAACAGGGACACCCGGGATCCGGCGTCGTTCAGCTGGGCCACGAAGGGCGTGATCCAGTTGTGACCGCCCACCACGTCCAGCCCGCCCTCGGTGGTGCGCTCCTCGCGTTTCTCGGGCACCAGACAGACGGCGCGGGGGCGATGGCGCAGGGCGATGCCCAGCATCTCCTGGGTCACCGCCATCTCCAGGTTGAGCGGCCGCGCCTGCTCGCGCAGCAGATCGGTCAGGCTGTCGATGTCGCCGTCCGAGATATGGCGGCGGTCCTCGCGAAGGTGGGCGGTGATGCCGTCGGCGCCCGCCTCCAGCGCCTCGCGCGCCGCCCGCACGGGATCAGGATGCACGCCGCCGCGCGCGTTCCGCACGGTGGCCACATGGTCGATGTTGACGCCCAGGCGGACCCGATCGGCCATCGCTCGTTCTCCTCGCCCGGTGCGGGCCACGACAGTTCAGTCCGGCGCGCGCGCGGACTCTTTCACGCTTTCGCCAGGCGACGGCTGCCCGGATCCTCCACCGGCACGGCGGCCAGTTCCGGCGGCAGGGCGTCGGCGGGGTAGGCCGGCACGTCCAGAGTGGCCAGGGCGATCAGCGGCACGCCCACATCGGCGCGCCCGCCGGACCGGTCCACGATGCAGGCGGCGGCGACCACCTCGCCCCCCGCCTTCTGGATCGCAGCGATGCATTCGCGCGAGGACAGGCCGGTGGTGACGATATCCTCGACCATCACGACCCTTTCACCCGGCTCGACCGAAAAGCCCCGGCGCAGGCGGAATTCACCACCCTCCCGCTCGACGTACATGGACGGCACGCCCAGATGCCGGGCGGTCTCGTAACCGGGGATGATGCCGCCCACGGCGGGGGAGATGGCCACGTCCACCGGCCCCACGGCGGCCGTCACCTTCTCCGCCAGCGCCTTGCACAGACGGGCGCAGCGGTCGGCGTTCATGAACACCAGGTTCTTCTGCAGGAACACGGGGCTGTGCAGCCCTGAGGACAGCACGAAATGGCCTTCGCGCAGGGCGCCGGCGGCTCGGAATTCTTCAAGGACGTCGTCGGAGGTCATGCTTGCGGACCTAAGCCGCCCGCGCCCTTTCGGCAAGAGCTGGACGCCTCAGCCCCGCGCCCGCTCCACCGTGTCGACGCTGGGGTTGGCGCGCAGGGCGGCGATGATCTGGGTGGCGTGGCGGGCGTCGGCCACCTCCACGTCGATCTCCATGTCGAAGAAGTCCTGCTGACGGTGAGTCATGTTCAGGTTCAGGATGTTGCCGCCCGCCTCGCCGATAACGGTGGCCACCTGGCCCAGCACGCCCGGCGCGTTGCGCATGGTCGCCACCAGACGGGTGGAGGCCACCGCGTCCTGCTCCGCCTGCGGCGTCCACTGCAGGTCGGTCCAGACCGAGTCGTCATCGGCGAAATCGGCCAGGGTGTTGCAGTCGATGGTGTGGACGGTCAGGCCCTTGTCCGGCTCGATGATGCCCACGATGCGGTCGCCCGGCACCGGCGAGCAGCAGGCGCCGAAGTGAATGCTGACCCCGGGGCGCAGGCCGCCGCCGCGCACGTAGAGGCGCGCGTCGGAACCGCTCTCGATGCGCTTCCTCTCCACCAGCTCGGGACCCGAAGCCTTCAGCTTGGGGAACAGGATGCCGACGACCTTGCCGGCCTGCACCTGCCCCCGGCCGATCTGCTCGAACAGATCTTCGTCATGTTCGGTGGCGAAGGTCTCCAGCGCCGGCTTCAGCGACACGTCCTTCAGCGCCTTGTCGACGCGGCCGAGCGCCTGATCCAGGGCGGCGCGGCCCAGTTTCTGGAACTCCTCGCGCTCGGACAGGCGGATGTGGCGGCGGATGGCCGAACGGGCCCGGCCGGTGACGGTCAGCGAGCGCCAGTCCGAGGGAATGTCCGGCTTGACGCCGCGGATGATCTCCACCACGTCGCCGTTCTGCAGCGGGGTGCGCATGGGTTTCAGCTCGCCGTTGATCTTCACCCCCACGGCGCTGTCGCCCACCTCGGTGTGGACCGCGTAGGCGAAGTCCAGCGCCATGGCTCCGCGCGGCAGGGTGATCAGCGCGCCCTTCGGCGTGAAGACGAACACCTGGTCCAGGTACATCTCCAGCTTGGCGTGCTCGACCCAGTCCTCGCCGCCCTCGCCGTGCTCGATCACCTGCACCAGGTGGCGCAGGGTCAGCAGGGGATCGCGGCCGCCGCCCTCCTCCATGGCCTCCCGGTCGAAGCCGTAGGACTTGTTCTTGTAGCGCCAGTGCGCGGCCACCCCCTCCTCGGCCACGCGATCCATGGCCTCGGTGCGGATCTGCATCTCGATGCGCAGCCCCGACGGGCCGACCACCGTGGTGTGCAGGCTGCGGTAGTTGTTCGACTTCGGGGTGGAGATCAGGTCCTTGAACCGCTCCGGCACCATCGGCCAGGCCCGGTGAACGACGCCCAGGGCGCGGTAGCAGTCATCCTCGCTCTCAACCAGCACCCGGAAGCCGTAGATGTCCGACAGGGCGGAGAACCCCAGCGCCTTGCGCTGAAGCTTGCGCCAGATGGAATAGGGCGTCTTCTCGCGGCCGAACACCCGGGCCTTGATCCCGGCTTCCTCCAGCACGGTCTGGACCTCGTGGGCCACCCCCTGGACGGCGCGGCCATGCTCCAGACGCAGGGCCTCCAGCCGCCGCTCGATGGCGGTGCGGGCGGTCGGGTTCAGATGCTCGAACGCCAGTTCCTCAAGCTCGGAGGCGATGCGGTGGATGCCGATGGAGCGGCCCAGCGGCGCATAGACCTCCAGCGTCTCGCGGCTGATCCGTTCGCGCTTCTCGGGCTTCACGAACTCCAGGGTCCGCATGTTGTGCAGACGATCGGCCAGCTTGACCAGCAGCACCCGCACATCCTTGGAGATGGCCAGGATGAACTTGCGCAGGTTCTCGGCCTGCCGCGTGTGCTCGGCCTGCAGCTCCAGCCGCGACAGCTTGGTGACGCCCTCCACCAGCCCGGCCACCTCCTCGCCGAACATGGCCGCGATGTCGTCGCGGGTGGCCGAGGTGTCCTCCACCACGTCATGCAGCAGGGCGGTGACGATGGTGGCGGTGTCCAGGCGGAAGTCGGTCAGGATGCCGGCCACCTGGATGGGGTGGGCGAAGTAGGGATCGCCGGACGCCCGCATCTGCGAGCCGTGCATCTTCATCGCATAGACGTAGGCGCGGTTGAGCAGCGCCTCGTCGGCGGTCGGATCATAGGCCTTGACGGCGTCCACCAGCTCAAGCTGGCGCATGACGCGCGAACGGGCCGCGGCGGGTTTCGCCTCGGCCCGTTCAGGGATTGCAGTATCAGCCGCCGGCGTGGACGCCATCGGCCGCGCCGGGGAAATGATCACTCCGTCGGCTGGCGCGGGTGTCAGTAGCGATCCTCCTGGCCGCCGTCGCGGTCGCTCTGCAGGGCGCGGATCAGCTCCTGCTCGGCCATGTTCATGTGCTGGGGTTCGGCCAGCAGGGCCACGGTCTCGGCCTCGTCCTCGGCCTCCGTGCGCTCGTCCACGCGCTGCAGCGTGGTGATGAGGTTTTCCTGAAGATCGTCCGGGGCCACCGTGTCGTCGGCCAGCTCACGGAGCGCCACGACCGGGTTCTTGTCGTTGTCGCGGTCGATCGTCAGGGCGGCGCCGTTCGAGATGCCGCGCGCGCGGTGGCCGGCCAGCAGGACCAGTCCAAAGCGGTTCGGAACCTTCTCGATGCAGTCTTCGACGGTGACGCGGGCCATGAATATCCTCGGAGGGGCTTGGGGAGAACAGGCGAAAATAGAGGGTTCCGCGTGGCAAATCAATGGCGCGAAGGGTGCGGAATGTCGCGGCGTCAGCGGATCGGCCGGGCGTCCGCCCCCACCGTGCAGGTTTCCGCCAGCGCCTTCGCCGTCTTCCCGGCCGTCGGGTGCACCCAGTCCGGCGCGATCTCGGCCAGGGGCCCCATGACGAACAGGCGCTCGGCCGCACGCGGATGCGGCAGGATCAGGCCGTCCAGATCGCCGCTGAGGCGGCCCCAGGCGACCAGATCCAGATCCAGGCTGCGCGGGGCGTTGATCCGGCCGCGCTCGCGGCCGAACGCATCCTCGATCCGCCCGAGGGCGGCCATGAGGGCGTGAGGATCAAGGGCGGTGGAGACAATGGCGACGCCGTTGACGAACGGCGGGTCCGACGGATCGGGCCAGGCGGCCGAGCGCCACCACGACGATCTGGCGAGAATGTCGATGCCCTCGGCCCTGAATCGGGCCACCGCGGCCTCCAGCACATCGACGCAGGACGACCATACCCTCTTGTCATTGGACCCGAGTGCGATCACCACTGATTCCTCGCCGCCGACGGTCACATCCGGCTCGCGTGCGATCTCGATTTCCTGTGGATTTTCAGCCATGCATTTCTACCCGACGGAGCGCATCGCGCTGTTCATCGACGGAGCCAATCTGTATTCGGCCGCCAAATCCCTGAGCCTTGATCTGGACTTCCGGAAGCTGGTGGAGTTCTTCCGTGAAAACGGCATCTTGGTTCGCGCCTACTATTACACAGCGATTGTGGAGGGTGAAGAGTATTCGCCGGTCCGACCGCTCGTGGACTGGCTGGACTACAACGGCTTCACCATGGTGACGAAACCGGTCAGGCGTTATACCGACTCGGCCGGGCATACGCGCACCAAGGGCAACATGGACGTGGAGATCGCGGTGGACATGCTGTCCATGGCGTCCCGCATCGATCACGCGGTGCTGTTCTCCGGCGACGGCGACTTCCGGCGGCTGGTGGAGGCCGTTCAGGACAGGGGCGTGCGGGTCAGCGTCATCTCCACCCTCAAGAGCCAGCCGCCCCAGGCCGCAGACGAACTGCGCCGCGCGGCGGATCAGTTCGTGGACCTGGCCGACCTGGCGGACGTCTTCGGGCGGCCGGGCCGCGACGCATGACGGCTCTGACGCCCGAGCCGCCCGCCAAATGCCCGCTGTGCCCCCGGCTCGTTCAGTACCGGGCCGAGAACGAGGCGCGGAACCCCGAGTGGTTCAACGGCGCAGCGCCCTCCTTCGGCGACCCGGACGCCCGGCTGCTGGTGGTCGGTCTTGCCCCCGGGCGCACCGGCGCGAACCGGACCGGCCGCCCGTTCACCGGCGACCATGCGGGCTGGCTGCTGTACGACACCCTGATCAGGACCGGCTTCGCACGCGGCCGCTACGACGCCCGGCCTGACGACGGCCTCGAGCTGGTCGACTGCATGGTCACCAACGCCGTGCGCTGCGCGCCCCCCGGCAACAAGCCTCTCCCGATCGAGGAGAAGACCTGCCGCCCGTTCCTGATCGACCGGCTGACCGCCCTGCCCCGCCTGAAGGTCATCGTCACCCTCGGCGACGTGTCCCGACGCAACGTGCTGAAGACCCTGGGCCTGCCCGCCTCGGCGGCGCCGGCCGGCCACGGGGTGGAGGCGGACCTCGGCGCGTACCGGCTGATCAACAGCTATCACTGCTCCCGCCTCAACACGAACACGGGGCGTCTGACGCCGGCCATGTTCGAGGATGTGTTCAAAAGGGCGCGCCAGGCCCTGGCCGTCACGAACTGACAGCCGCCCCGGGAACACGAATCAGGCGTGCTCCGTTGATGTCCCGCTGAGGGAGCAACGGACATGACCGGCAATCAGAAGACTTTCACCCGCAAGGAGAAGCGCGTCGCCCTGACCGCGCTGGCGATCGCCGTGGCGGTGGTTGCGGCGATCACCCTGCTGAACCCGAGACCCTATCTGGGCGCCTATGAGACCAGCGACGCGTTCGACGCCCCTGCCGGGGTGATGGACGCCCGCCCCCTCGGCGCCGCCTGACCTGCGGATCAGCCCTTGTCGCGCAGCAGCCGGGCCTTGTCCCGCTGCCAGTCGCGCTCGGCCACCGCCTCGCGCTTGTCGTGGATCTTCTTGCCCTTGGCCAGGGCGATCTCGAGCTTCGCCACGCCGCGCTCGTTCAGATACAGCCGCAGCGGAATGATCGTGCGGCCCTCGCGCTGGACGGCGCCGATCAGCTTGTCGATCTGCTTCCTGTGCAGCAGCAGCTTCCGGTGACGGCGCGGCTCGTGGTTGAAGCGGTTGGCCTGCTTGTAGGGGGGGATGTCGGCGTTCACCAGGACGATTTCGCGCCCCTCCACCGCCGCATAGGATTCCGCGATGTTGGCGCGGCCGTCGCGCAGCGCCTTGATCTCGGTGCCCAGCAGGGCGATGCCCGCCTCCATGTGGTCCTCGAGGAAATAGTCGAAGCGGGCGCGCCGGTTCTCGGCGATGGTCCTGGTGGGGCTCTCCGCCATCAGATCAGCCCCGCCGTCCGCATGGCCTCGTCGATGGCCGGTTTGACAGCGTCGTTGCAGGGGACCAGCGGCAGACGCAGCTCCTCGCCGCACAGGCCCAGCCGAGACAGGGCGTATTTCGACGGCGCCGGCGACGAGTCCAGGAACAGGGCCCGGTGCAGGGCGATCAGACGATCCTGCCACAGGCGCGCGCTCTCCAGATCGCCGCTCATGACCGCGTCGTACAGCGCCACCATGCCCTCCGGCGCCACATTGGCCGTCACGGAGATCACCCCGTGACCGCCGTGCGCCATATAGCCCAGCCAGCTGGGATCATCGCCGGAGATCAGGGCGAAGCCGTCCATGGCCGGGGCCGCGCGCATGCGGCTGATCCGGGCCATGTCGCCGGTGGCGTCCTTGACGCCCACGATGTTGGGGTGGACCGCCAGCCGCTCCACCGTCTCGTTGGCCAGGTCCACGCCGGTGCGGCCCGGCACGTTGTACAGCAGGACAGGCAGCTGCACCGCCTCGGCGATGGCGTGGAAATGCTGGAACAGGCCTTCCTGGCTCGGCCGGTTGTAGTAGGGCGTGACGACCAGGGCGCCGTCGGCCCCCACCGCCTTGGCGTGGCGCGCCAGGTCGATCGCCTTGTCCGTGGCCGACGCGCCGGCGCCGGCGATGACGCGCACGCGGCCGGCGGCGGCGTTCACGCACAATTCAACCACCCTGTGGTGTTCTTCCGGATGCAGTGTGGCGCTTTCGCCGGTGGTGCCCATGGGCACCAGGCCATGCACGCCGGCGGCGATCTGACGCTCCACCAGGGCGGTGAAGGCGGCTTCGTCCACCTTTCCGTCACGAAGAGGTGTGATCAGGGCGGTGATGACGCCCTTGAACAGGGGAGCAGTCATGTCAGATAGCAGTCCAGGCGTGAGAAAGAGGCGGCGAGCGCCTTGATGGACAACGGGAATAGGTCGCCACGGCGGCCGCCGCAACACCGATGATGGGACCGGGACTTATCATGTTCGTACAGCTGATCGCAGCCCTGATCGCCTCTTCCGCCACTCAACCGGTTCCCTACGAGCAGGTTGCGGGTCCGGCGGCTGAGATGCGGACCTACCAGGGCTCATCCGCCATCAGCGCCGAGGACATGGCCCTGTTCCGCGAGGGGCTGGCCGCCGCCCGGGCGCAGGATGTGGTTCGCGCCCAGGACGCGGCCGCCCGCATCGGCGATCCGGTGGCGCGCCGGCTGGTGGAATGGGCCCTGATCGACACGGCGGGCGACCAGCTGAGCTACGCGACCCTGGCCGCCGCCAACGTCAGCATGGCCGACTGGCCCCGTTACGAAAGCCGCCGCGCCCATGCCGAGATCGCGCTGGAGCGCGCGGCCATGCCCGCCGACGTGGTGCTGTCCTTCTTCGGCCAGACCCGACCCGCCACGGCCCAGGGCGCCCTGGCGCTGGCGGGGGCGCTGGAGCAGACCGGCCGCGCCGAGGAAGCCCGCACCCTGATCCGCAC
>JBALUZ010000123.1:0-8223 GCA_036963825.1 Brevundimonas sp.
CAGCCGCAGGTGGCCTCGGTGGGGATCACCGAGCAGCAGGCGAAGGCTGAAAAGCGCCAGGTCAAGATCGGCCGCTTCCCGTTCAAGGTGAACGGCAAGGCCATCGCGGCGGGCGAGACCGAGGGCTTCGTCAAGGTGATCTTCGACGCGAAGACCGGCGCCCTGATCGGGGCGCACATGATCGGGGCCGAGGTCACAGAGATGATCCAGGGCTATGTCACCGCCATCACCATGGAGGCGACGGAGGAGGACCTGCACGGCACGGTCTATCCGCACCCCACCATGTCCGAAGCCATGCACGAGGCGGCGCTGGACGCCTGGGGGCGGATGATCCACCTCTGACCGATTTCAGACTCTGGAGCCAAAAAACAGAGTCTGAATCGTCTGAAATCTCAGAATCCGCTTTGAAAACAGAGTCTGGACAGTCTGAAACCGCGCACCTGATTTCAGACTCCGGCGCCGGAAAAACAGGGTCTGAATCGTCTCAATCGTCTGAAATCGCCCTCCCGCGTTCTGATCGAGGGAGCAGTATAAGGCCTGCGAAACGAGCGGGATTAATTCGCGGCGCTTTTCCGCATCGGGGCCCTGAAACCTGATCGGGCCCAAGGCGTGGACCCATGAAATCGACGATGCGGGGTTCGCTCGCAGGCAGAAAGCCAACGTCGGAAATCGACCCGAAGCGGTCACCAAGGAAGACGGGCTGTACCGGGCTTGGTTTCTGATGCCACCTTTTGGCAATACGGGCTGGACTGGAGCGTTTTACTAAGGTGACATCCGCCAATGGGCAGTGAGATCATCTTCATCATCCCGGCTGTGCTCGGCTTCGCCGCCGTGGCGACGCTCGGCGGCACGCTTGTGCTCTGGCTTGTCTGGATTGGCGCGCGCCGATGGGGTCCTCCCTCATGGCGAACGGGTTCGTCGCGCTTTCCGATCGGCGGGACGGCTTCGGTCCTACTTGCCATCTCATTGCCTGTCGGGTGCGTGCGAGCCCTCCAGCCGGTCCCCCAGCCCGAAAGCGCTAGGACAGTGGCCGCCTTCGAGGTGCCGCTGACCACGGCGGTCGACCGGGCCGACTTCCTGACCATCCTCACCGCTGAGGCAGCCGCTGAGGGTCTCAACGTCAAGGTCGAGACGGCGCAGGAACTGGAGCGCAGGGCCGAGATGTTGCCGGAACTTCGCGCGTCCATCCATGCCATTGTTTATCGCGGCGGTGATTTCCGCCAGACCGAGGCTCGGGTCTCAGACCGCTTTCACTTCGGCCATGTGTGGATATCCTTCGCCCAAGGTGAAGACCCGGCGTTGGCGCGGCGCTTCCGTAACCAGCTGATGTCCCGGACCATTGAGCGCTGGCCCGAGACCCTGAGCGTGCCGGTCGCCCAGACTGGCGCCCTCCCGCTCAAGGAGGACCTGGTCCGGGGCGACCACGGCTATGAAATCAACCCTGCCAGATTGGCGGGATACACTTGCGGGAGCGCTCCCGGTAACGTGCCCCAGTCAGCCTGCGACTAGGCGACTGCCGTGTGAGCTTTCCACCCCAAACCGACATCGGCGACGTCCGCTCTCGGCTCACCCCCCAAAGGTCCGCTTTCCGGCAGGAGACCAATGACGGGACGCGACCCGTTGCGGACGTTCGAGATGTCAGGGCTTGGTCCAAATCCTGAAAGCTCAAGTCGCCGGCGTAATGCGGCTACAGCGGCTCACCCACGATAACAACGTGTGGCGGCGTGCCGAGGATCGGGTAAAGGCGAATATATACGGCGGTGTAGCCAGCCGCCGGCCCGTCCTTCACAACACCGACGCTCAGTTCGGTCATGCTCGCGGGACTACTCTCGTACTCAGGATTAATTGGACTGCCCCCGATGTACTGCGAAAGATCATCGTCACGACTGAGAATTAGGTCTGCCGTGAGAGGTCGAAAAGCCTCTAAGCCTTTCTCGAACACAGCGTAGGCGTGGGCGGTCTTGACCAAGAAGCGTAGGAAATCCTCGCGGTTAATCGTGTCGACTTTAACCGCGACGTGCTCTGCACCGATTTCCTCTGCGACCTCGCGCGCAAGACGCGCTGCGAGCGCCTTCTGGCTTTCGCTCTGAGCAAGTGAAACCCATGGCTGCCCCGCATGCTCCCGTTTGGATCGCTGTTCACCAAGGATGCGCGGGGGCGCTAGTTGCCAAACGCTGAGGTTGAATGGCGCGTCGTCAATTGCAAATCTCCTAGTGCCCAAATCTCGTATTCGTCGGCCGAACCTATCGACCTCAACGAACTGTAGGTCCTGATGCGTAGGGCGGTCCTTCCGGTTGCGGGTCGGCGCGTCTATTCGCGCTCTAAACACGCCGAGCTGACCGCGAAGGATGCGTTGTTCGTATTTCTGGATCGCCTTCGCGCAGGCGACGCAGCTCGCCTTTTCAAAGATCGCTGTGTGAGCGCCCAACGCGTAAAAGATGACGTGCTCGTCGGTGAGCGTCGCCTGAGCGTCTCCGCAATAGATACAGCGGCCAGGTGACGGCTTCCTGACCGTCTCCCGTAATTCCATGTCGAATGTCCGCAGTTTCATACAGTAGGAGTGGCAGCTTACCGCCCGCAGGTGAAGGTCCGCTCCCCACCCGTGCCGCGGCTCGGAACGTCTGCTGTCCGGCAGGTCAGTCCGCGTCAATCATGACGACTCGACCTAGAGGTAGGCGCCCACCTGCCAGGGGACGAACTCGTTGTCGCCGACGCCCAGGGCCTCGGACTTGCTGGGCTCGCCCGAGGCGACGGCCAGGATGCGGGCGAAGATGAGATCGCCCACCTCGGTCAGGGAGGCGCCGGTCAGGACCGGCGAGGCGTCGATGTCCATGTCCTCGTCCATCCACGACGCCAGTTTTGCGTTGGAGGCGACCTTGATGGACGGGGCGGGCTTGGCGCCGAACACCGAGCCGCGGCCTGTGGTGAAGACGATCAGATTGGCGCCCGAGGCGATCTGGCCGGTGGCCGAGCAGGGGTCGTAGCCGGGGCTGTCCATGAAGCTGAGGCCCCGGGCCGTCAGGGGCTCGGCATAGCCGATGACGTCGTTGAGGGGCGTGGAGCCGGACTTGGCCACGGCGCCCAGGGACTTCTCCAGAATGGTGGTCAGGCCGCCCTTGAGGTTGCCGGGGGAGGGGTTGTTGTTCAGCTCCATCTGGTGCCGCTCGGCGTACTCACGCCACCAGTCCAGCCGGGCGTTCAGCTTGTCCGCCACGTCCTGCGAGGCCGCGCGGCGCAGCAGCAGGTGCTCGGCGCCCCAGATCTCGGGTGTTTCCGACAGCATGGCGGAACCGCCCTGGGCCACCAGACGGTCCACCGCCGCGCCCAGGGCCGGATTGGCGGTGACGCCGGACCAGCCGTCGGAGCCGCCGCACTGCAGGCCCACCGTCAGGTGTTCGGCGGAGACGGTCTGGCGCTTCGCCTTCGCGGCCTCGGCGATCATCTCGCGGACGATGGCCCGGCCCTGTTCGATGGCGCGGGAGGTGCCGCCGGCCTCCTGAATGGTCATGGCGCGCAGGGCAGGCCCGGCCTGTAATCCCTCGCGGGCCATGAAGTCGGGGATCTGGTTGGCCTCGCAGCCCAGCCCCACCACCAGAATGCCCGCAAAATTGGGATGGCGCGCATAACCCGCCAGGGTGCGCTGGAGCAGGGTCACGTCCGGGCTCATGGACGCCCCGCCGCAGCCGCCCTGATGGGTGAAGGCCACCACGCCGTCGACGCCGGGATGGTCTTCGGGCCGGAAGCTGTCGGCGATGCGCCGGGCCACCGTGGCCGAGCAGTTCACGCTGGTCAGGACGCCGATGTAGTTGCGGGTGCCCACGCGGCCGTCGGACCGGACATAGCCCTGAAACGTGGCGCCGGGCTGGACCGTGACGGGGCGGGCGTCCACGCCGATCTCGGCGTCGCGGCTGTCGTCGGCCATGGCCAGATTGTGGGTGTGGACGTGGGACCCGGCCGGGATGGCGACGCGGGCCCGGCCGATGACCTGACCGTATTTGCGGACGATGGCGCCGTCGGCGATGGCGTGGCGGGCGACCTTGTGACCTGCGGCGACGTCATCGCGCACCGGCGTGGTGAGCCCCCTCGGGTTCGAACCCGCCGCCAGATCCTCGAGCGCCACGGCCACGTCGTCGGCGGGGTTCAGGATCAGGACGCGGCTCATGACGGCGGCAGGCTTTCCACGAAGGCTTCCACGGCGCCCCGGGCGCCGCGCTCGACAAGGCTGAGATGGGCGTCCGTGACCGCCTTTTCGAACCGGGCGTCGGCGGCGAGGGCGGGCGGGAAGACCGCCGACAGGGTCAGCAGGGCGGCCACGCGGGCGCGGGAGTCGCCGCCGCCGGCCACCAGACGCGCGGTCTCGGCGGCGAGCGGATCGTCCACCGTGAAGGCGCTGCCGGCGTCGTCCACGCCGTCCTGCCAGCGCATCCAGCCGGCCACGGCGAGAGCCAGGGCGTCGATAGGTTGATCCCTCTCCAGACGCGCGGCGCAGGCGGCCAGCAGGCGCTGGGGCAGTTTCTGGCTGCCGTCCATGGCGATCTGGACGGTGCGGTGCTGAAGCGCGCTGTTGGCGAAGCGGCGCATCAGCTCGCCGCGATAGGTCGGCACGTCCAGACCCGGCGGCGGGGAGAGGGTGCTTTCGGCCTCATCCCACAGGGCCTCGACGAAGCGGGCGTAGGCGGGGATGGCGACGACCTGGTCCACATAGGTCAGGCCCGCCAGACCGCCCAGATAGGCGATGGCGGAATGGGCCCCGTTCAGCAGGCGCAGCTTGGCGTCCTCCCACGGGGCGACGTCGGCGGTGATCTGGACGCCGAGGGACTCGAAGGCGGGGCGCGGTCCGGCGAAGCGGTCCTCGATCACCCACTGGGTGAAGGGCTCGGTCTTGACCATGCCCTGATCGGTCACGCCCAGCAGGGCCTCGTTGGCGGCCACATCCTCGGGCGTGGTGGCGGGGACGATGCGGTCCACCATGGTCTGGGGAAAGGCGCCCCGGGTCTCGATCCAGTCGCGCAGGTCGGGGTCGACGCGCCCGGCCATGTCCAGCACCGCCTGCCGGATGCGGGCGCCGTTGTGGGGAACGTTGTCGCACGAGACCACGGTGAAGGGTGGCCGGCCCTCGGCCTTGCGCGCGGCCAGGGCGGCGGTGACGAAGCCGGGGGCCGTGCGGGGCGCCGACAGGTCGGACAGGTCCGCCGCCACATCGGGATCGTCGATCATCAGGGCGCCGGAGGCGGGGTCCAGTTTGTAGCCCTTCTCGGTCACGGTCAGGGTGACCAGATGCACGTCCGGGTGCGCCATGGCGGCGACGAGGGCGGCCGGGTCCTCGGGCGCCACCAGCACGGACTGGATCGCGCCGATGATACGCACGTCCCGCCGGTCCCCGTCCCGCACCACGACGCTGTAGAGGCCGTCCTGCGGGTTCAGCTGGTCGCGCACCCCGGGCGAACGCAGGGAGGCGCCCAGCACGCCCCAGCGCAGGTCGCCGGACGCCAGGGCGTCGTCGAACACCACCGCCTGGTGGGCCCGGTGAAAGGCGCCGACGCCCAGATGCACCACGCCGGTCTTCACCGCGGCCCGATCATAAGCCGGTCGCGCCACGGTCGGGGGCAGGGCGCCGAGCGCGGCCGCTGACAGTCGTGTGGTCATCGCATCAGGTTGGGCAGGGTCATGGAGAAGGCCGGCACATAGGTGATCAGCATCAGCGACACGATCAGCGCCAGGTAGAACGGCCACATGGTCCTGACCGCCTCCTCGACCCGGATCTTGCCCACGGCGCAGCCCACGAACAGGACCGAGCCCACCGGCGGGGTGACCAGGCCGATGCCCAGATTGAGCATCAGCACCATGCCGAACTGCACCGGATCCATGCCCGCCTCCATGGCCACCGGCAGGAAGATGGGCGAGGTGATGACGATCAGGGGCGCCATGTCCATGAAGGTGCCCAGCACCAGCAGGATGATGTTGATCATCAGCAGCATGATGATGGGATTGTCCGACACCATGCGCATGAGGCCGGCCAGCTGGTCGGGCGCCTCGTTCAGGGCCAGCAGCCAGCCGAAGGCGGCCGCCGAGCCGATGATCAGCATGACCATGGCCGTGGTCTTGACCGCGTTCATGGCCGCGGTGACGAAGCCCCGGAAGGTCAGGGTGCGGTAGACGAGGAAGCCCACCACCATGGTGTAGATCACGGCCACGGCGGAGCTTTCGGTCGGGGTGAAGACGCCGCCCAGGATGCCCCCGAAGATGATCACGGCGGTCAGCAGGCCGGGGATGGCGCCGACGAAGGCGCGGCCGAAGGCGCCCCAGCCGGGAAACTCGCCGCGCGGATAGCCGCGCTTCACCGCCACCAGCCAGGCCACGGCCATGAGGATCAGGCCGGTGACCAGGCCGGGCACCAGGCCGGCCATGAACAGGTCCGCCACCGAGATGGAGACGCCCGCCGCGGCCGCATAGATGATCATGTTGTGCGACGGCGGGATCAGCAGGCCGGTGACCGCCGCCGTGGTGGTGACGTTGACCGAATAGTCGGCGTCGTAGCCGCGCTTCTTCATCATGGGGATGAGGGTGGAGCCCAGGGCCGAGGCGCTGGCGATGGCCGAGCCGGACACGCCGCCGAACATCATGGAGGCGCCCACGTTCACCGGGCCCAGACCGCCGCGGATGCGCCCGACGGCGGCGTTGGCCACCCGCACCAGCCGCTCGGCGATGCCCGCCTGCTGCATCAGGTCGCCGGCGAAGATGAAGAAGGGAATGGCCATCAGGGCGAAGACGTTCACCCCCGCCGCGATGCGCTGGAACGCCACCAGGGGCGCGATGTCCATGTAGATGAAGGTCACCAGCGAGGCGATGCCCAGGGCGAACGCCACCGGCACGCCCAGGACGAGCAGCACCAGCAGGGTGAGGAGGAGAAGCGTCAGCTCCATAGCGGTTCAACCTTTCCGCCGCGGGCCTCGGCGATCAGATGTTCGATCGAAAAGAAGACGATGAGCCAGCCGGCGATGGGCAGGGGCAGGTAGGCGAAGCCCCGCGAGATCCCCAGGGTGGCGATCTCGATGTCCCAGGTGCGGATGACCAGCTCGCCGCCCCACACGCCCATGGCCGCGCCGAACGCGCCCACCGCCAGCAGCGAGAAGGCGCGCGACAGCCGCGCCATGGCGGGCGGCATGGCGTTGGTGGCGGCGGTCATGCCGATGTGGAACTGCTCGCGCACGCCCACGGCGGCGGCCAGCAGGATGAACCAGACCATCAGGGCCAGGGACGCGGCCTCGGCCCAGGCGGGCGAATCGCTCAGCACATAGCGGGCGAACACCTGCCAGCCGATGACGGCGGTCATGACCACCAGCCCCGTGGCGGCGAACACCAGCGTCAGGCGGCTGATCCAGCGGGAGACGGCGGCGAGGACGGACAGCATGATCCTACTCCATGGCCTGGATGTCGCGGACCAGCCGCTGTTGCAGGTCGGTGGTGATGAACTGGTCCCAGACCGGCGACATGAGGGCGCGGAACGGCTCCACGTCGATGTCCTCGATCAGCTCGCAGCCGGCGTCGATGACGTTCTGGCGCGACGACGCCTCGCGGGCGTCCCAGATCTCGCGCATGTAGGGCACGCTGTCGCCGGCGCATGCCATGACCAGGTCGCGGTCGGCCGGGGTCAGGCGGTCCCAGGTGCGGGCGGACATCACGAACACCTCCGGCGCCATGACATGGCCGGTGGCGGAGAAATAGCGCGCCACCTCGTGGTGACGGGTGTCGTCGTAGGAGGGCATGTTGTTCTCGGCGCCGTCCACCACGCCCTGCACCAGCGCCTGGTAGACCTCGCCGAAGGGGATGGGCGTGGGGTTGGCGCCCAGGGCGCGGACCATGGCCACATAGAGGTCCGACGGCTGCACCCGGATCTTCAGGCCGCGCAGATCCTCCGGCGTCCGCACGGGCCGGACGCGATTGTAGAAGGATCGCTGGCCGGAGTCGTAGAAGCACAGGCCGATCATGCCGAGGGGGCGCAGGGTGTCGAGGATGGCGCGGCCCGGCGCGCCGTCCAGCGCCCGGCGCATGTGGTCGGTGGAGCTGAACAGGAAGGGCAGGGCCGGCACGAAGGTCGTGGGCTCGAACACGTTCAGCGGGGCCAGGTTGACGCGGTTGAAGTCCAGCCCCCCGAACATGGTGATCTCCAGGGTGTCGCCCTCGCCGCCCAGCTGGCCGCCGGGATAGTTGCGCAGGCGCAGG
>JBALUZ010000124.1:0-8189 GCA_036963825.1 Brevundimonas sp.
CCGCCGACATGCCCACCACCGCCGGCTCGCTGGCGCTGGTGAACAATGCGCCGGGGCGGGACGCGCCGCTGGTGGCGCGGCTGCGCGAGGCGGGCGCCGTGATCGCGGGCAAGGCCAATCTGTCCGAATGGGCCAATTTCCGGGGCGAGGGCTCCATCAGCGGCTGGAGCGCGGTGGGCGGTCAGACCCGCAACCCCCACGCGCTTGACCGCAACCCCTGCGGCTCATCCTCGGGCAGCGCGGCGGCGGTGGCGGCGGGATTGGTTCCGGCGGCCATCGGCACCGAGACCGACGGCTCCATCGTCTGCCCGGCGGCGGCCAACGGGGTGGTGGGCTTCAAGCCGACGGTGGGTCTGGTGTCGCGCACTCACATCATCCCCATCAGCGCCAGCCAGGACACCGCCGGCCCCATCACCCGCACGGTGGAGGACGCGGCCCTGATCCTGAGCGTTATCGCCGGAACCGATCCCGCCGATCCGGCCACGGCCGAGGCGGACGCCCGCCGCACCGACTATCGCGCGGCGCTGGACGCCGGATCGCTGGCCGGCGTGCGCATCGGGGTGGCGCGGTTCGCCTCCGGCTATCACGACGGAACCGACGCGGTGTTCGAGGCGGCGCTGGCTGATCTGCGCGCCGCCGGGGCCGAGCTGGTGGAGATCACCGGCGGGCCGGACATGGGGGCCATCGGCGAGGCCGAGTTCACGGTCCTTCTGACCGAGTTCAGGGCCGGGCTGAACGCCTATCTGGCCTCGACCGACCCGGTGCAGGTGCCCACCCGCACCCTGGCCGACCTGATCGCCTTCAACGCGGCGACGCCGCGCGAGCTGGCCCTGTTCGGTCAGGAGTATTTCGTCCAGGCCGAGGCGACCGGCGGGCTGGACGATCCCGACTACATCGCCGCCCGCGACACGGCCCGGCGTCTGGCGGGCCCGGAAGGGGTCGACCGGCTGCTGGCCGAGCATGACGTGGTGGCCCTCGTGGCGCCCACCGGCGGCCCCGCCTGGCCCACCGACCCGGTCCTGGGCGACCATTTCTCGGGTTCGGCCAGCACCCTGGCCGCCGTGGCCGGCTATCCGCACCTGACCGTGCCCATGGGGTTCGTGGACGGGCTGCCGGTGGGGCTGTCCATCTTCGGCGCCCGGTGGGACGACGCCCGCATCCTGTCGCTGGGCTACGCCTATGAGCAGCAAAGCCGCGCCTTCCGGGTCCCGGCCTTCCTGAACAGCGTCAACGACAACGAAGAGATCGCGCCCTTGCTGGGCCCGGCGGCGTCACACCAGGAACCGCAGCCTCCCGGCGCCGTTCAGGGCCGGTGGAAAACCAGTTTCTGATCAATGTGATCGGCACGGGCGCCGCCCTGTGCACCATCACCAGCTTCGTGCCGCAGATCCTCAAGATCATCCGGGAACGGGACGCCTCATCGGTGTCGCTGCGCATGTACGCCCTGACCGTCAGCGCCTTTTCGTTGTGGACCGTCTACGGCGTCATGCTGGGCGCCTGGCCGCTGGTGGCGGCCAACAGCGTGTCCCTCGCCCTGGCGGCGACGGCGCTGGTCTGCAAATGGCGGTTCCGGAACGGCGATCCGGAAGACTAGCCGAACACCTTCGCCATGAGCCGCTCCAGCCATTCGGCGTCGACCGCGTCGAAGGCGGCCTTTTCGGTGGCGTCCACGTCCAGCACCGCGATCAGGGCGCCGGCCGGGTTGCGGACCGGGACGACAATCTCGCTGGCGGAACGTGAATCACAGGCGATGTGACCGGGAAAGGCGTGCACATCCTCGACAATCTGGGTCTGGCCGGTCGCGGCGGCCGCGCCGCACACGCCCCTGCCGAAGGGGATGCGCAGGCATCCCAGCGTGCCCTGGTAGGGGCCCACCACCAGCTCGCTCTCCCTGGCCGGATCGACCACATAGAAACCGGTCCAGAAGAAGCTCGGGAAGGCGTCGGCCAGCATCGACGACACCGTGGCCATGCGCGCCACGCGATCCGCCTCGCCGTCGAGAACGGCGAGGATTTCGGTCTCGACCTCGGCGTAGCGGGCGGCCTTGTCGGCGGGGCGGTCGTCTCGGGCGGCGTAGGCCATGGGTTCTCCTGCTGGTCAGGGGGATATAGGTCCACAGAAACCTTTGTGACAGCCCCCGCGTCCTCGCGTCTGGCGCGAATAGCCAAGTCTCTGATTCGCCTCAGAAACGCATATTTCCGCCACAGTCCGGCAACGCTTGAGGACCCTCCACGTTAACTTCCTGCTAACCTTGACAGAAGGTTAACTCGACCGGATCGTCCCGGTCGAACAGGGTTATGTTCGGGCCGTCAGGGCCCTTAGTCAGCGGGGCGTTATGGACGATCACGACCACCCTGAGTCCAGACGGCGTGGATTCGATCGGTTCAGCCGCCCGGGCGGTGTCGGGCCGCTGCCGTTCATCGCGGCGGCGGTGGTGGTCGTGCTTGTCGTCCTCGCGGCCCTGATGGTCTCCGGTTTCGGGGATCGCGGCCTCAGGTTCTGGTCGCGCGGCGATCCCGCGTCCGCCGCCTGCCCGCGCCCCGCGTCGGTCACCGGGGCCGAGTTCAACGATCAGGAGGCGGGCATACGCCGCCTGCGCCGTCTGGCGTTCGGGGGCGACTTCTTCGCCCAGCTGGAGCTGGGCGGGCGCTATTCGGCCGTGCGCGCCACCGACCGCAATCTGGAAGACCCCATCGAAAGCTCCGTCTGGTACGCCATGGCCCTGGCCAACACCGAGGGCTTCGCGCCGATCAACAGCGCCCGGCGGGCCGGCCTGGGCTCGTGGCGACCGCTGTCGGGCTATGACGACTGCCGCGCCTTCGAGCGGCGCGTGGCCTATCAGCGACTTGACGCCCAGCTGTCGCGCATGACCCGCGAGGAGCAGGAAGAGGTGCGCGACCGGGTCATCTATGTGCTGTCGACGCAGGACGCCGACGGATACCGCACCCTGGCCCGGCTGCATGACGAACTCTACGGCCCCTTCGGGGAACCCATCGACAATCCTCAGGCGCGGGAAGCCTGGGGCCACGGTCCTCGCGCCGCAGGGCCCGGCCGTCCCGGCCGCGCGGGCCGCCACGCCGCGGTGAACCTGTTCCCGCGCAACGACGTGGACGCCTATCTCTATAACTATCTCGCGGTGCAGACCGGCGACGTGGGCGCCTATGTGCTGCTGCGCGACTTCGAGGCCTCGACGCCCGCGCGGTCCCGCTACGGCGCCTTTGTGGAGGCCAAGGCCCGTCAGTGGGTGCCGCCGTTCGAGTTCTATCCCAACGAGGCGCCCCAGTCCGGCGTGCCCCATTCGGACGAAAGCCGGTCGCGCGGTGACGCCTATGACTACGCCCTGACGCGGATCACCGAGCTGCCCTTCGTCCATGTGGGCCGCGCCCTGCGCTATCTCGGGGTGACCGAGACCGTCGCCACAGCGCCGAACGCCCTGTCGAAGCGGCAGGTGGAGACCCTGGAGGCCATGCTCGGCCACGCCATGGAGGGGCGGCTGTCCTATCAGGAGCGGCTGCGCGCCATCCAGCTGGCGGCGGTCAACGGCTCCTCCGAGGCGCAGCTGGTGCTGGCCGTCATGTATGCGGAGGGGGTCGGGGTGCCGGCCGACTACGCCCGCTCGTTCTACTGGTTCCAGGAAGCCGACCGTCAGGGCTCGCCGGAGGCCAAGTTCGCCATGTCCAGCTACTTCGCCCTCGGCGTCGCCGGGGTGGCCGATCAGGACAAGGCCGAGGCCGTGGTCTACCGCATCGAATCCGCGCTGTCGGGCTTCACCCCGTCGGCGTCCCGCCTGCAGGCCGTCCTGGCGCAGGTCTCGCGCGCGCAAAGCCGATAGAGGCGCTGGAAATGAAAAAACCCATCTTCACACCCGCCCGCATCACTCTCGCCGCCGCCGTGTCAGGCATGACCCTGATCGCTCTGGCGGGCCTGGCGGACAGCCCGGCCAACGCCCAGACGGCGGCCCGGGTGGAGAGCCAGACACGGCCCAATTTCGGCATCCTGCTGGACCCGCCAACCCGCACCCGCGCCCGGCCGCAGCGCCGCTGGAGCTATGGCGACCACCGCCGCCGCTGGGATCACGGCTATGGCCGCGGTCCGGGCTATCCGCTCCCGCCGGCGGCCAGCGAGCAGGTCGTCCTGATCGACTGCGGCGGCAATCCCGGTTCGGGCGCGCTGGAGAACGCCGTGGCCCGGGTGGCGCCGGGCGGGACCCTGATCATCCGGGGGCGGGCCGGCGCCTGCGTGGGCTGGATGAACATCGACAAGCCCATGACCATCATGGGCGACGCCGGCTTCGACCGTCGCGACTGGGACCGGTCGCCCCCGGCCACCATCCAGGCGCCGGACGGCCTGCCCTGCATGACGGTGGCGCAAGGGGTGCGGGTCGAGGTGCGGGACGTCGTCTTCGAGTCGCGCAACGCCGGCGAGGCGGCCTGCGTGGTGGGCTACGGCGCCCAGCTGATCTTCGACCGCACCGGCTTCCGGCACGGCGGGGACGAGCCGGCCATCTATGCGGACGGCGGGGCGCTGGACATCCGCAACAGCGTCATCGAGGCCCACACCATCGCCCCGGCCGTCGTGGCCGACGGGGCGGGGGTCTCGGTCTATGAAGTGGACATCACCCACGCCCAGGCGGGCATGGAGCTGATCCCCGGCCCCGGCCAGACCGCCCAGCTGACCCGCGTGTCCATGAAGGGCACCGAGGCGCCGAACAATTTCGGTCCCCGCTCCATCGGCCTGATGGTCCGCTCGGGCCGCGACTACGGCCGGGTGGTCGTCGAGGGCTCGCGCATCTGCGGCTATGTGGAGGGCGTGGCCATCGAGGGCGCTTCGGTGGAGGTGCGCGACAGCCGCATCTGCCGCGCCGACAAGGGCGTGGTGCTCTACAACGGCGAGCTGATCCTGACCGACAGCCGGGTGCGCGCCGACACCCTCGGCGTGGCCGCCGCCTCCGGCCGCGCCGTCATCACCGACAACGTCTTCGCGGGCGTGCGCCAGCTGGTGTTCGCCGAGGACCGCGCTTCGGTTGAGGAAAGCGGAAACCGGGTCTGGTCGCGCCATGACATCTGCCGGCCGCGGTTCCAGCCCCGCTACCGCGACCGCTACGCCTTCGAGCCGGCGCGGGGGCGGTCTTGGGAGTGCGTCTATGACCCCTATCCCCGCGACTGGTGGGCCCAGGACGACGGCTGGTACGGCGATCCCTATCAGGATTACGCCTGGGGTCTGGACGGCTGGGACCGGTACAATCAGGGCTACGGCTGGTACGATCGGGACGGCCGCTACACCTACGACGACCGCTATGTGGGCGACAGCCGCTGGAGCCGCGGCGGCCGCCGCGGCTGGGGCTGGTAGGCCTCAGCCCAGCGCGCGCTTCGCCAAGCCGGCCTCTTCGTCGACCCGCGCGCCCGCCGCCTTGCGCTCGGAATAGCGGTCCACCAGCCCCCTGGCGTGGGGGCGGGTCAGGACGGTGAAGCGGACCAGCTCCTCCATGACGTCCACGATGCGGTCGTAGTAGGCCGACGGCTTCATGCGGCCCGCCTCATCGAACTCCTGCCAGGCCCTGGCCACGCTGGACTGGTTCGGGATGGTGATCATGCGCATCCAGCGGCCCAGCAGGCGCATGGTGTTGACGGCGTTGAAGGACTGGGAGCCGCCGGACACCTGCATGACCGCCAGCGTCCGCCCCTGGGTCGGGCGCACCCCGCCCATGCTCAGCGGGATGTGGTCGATCTGCAGCTTCATCAGACCCGACATCTGTCCGTGCCGCTCGGGGCTGGACCAGACCATGCCCTCGGACCACAGGGCGTGCTCGCGCAGTTCGTGCACGGCCGGATGGTCGTCGGCGGCGACCTGGTCGGTCAGGGGCAGGTCCGACGGGTCGAAGAGGCGCGTCTCGCAGCCCATCAGCCGCAGCAGCCGCGCCGCCTCCTCCGCCGCCAGCCGCGAATAGGACCGCGCGCGCAGCGACCCGTACAGCAGCAGGATGCGCGGCGGATGGTCCATCGGCCCCAGCCCCGACGCTGGCCGCGTGTTCAGATAGGCCGGGTCCAGCGCAGGCAGGTGGTCCGGGTCGGGCAGGGGGCGCAGGCGCTGCATCAGCGCGCCTCCTTCGGCGGGGCCGTGTCGGGGAACCAGCGACGGCCCAGCCACAGGGCGACGGAGACCAGCAAGATCAGCACCGGCACCTCCACCAGCGGGCCTATGACGGCGGCGAAGGCCACCGGGCTGGCCAGGCCGAAGGCGGCGATGGCCACGGCGATGGCCAGCTCGAAATTGTTCGAGGCGGCTGTGAAGGCCAGGGCGGTGGTGCGCGGATAGTCCGCCTCGATCAGCCTGCCCATCAGGAAGCTGACCACGAACATGACCAGGAAGTAGATGGTCAGCGGCGCGGCGATGCGCAGGGCGTCCAGCGGCAGGGCCGCCACGTCGGACCCCTTCAGGCTGAACATGGCCAGGATGGTGAACAGCAGGGCGATCAGGGTGATCGGCCCGATGCGCGGGATGAAGCGGGTCTCGTACCAGGCCTCGCCCTTGCGGGCGACCAGCACGCGGCGGGTCAGGTAGCCGCCCAGGAAGGGCGCGCCCAGATAGATCAGCACGGCCCCGGCGACGGTCCAGACGCTGACGTCGATGACGCTGCCCTCCAGCCCGAACAGGGGCGGCAGCACGGTCAGGAACAGCCAGGCGTAGACGCTGAAGAACAGGATCTGGAACACCGAGTTGAACGCCACCAGCCCGGCCACATACTGGTTGTCGCCGCGCGCCAGCTGGTTCCAGACCAGCACCATGGCGATGCACCGGGCCAGGCCGATCAGGATGACCCCGGTCATGTACTCGGGATAATCGCGCAGGAAGATCACCGCCAGGGCGAACATCAGCACCGGCCCCAGCACCCAGTTCTGGAACAGGGACAGGGCCAGCACCCGCCTGTCGGCGAACACCCGGGGCAGGGCCTCGTACTTCACCCGCGCCAGCGGCGGATACATCATCAGGATCAGGCCGATGGCGATGGGGATGTTGGTGGACCCCACCGACAGACTGTCCAGCCAGGCCGGCAGGCCGGGGATCAGCGACCCCAGCGCCACGCCCGCCAGCATGGCGGCGAAGATCCACAGGGTCAGCCAGCGGTCGAGGAACGACAGGCGGCGCGGCGGGGCGGTGTCCTTGACGACGGTGTCGACCATCAGCGCACCCGGTTTCCGGCGTCGTCGATGATCACCTCGCCGTCTTCCTTGACGAAGGGCTTCAGGGCCACGCCGGGCAGCAGGTCCAGCACCGCCTCGGACGGGCGGCACAGCTTCACCCCCGCGGGCGTGACCACGATGGGCCGGTTCAGCAGCACCGGGTGCGCCTCGATCGCGTCCAGCAACTGCTCGTCGGTCAGACCTTCATCGTCCAGCCCCAGCTCGGCGTAAGGCGTGCCCTTCTGGCGCAGCACATGGCGCAGCGGCGCGCCCATGCGCGCAACCATGTGCGCGATCAGGGCGCGGGCGGGCGGGGTCCTGAGATACTCCACCACGTGGGGCTCGATGCCCAGATGGCGGATCAGCGCCAGGGTGTTGCGCGAGGTGCCGCAGGCGGGATTGTGATAGATGACGACGTCCATGATCAGTCCGTTGCGCATGGGTTGAGTTCGGCCGCCAGGGGCCGGCAAAGGTCGGCGCGCCCGCCGCAGCAGTCCTTGAGCAGATAGAGCACCAGCCCCGTCACCCGCTCGAACGCCGCGCGATAGACGATGGAGCGCCCGCGTCGCTCGCTCCGCACCAGACCGGCCCGGGCCAGCACGTTCAGATGGGTCGACAGGGTGTTGGCCGGCACGCCGAGCGCCTGGGCCAGATCCCCCGCCGCCAGCCCGCCCGGCTCATGCCGCACCAGCAGGCGGAACGCCTCCAGCCGCGTGGGCTGCCCCAGGGCGGAGAGGGCGGTCAGGGCGTCTTCTGATTCCATATTTCCAGAATAACCGAATTATAGGGCCGCGCAACGCTGCTGCCGCGCGCGGCGCGGCTGGTCAGCGCCGCAGGCGGCCATCGCCCCGCGGTCCCGGCGACGGCAGACGCCGGCCTGGCCTAGAAGCGCTGGCTGAGCCTGACGCCGAAGGCGTGCGCCTCCGTCTTGTCGCCGAACTGGCCGCTGTAGCTGAGGCGGGCGCTGAAGCCGCGGTCGCTGACCACGTCGACGCCCAGACGCACGTC
>JBALUZ010000125.1:0-8062 GCA_036963825.1 Brevundimonas sp.
GGTGTGATGGTTCCGATGCGTCCATGTCCTACGTATCCGTCGTTTCGCCGGAGGCGCCAAGAGCGAGGTGGCGTCCTGCGGCGCCGCTCGCTAGGGTCGTTTCAACGCCTGGAGCCCGTTCATGATCCTCACCCCTGTCCGTCGCCGTCATGTGCTGGCCGGTGCGGGAGGGCTCGGCGTGACCGGCCTGGCGGGGTGCGCCACCACCTCCCCCTCCCCCGCCTCTCCCGCGCCGACCCGGCCGGGCTTCCGGCCGCACGCCCTGGCGCCCCTGCGCATGGACATGTCGCGCCTGACCCACATGACCGTCTGCCTGCGCCCCTTCCGCGCCGCCGGGCCGCGTCTGGATGTGGAGACGGTGGGCGACAAGCGGGTGGTGCACAACTACGGCCACGGCGGCAGCGGCTGGTCCCTGTCCTGGGGATCGGCGCAGATCGCGGCCCGCAGCGCCCTGGAGGGTGGTCATCGCGAAATCGCCGTGATCGGCTGCGGCGCCCTGGGGCTCACCGCCGCCCTCACGCTGCAAAGGGCCGGCGCCCGCGTCAGCATCTATGCGGCCGAACGCACGCCCCAAACCCGCTCGGCCCGGGCCACCGGCGTCTGGTCGCCGGACTCCCGCATCGCCGACGCCGCCCGGGCGCCCGCCGCCTTCGGCGATGTGTGGGAGCGCATGGCCCGCGACTCATGGGCCCTGCACCGCACCTATGTGGGCCTGCCCGGCCGGCCGGTGTTCTGGAACGACAACTACATCCTGCGCGACGCCCCGCGGCCCGACCGGGCCCCGCCCGCCCCGGAGCCGGACCGGCCGGCCGTCGACTTCGCCCACTATTCCGACCGCATCCGGGATCTGGGCTCCCGCTCGCGCCCGCTGGAGCCGCACGAGCACCCCTTCCCCGTCGCCCAGGCGCGTCTGGGCCTGACCATGACCTTCAATGTGGCCGAGCTGGCCGCCCGTCTGACCGCCGACTTCCTGCGCGAAGGCGGGCAGATCCACCAGATGACCTTCCATTCGCCGGCTGACCTCGCGCGCCTGTCCGAGCCCGTGGTGGTCAACTGCACCGGCTACGGCGCCCGCGCCCTGTGGGGCGACGACAGCATCACCCCCGTGCGCGGCCAGATCAGCTGGCTCGCCCCCCAGCCGGAGGTGGACTACAGCCTCTATTATCGCGGCGTCTCGGTGGTCCCCCGCCCCGACGGCATCGTGGTGCAGGCGTTGGGAAACAGCGACATGTACGGCTACGGCATCGAGGAAGAAGTCGCCGACCGGGAAGAAGCCGAACGGGCCATCAGCACCGTGGCGCGGCTGTTCGCCTAGGCCGCCTCGGACGTCTCCACCCGGCCCGACTTCAGCCGCTCGGCCACAAGGAAGGCCAGCTCCAGCGCCTGGTCGGCGTTCAGCCTCGGGTCGCAGTGGGTGTGATAGCGGCTGGACAGGTCGTCCTCCGTCACCGCCTGGGCGCCGCCCAGACATTCGGTGACGTTCTGGCCGGTCATCTCCAGATGGACGCCGCCGGGGTGCACGCCCTCGGCCTCGGCCACGTCGATGAAGCTGCGCACCTCGCCCAGGATGCGGTCGAACGGCCGGGTCTTGAAGCCCGTGGAGGCCTTCAGCGTGTTGCCGTGCATGGGATCGATGGACCAGATCACCCGTTTGCCCTCGGCCCTGGTGGCGGCCATCAGGGCCGGCAGGCGCTCGCCCACCTTGTCCGCCCCGAAGCGTCCGATCAGGGTCAGGCGGCCGGGGACGTTGTCCGGGTTCAGGGCGTCGATCAGGGGCAGCAGGTCGTCGGGCTCCATGGTCGGGCCGCACTTCACCCCGATGGGGTTCGAAATGCCCTTCATGAAGTCCACGTGGGCGCCGTCCAGCTGACGCGTGCGCTCGCCGATCCACAGCATGTGGGCGCTGGTGTCGAACCATTCGCCGGTGGCGCCGTCCAGCCGGGTCATGGCGGACTCCACGTTCAGCAGCAGGGCCTCATGGCTGGTGAAGATCTCGACCCGGCTCAGGTCCGGATGGGTGTCCGGCGTCACGCCCACCGCCGCCATGAAGGCCAGGGCCTCGCTGATCTTGTCGGCCAGGTCGCGGTATTTGGCGCCGTAGGCGTTCTCGGCCGCGAAGCCCAGGGTCCAGCGGTGGATGTTGTACAGGTCCGCATACCCCCCGCCCGCGAAGGCGCGCAGCAGGTTCAGGGTGGCGCTGGACTGGTGATAGGCCTTCAGCAGGCGCTGCGGATCGGGCGCGCGCTCCTCGGGCGTGAAGCCCATGCCGTTGATGATGTCGCCGCGATAGCTGGGCAGCTCAACGTCGCCGATCTGCTCCACCGCCGACGAGCGCGGCTTGGCGAACTGCCCGGCGATGCGGCCCACCTTCACCACCGGCTTGCGCCCGGCGAAGGTCAGCACCACCGCCATCTGCAGGATCAGACGCAGGGTGTCGCGGATGTTGTCGGTGGAGAATTCCTTGAAACTCTCGGCGCAGTCACCGCCCTGCAGCAGGAAGGCGTTGCCCGCCTCCACCTGCGCCAGACGGTCCTTCAGATTGCGCGCCTCGCCTGCGAACACCAGCGGCGGCATGGCGCGCAGTTCGTCCTCGACCCGCTCCAGGGCGGCCATGTCGGGATAGTCCGTCGGCATGTGCCTGACGGGTTTCGATCTCCAGCTCTCGGGGGTCCAGCGCGTGTTCATTTCGCCAAGATAGGCAAACGGCCGGCCCTGAACAACGATTATGCGCGGATCGGCGGGTTTCCGGGCCAGGTTTTCACCCTACCAGGCGCCCAGCTCGCGCAGCTCCCGCGCCAGATCCTGCGGCAGCTCCGTCGCCTCCGCCAGGGTCAGGTCCGCCGGCGCATCCTTCGCCTCCAGATAGCGCCATCCCTGGAACGGACGGCGCGCCAGCGGAGCGGTGCGGATGACGCGCGGCTCAAGCGTGATCTCGCATCGGCTGGTCTTGCCCTCGCCGGTGGTGGTGATGTCCAGGATCGGCTGGCGACACGCCACGGTCCCCTTCACCACCCAGTACAGCGAGCCGCCGTCCTCGATCTCCGCCGCCCGCTTGGGGGTCATGCGGGTGTGCACGATCAGCGGCCGGCCCGACGCGGCCCGGGCCTCCAGCCACTCCACCTCGGACACGCCCACGCACAGCTTGATCATATGAAGCGTCATGGGGCTGGGTCTAGCATCTGGGCGGCGTCGGAAAAGGGCCGCGGATGTCGCGGCGGGGGATAAGCCTGTGCTGCGGCCGCAGACCGGCCCGTCTTCCGCCGTCACGCCATACCGGCGTCGCCGCGGTCGTCCGGCCGGCGCAGCGCCGCCGCCACCCGCGGCGCCAGCCGCCGCGCCACCCGGGCCACGCCCTCGGCGTTCGGGTGGATGCGGTCAGCCAGCGCATAGGCGGGATTCAGGGCGATGCCTTCCAGCAGGAACGGATCCAGCGCAGCGCCGTGGCGGCGGGCGACGTCCCGGAACAGGCCGTCAAAGGTCAGCGCATAGAGACCGAACCACGGCGGGGCCCGCATGCCGCACACCATGGCCGGGATGGACCGGGCGCCCAGACGCGCGAGGATGGCGTCGAGGTTGGACCGCACCCGGTCCGGCGCGATCATCTGCATCAGGTCATTGGCGCCCAGCGCCACGATGCACAGGCCGGTGTCGTCCGGAACGTCCCGGTCCACCCGGCGCAGGCCGTCGGCGGTGGTGTCGCCGGACACGCCGGCGTTCGTCATGGTCGCGGCCACGCCCAGCCGGGCCAGCTCCTCGCGCAGCCGCACCGGCAGGGCCTCTGCGGGGCGCAGGCCGTAGCCGGCCGTGAGGGAGTCCCCCAGCATGGTGATCCGTACGACGGTCACGCCGCCTCGACCGCGAACGGTTCGGCGGGAAACCCCAGGGCGGGATTGGCCATCACCGCGACGCTGCGTTCGCCGGCATAGAGCGCGATGGTCTCGTAGCCGGGCCAGCGCACGGACAGGCGCCGCATGGCCGCCTTTGCGGCCGCGTCGTCCGCGGCGTCGACGGCCACGATGTCCCGGACCGGAACGCCCGGCAGGTTCACGATGCAATAGTAGGAAATCACTGGAAATTCTCCGGTCCGCGCCCAAACGGCGCAGGCGGCCGGCGGTTCCCGCGCGCCGGCCCGAACCGGAGGCGGATCGCCGCCTAGCGCAGCTGGCTGTCCTTGCTGCCCCGGCGGTTGATGCCCGAAGCCACGACGCGGCTGTCGCGGCCCGACTGGCAACGCACGCAGGTGGTGGCGCCCGGCACGGCCTTGCGCCGCGCAGCCGGGATCTCGTCCTCGCACTCGACGCAGTGGGTCGTGCCCTCGCCTGCGGGCATGCGCGCCCGGGCGTTCAGAACGCCGTCGGCGATCGTGTCGTCGATCTGGTCCAGGATCGCGCCGTCACGGGCCCATCCGCTCGCCATGGCTATCTCCGTCATCATCTCCCTGCGTTCCGACTTGGGAAATCCGGTGACGATTTCAAGTAGTTGCAGGACGCAACTCGCCCAGGTCGCGGTCGGTGGCCGCTTCAAGCCCGCCCATCTTCCGATAGGCGCGCGGCGACATCCCGAACCTGCGACGGAACGCCCGGCTCAGGTGGGCCGCGTCGCTGAACCCGAGCCGATGCGCGATGTTGCCGATGGGCTCCGCCCGGTCCAGCCCGGTCAGCGCTGCGCGCGCGCCGTCCAGCCGCCGCGCCAGCAGGTACGCCGCCAGCCCGCCGTCCTCCCGGAACGCCACGGACAATTGCTCCGGCGACGTCCCGAGGATGCGGCACAGCTCGCCTGATGAGGCCCGCTCAAGCCCCAGTCGCAGATCAATGGCCTCCACCGCCCGCGCACGCAGAACGACTTCAGCCGTGGAACGCTTCGGCGCCGCGGGACCGGCGGCCTCGACGCCTGCCGCGAGCAACTCCAGAAAGGCGTTCTGGAACCGCACCGCCATGCCGGCGTCGACCGAAGGCAGCAGCGTCCAGACCGTTCCGGCGAGGTCCAGCAGGGCTTTGGCCATGCCCCCTGTCACCACCAGGCCGTGCAGATCCTCAAGGGACGTGAACCACGCCTTGGCCACCTCGCGGGGCAGAACAAGACTGTAGGTCATGCTGGCCGTGGACCCGTGCAGCGACGGCCGCCCGAGATCATGGAAATGGTACGCTCCCGCGGGCTCGAAAAAAGCCCGGCCGTCCATGTCGCCCTTGGCCGACCCGGTCACCATCATGTTGACGATGATGGGCTGGAAGTCGGAGTCCCGGATGTCCTGCGCCCGCCGCTCCCAGGTCATGGCGGTGATTTCCGTCCGGACGAACAGCAGCTGGCCCAGCAGCACGCTCTCCATCACCGTGTCGAACGGCTCCGTGGGCACGGTCCGGTAGATCGGGTCCGCGCGCGGCCAGTCGCGCTTCAGCCAGGCTTCATACCGGGCGTCCGGCGGCAGGCCTTCCGTCGAGTACCGGTCGACGGAAATCGCGGCCGAAGGCTTCATTTGCAAACCGTGCTGCGGCGGCACGCCGCGCTCCGGACGCGCACGATGCGGGTCCCCCGGGCGGCATGATGAACGGCGCGTCCCTGCGGCGCAACGGCCGGAGGCGGTTGCGGACCGGATCAGGCGGTCGCCCGAGGCTCGCATCGCCAGGGGTTCGGGTGGCCGGATGGTCGGCACGCCCCCTCGGACGATCGGGCGCGTCCGCCTGCGCCGTCAGCCCACGCGGAACGAGGCGATAACGGAGAACAACTGCTCGCGGCTGCTGATGCCGAGCTTGTTATAGATGCGCCGGATGTGGGTCCTCACGGTCTCGATCGACAGGCCCAGCGCCTCGGCGGCGTCCGAGGGGGTCTGCCCGCCGACCAGCCGCCTCGCGATGGCCGCCTCGGACCGTGTGAGGTCGAAATAGGGTGCGAAGTCCGCCCAGACATAACGCTCGGTCGGATCAGCGGGCTGGAAGGTCAGGGCGACCAGGGGCTCCTCGTCGTCCAGCATGTGCGGCGGCAGCCATTCCACCTGGACGACCACGATCTTGCCGCACCCGCGCCGGTAGGACCAACCCGCCGCACCGCCGGCGTCGCCCTCGAGGACGGCGCGCAGGCCGACGCCTTTTGTCTTGTCCGAAAGAGCGAGATGGCATCCGGACACCTGGACCTCGCCGCCTGTCTTCACGAGGGCTTCCGCCGCCTCGTTGAGATCCATCAGCCTCAGGGCCGGCGTCACCACGAACATGGCGCGGGCCCGGCTCAGGCTCCACGCGAGAAGGGGACGGCGATAGCCGCCGCTCCAGTCCTTGAAACCTGACTCACGGGAGCCGGGCGTCAGGCCGATGATCCCGCTCGGGGGCGCCGCAATCGTCACGAAGACCTAACTCGAATTAAAGTTAATTCGATTTAGCTTTATGAGCTGCCCGGCAAATCCCCAGTTTTGGGTACGGCGCGCTAAGCTCCGCCTCGTGTGATTGTAAAAACAGACGCTTTGGATCCAGCGATTTCGCATCGCCGATGCCGATACGATCTACTGGGCACGATTGCGACGGCGCTTGCAGGCCGCGCTGTTTGCATGATGCGGCAAGGAAAAGAACCATCAGGTACGCCATACTGGTCGCCGCAACCCGGCGAATACTGGACAACCGGTGTCAACGCCTCGTCCTGCGCCCGGACGCGGGCGCAGCCGGCAGACCCCGTACGGCACCGCTATCAGGATTTCAGCGACCGGCGCGTTCCAACTTTGGGACAGCCCCGCCGCCTAGGCCACCTCGCTGAGCCAGGTGCGCCAGCGGCGTCGGCTGTCTTCCGGTCCCCCGGCTTCAGCCGCGGAGGCGGCGACGCGATAGCTGTCGAGGCTCTCGCCGAACTCCGCCCGGAAGAGACGCGTCATCTGATCCGGATCGGCGAACCCGAACCGCGACGACAGCGCCTGCGCAGAAGCCGGCTCCCGCCGGTCGAGCGCCGACCGCAGGGCCGCCAGCCGCCGCCCGTGGATGAGCCTGCCGACCCCCGACTGCAGGTCGAAAAGCCGGTACAGGGACGAGCGGGACATGCCCGTCGCGAGGGCGATGCTCTCCACCGACAGGTGCGGATCAGCCAGGTTGGCGTCGATATGCTGCTCCACCCGTTCCCGCCTCGAGAATGCAAGACGCCGCCCCTCCGCCCCGGCGCGACGGCCGGTCGTCTGGGTCGCGCCGAGAATCTCGATCAAGGCCCGGCTCAACGCCGGCAGCACGGCCGCATCGAGGGTCGGGGCGCGACGCGCGAGCGAAACCATGTAATCGGCGAGGACAAGGTTGCCGGGCGCCTTCAGAACCCTGCCGTGGAAGCCGTTCGCCGAACCCAGCGCCGCCTCCACGACCGAACGCCCGGCGCTGAGTGTGATCATGTGGGCGTCATGCGCCTCTGTGTGCATCGCCCGCCGGGTGTCCGCCATGAAGACATCCCCGGCTTCAGCCGTCGAAACCGCTGGCGGCGCTGCCGGTGATGCGGCCTTCCAGCACGAGGCTGATCACCAGATGGGTGAAGCCGTCGCCCCCGACCCGGTCGGACCGCGCGTGAACGACCCCCGAAAGGAACCGGTCATAGAGAAGCAGCCCATGCAGCCGCCAGGCCTTCACCCGGGCCCGAAACGGCCCGGCTCCGCGCAACACATCCGCCCCGTACCCGTAAAGCTCCGCGTACCGCCGGAAACTTTCCGCCTCCGGCAAGCCGTCGCTCGAGAAATCGAAATTTTCCACCATGGCGAGCGCAGACTTACAGTGTTCCTGGCCCGTTGCCACGGGCGGGCCCGGGGTGCCGCCGACGCAACGCCATGCGCTGACAGCAGGAGAAGGACCGGCCGGCGCCCGCCCTAGAACCGCCAGTTGAGCGCCGCGGCGAGGGCGTTGGCGTTGAGCCCGGAGCCGTACTGGCCGGACCAGTCGACGGTGAGGCTGAGGCGGTCCTTGAGGTCCAGGTCGAGGCCCAGTTCGGCCACCAGGGCGTCGTCGGCCACCGGCAGGCCGTTGACGGTGAAGGCGCCGGCGGGGGTGGGGCTGCCTGCGAAGGCGTGGCGGCCGTCGGCGGCCGTGTCGTCCCAGGCGTGACGCCAGCCGAG
>JBALUZ010000126.1:0-8058 GCA_036963825.1 Brevundimonas sp.
GCGGGGCTTGCCGATGCTGTGGCGCGCGGGTCCGGCGGGGGCGCCGCCGGGCGGGGACGGGTTCGCCGAGGCGGCCTTCACCTGGCGCGGCGCGTATGACCGGCCGTGGGCGCCGGCGCATCTGACCGTCACGGCCGAGGACGGCGGGCTGCGGCTGCGCTGGATCGCGCGGACGCGGCGGGACGGGGACCGCTGGGACGGCGAGACGCAGGCGAGCGATCCGCTGCGGTTCCGGGTGCGGGTGCTGGACGGGGAGGCGGTCGTTCGGACGTTTGAGGTGGACGGCGAGACGGCGGTCTACGGCGCGGCCGATCTGGCGGCGGATTTTCCGGGCGGCGTCGACGAAGGCGTGCGCGTGGCGGTGAGTCAGTGGAGCCCGGCTTTCGGGTGGGGCGTGGAGGCGGCGGCCGATCCGGCCGCGTGATCTGAGGCCTGCCCCTTTGCGTCGGGGGCCGCATGGCTTAACTGACGGCTTTGGCTTTTATGGAGCAGGGCCGGACGTGGCGGGTGATCCCTACAAGGAGCTGGGTGTGGCGCGGGGCGCCAGTCAGGACGATATCCGCAAGGCGTTCCGCAAGCTGGCCAAGGAATTCCATCCGGACAAGAACCCCGGCGACACGGCGGCCGAGGACCGGTTCAAGCGCATCACCGCCGCCTTCGACATTCTGGGCGACGAGGAGAAGCGCAGAAAGTTCGACCGGGGCGAGATCGACGCCGACGGGCGCGAGCAGTTCCGCGGCTTCGGCGGCGGTGGCGGCGGCGCGCGGCCGGGCGGCGGCTTCGGCCAGGGCGGCTTCGGGCAGGGGGCGGGCGGCGCGCGGGCCGGGTTCGAGGGCATCGACCTGGACGAGCTGTTCGGCATGTTCGGCGGCGGCGCGGGCGCGCGGCCCGGGGGCGGGCGCGCCGCGCGTGGCCAGGACCTGAAGGCCACCCTGGACATCAGCCTGGAGGACGCCATCACCGGGGCGACACGGCGCATCCAGTTCTCGGACGGCCGCACCCTGGACGTGACCATCCCCAAGGGCGCCGGCGACGGCCAGACCATCCGCCTGCGCGGGCAGGGCATGCCGGGACGCGGCGGCGAGGCGGGCGACGCCCTGATCGAGCTGAAGATCCAGCCCCATCCCCTGTACCGCCGCGAGGGCGCGGACCTGCACATGGATCTGCCGGTGTCGGTGCCTGACGCGGTGCTGGGCGGCAAGGTGACGGTGAAGACGCCCGACGGGGCCGTCAGCATGACCATTCCCAAGGCGTCCAACTCGGGCCAGGTGCTGCGGCTGAAGGGCAAGGGCGCCTTCGCGGGCGGCAAGCGCGGCGACCTGCTGGCCAGGCTGGTGGTGACCCTGCCGGAATACCAGGACCACAACCTGGTCAAATTCGCCGAAAAATGGCGGGCGGACCGGCCCTATTCGCCGGGGAAGGCGTGATGACGCCGGGGGTCAAGCCGTCCGTGAAGCCGGCGCGGCCGTGGTTCTCCGCCGGGCCGACGGCCAAGCGGCCGGGTTGGTCGCTGGCGGGCCTGCCGACGACCCTGCTGGGCCGGGGCATCCGGGCGCCGGAGGTGGTGGAGCGGTTCGCCCATGCGCTGAGACTGACGCGCGAGGTGCTTCAGGTCCCCGCGGACTATGTGGCCTGCTATCTGCCGGCGTCGGACACCGGGGCGGTGGAGGCGGCGCTGTGGGCCATGCTGGGGCAGCGGCCGGTGCAGGTGGTCGCCTATGAGAATTTCGGCCTGACCTGGGCCGCGGACGTGCGCGACCACCTGAAGCTGGACCCGGAGGTGATCACGGCGCCGTGGGGCGAGCTGCCGGACCTGTCGCGGGTCGATCCGGCCAAGGACGTGGTGTTTCCATGGAACGGGACCACTTCGGGGGTGCGGGTTCCGAACGCCGACTTCATCAGCGATGACCGGGAAGGATTGGCCATCTGCGACGCCACCTCGGCCGCGTTCGCCATGCCGCTGGACTGGCCGAAGCTGGATGTGACGACCTTCTCGTTCCAGAAGGCGCTGGGCGGCGAGGCGGGGATCGGGGTGGCGGTGCTGTCGCCCCGCGCGGTGGCGCGGCTGGATTCGTACCGGGCGCCCTGGCCCATCCCCAAGGTGCTGAGGCTGCAAGGCGCGGAGGGATTTGACCGCACCCTGGCCACCGGGACCATGATCAACACCTTCTCGGTGATGACCATCGAGGACTGGATCGACGCGCTGCAGTGGGCGCAGGGCATCGGCGGGCTGGAGACGCTGATCGCGCGCACGGACGCGAACTTTGCGGCGCTGTCGGATTGGGTGGAGCGGACCGACTGGATTGATTTCCTGGCCGCGCGACCGGACATCCGTTCGACGACCTCGGTGTGCCTGAAGTTCACGGACCCGCGGGTGACGGGCCTGCCGGAGGCGGAGCAGCGCGCCTTCGTGAAGCGGTTCAAGGATCTGCTGGAAGGCGAGGGGGCGGTGTTCGACATGGAGCCGCACCGCAATGCGCCGCCGGGCCTGAGGCTGTGGTGCGGCTGCACGGTTGAGACCGCGGACGTGAAGGCCGCGACGCCCTGGCTGGACTGGGCGTTCGGCGAGGCCCTGCGCTGATTTCCGTCGACGGCGGCGCCGGCGGATGAAATCGGGGAGGAGAGGGGGACACGGAGCGATTCCCCCGGTATAGCGTGCTCCCGCAATTCCAGCGGAGTGTAATGTCTTGGCGAACGTCGCGGTGGTCGGCGCCCAGTGGGGCGACGAGGGCAAGGGCAAGATCGTCGACTGGCTGTCGAACCGGGCCGATGTGGTGGTGCGGTTCCAGGGCGGCCACAACGCCGGCCACACGCTGGTGGTGGGCGACACGGTCTACAAGCTGAGCCTGCTGCCTTCGGGCGTGGTGCAGCAGAAGCCCTCGGTGATCGGCAACGGCGTGGTGGTGGACCCCTGGGCCCTGCTGGACGAGATCGGCCGCATCGAGGCGCAGGGGGTGTCGATCACGCCCGACATCCTGAGCCTGGCGGACAACGCCTGCCTGATCCTGCCGCTGCACAAGGACCTGGACCAGGCCCGGGAGGCCCAGGCGGGCAAGACCAAGATCGGCACCACCGGCCGGGGCATCGGCCCCGCCTATGAGGACAAGGCGGGGCGCCGCGCGATCCGCGTGGGCGACCTGTCGGACCCCGAGGCGCTGGACGCCAAGATCGAACGCCTGCTGGCCCACCACAACGCCCTGCGGAAGGGTCTGGACCTGCCGGAAGTGGACGTGGCCGGGCTGAAGGCGGCCCTGCTGGAGGTGGCGCCCAAGGTGCTGGTCTATGCGGGGCAGCCGGTGTGGCGGACGCTGGACCGGTTCTATCGCGAGGGCAAACGCATCCTGTTCGAGGGCGCCCAGGGGACCCTGCTGGACGTGGACCACGGCACCTATCCGTATGTGACCTCGTCGAACACAGTGGCGGGACAGGCGGCGGCGGGCTCGGGCCTGGGGCCGCGGTCGGTGGGCTATGTGCTGGGCATCGTGAAGGCCTACACCACCCGGGTGGGCGAGGGGCCGTTCCCCACCGAGCTGTTCGACGACGTGGGCAAGCGCATCGCCGACCGGGGCCGCGAGTTCGGCACGGTGACGGGGCGGGCGCGGCGCTGCGGCTGGTTCGACGCGGTGCTGGTGCGCCAGTCCATCGCCGTGAACGGCATCCATGGCATCGCCCTGACCAAGCTGGACGTGCTGGACGGCTTCGACGCGCTGAAGATCTGCACCGGCTACCGCATCGGCGACCGGGAGCTGGACTACCTGCCGGCCGGGATGAAGGACCAGGCCGGCGTGCAGCCGGTCTATGAGACGCTGGAGGGCTGGCGCGAGAGCACCCAGGGGGCGCGGTCGTGGAAGGACCTGCCCGCCGCAGCGATCAAATACGTGCGCCGGATCGAGGAGCTGATCGAGGCGCCGGTGGCCCTGCTGTCCACCAGCCCCGAGCGGGACGACACCATCCTGATGCGGGATCCTTTCGAAGGTTAGTCTTCGTCTTCGTCTTCATCTTCGCCGTCGGGATCGTGCGGCTGGGTAATGGAGGGCGGATCACTGGCCGGGAAGGAGTCTTCCAGCTCCTGATCCAGTTCGTCATCGCGGTGCGACTGTTCGGGGTCGATGGGGTCGGGCATAGCTGGTCTCCGTCGCGCGCAGTATGCGCCATCACCTGCGTCAAGGCGATGTTTACCCAAAATGGGTAACGAGAGGCGTTCGCTGGAGTCGCCCGTGTTCACCACTGACGCAAAAAGCCTCGCCAGGATGGCCCCCACCCTCAAACGGGTGCTGATCGTCGATCCCAACGGGACGGCGGCCAAGCTGCTGGCCGAAAGCCTGAAGGGGCTGGGCGTGGGCGAGGTGGTCCACCGGGCCGAGGGCCGCGTGGCCCTGGACGCCTGCCGCGATTTCGAGCCGACCCTGATCTTCACCGAGTACAGGGGGCCGCACCTGGAAGGGGAAGCCTTCGCCAGGGCTGTGCGGCGGTCGAACCTCGCCTGCCGCAAGGTCCCCATCATCATGGTCACGGCCGAGGCCACCGCCGCCAGCATCCTCGGCGCGCGGGACTCGGGTGTGCACGAGTTTCTGAGAAAGCCCTACACCTCCGGCGACCTGACCAAGCGGGTCGAGGTGGTGTCGCTGAAGCCGCGCAACTGGATCGAGGCGGTGGGCTATGTGGGCCCCGACCGCCGGCGCTTCAACTCGGGCGAATACTCGGGCCCGCGCAAGCGCAAGGCGGATGCGCCCAAAGGCGGCGCCGACGCGGCGGCCAAGGATCAGGCCATGCGCATCCTGGCCTCGGCGCACAAGCAGTTCGACAGCGATCCGATGCAGGCCCTGCGCGCCATCCGCGATCAGACCGCGGCCCTGAAGGGCCTGGCCATGAAGGCGTCCGACACCTCGCTGGTGATCGCGGCCTCAGGGCTGGAGCGGGCGCTGGCGGCGAGCCAGCCGACCAAGGCCGCTCTGGCGGAGCCTGTGGCGGCAGTGGTGGCGCTGGCGGCGCCGCAGACCCTGGCGGAACTGGCGGCCTAGGCGTCCGCGTTCCCGGGCGGACGTGCGTGTCCCGGGACGCGCAGACGTCAGACCGCTTCCAGGTTCCGTTCGGCGGCCGCGGCGCGCATGGCCTTCTGCAGCTTCTCGAAGGCGCGCACCTCGATCTGGCGCACGCGCTCCCGGCTGACGCCGTACTGGCCGGCCAGCTCCTCGAGGGTCACCGGATCATCCTTGAGACGACGCTCGGTCAGGATGTGCTTCTCCCGATCCGTCAGCTCCTCCATGGCCTCCTGAAGCAGGCCCATGCGCAGGGAGTGCTCCTCGGTGTTGGCCAGGGTCGTCTCCTGAGAGACCTGGGCGTCGTCAGTCAGCCAGTCCTGCCATTCACTCTCGCTGTCCGAGCGCAGGGGCGAGTTCAGGGACGCGTCGCCGGTGAGGCGCCGGTTCATATTGATCACGTCCTCCTCGGGCACGCCGAGGTCGGTGGCGATCTTTGTGACGTGCTCGGGGCGCAGGTCGCCGTCCTCGAAGGCCGAGATCTGGCTCTTGGCCTTGCGCAGGTTGAAGAACAGCTTCTTCTGCGCGGCGGTGGTGCCCATCTTCACGAGCGACCACGAGCGCAGGATGTACTCCTGGATCGAGGCGCGGATCCACCACATGGCGTAGGTGGCCAGACGGAAGCCCTTGTCGGGATCGAATTTCTTGACCGCCTGCATCAGGCCGACGTTGCCCTCGGAGATCACCTCGCCGATGGGCAGACCATAGCCGCGGTAGCCCATGGCGATCTTGGCCACCAGGCGCAGGTGGGAGGTCACCAGGCGGTGGGCGGCCTCGGGGTCTTCATGCTCGGACCAACGCTTGGCAAGCATGAATTCCTCATCCTTGGTCAGCATCGGAAACTTGCGGATTTCCGTGAGATAGCGGGACAGTCCCTGTTCAGGCGACATGACCGCAAGTGATTTCAGAGCCATATGGCTTCCCTCCAACGCATCAAGAGCAGGCGTTGCTCGACCCGGCCACCCGATGTGCACCGGATCCTTCGCCCCTCAACCAGCCAGATAGGAATGGGTTTCGCCCATTGTCAGGGGTGAATCGACGCAGGCGCGAACAATTTTTGCGCCCCATTCCTCGCGGGCGGTCCGGACCATATAGCCGAAAGTCCGTCCTTTTTCAATACTGACTGGTCGACGCCGTCTGACAGCGGGTCAATCGGACGCCGATGGGGCCTGAAGCCCGAGGATCTGACGGTAGGTCGGGTGGACCGTTCCGGCGTGTTCGGGATGACGCTTCAGCCAGTCGGCGAAAAAGGGGCAGACCGGGAGGATCTTGAGCCCCCGCGCCTCGATGTCGGCCAGGACGTACCCGGCCAGGGCGCTGGCGTGGCCCTTGCCTTCGAGGCCCACGGGGGTGAGGGTTTCGGTGATCATCACGCCGCCGTCCACCAGATTGTAGGTGGCGACGACGACCCCGCCCTCGACGGCCAGTTCGTAGCGCCTGGCGGCGGCGTTGTCGGTGAAGGTCCGGGGCTCCGTCATGTGTCCTCGCTGTGTCGCGGTGGGTCTAGAGATCGGCAAGCAGCGCCTCGAGCAACCGCATATCCTCGGGCGGATCGGTTTCGAAGTGCAGGCTCTCGCCCGTGATCGGGTGAATGAAGCCGAGGGCCGCGGCGTGCAGGGCCTGCCGCTTCAGGCCGGCGGCGACGATGGCGTCGCGCACCGGCTGGGCCGGGCTGCCGGAGCCATAGGTGGGATCGCCCAGGATCGGCGCACCTCTGGAGGCCAGATGGACGCGAATCTGGTGAGTGCGGCCGGTGTGCAGGGTGCAGGCGACGCGGGCGGCCATGGGGGCGCCGCCGGGCTTCTTCGGGGCGCCGAATACCTGCTGGACCTTGTAGTCGGTCACGGCCAGGCGTCCGCCGGATTTCAGCACCGCCATCTTCTTGCGGTCGGCGCTGGAGCGGCCGATCTGCGTCTCGATGCGGCCCCGCGCCGGGGCGGGCGCGCCGCGGGTCAGGGCGATGTAGGTGCGCTCGATGTCGTGGGCGGCGAACAGGGCCGACAGGCCCGCGTGGGCCGCATCGGACTTGGCCGCGACCATGACGCCGGAGGTGTCCTTGTCCAGCCGGTGGACGATGCCGGGCCGGGCGACCCCGCCGACGCCGGACAGGGAGCCCGCGCAGTGATGCAGCAGGGCGTTGACCAGGGTGCCGGTCTCGTTGCCCGGCGCCGGGTGGGCGGCCATGCCGGCGGGCTTGTCCACCACGATCAGGTGCGCGTCCTCGAACAGGACGGGCAGGGGCAGGGCCTCGGCGGCCGGATCGGCGGGGGCCGGGGCGGGAATGACGACGTCGTAGAGGCCCGGCGCCGCCTTGCCCGCGCGGACGACGGACGCGCCGTCCCGGGTGACGCGGCCCTGCTCGATCAGGGCCTGGAGGCGCGCGCGGGACACGTCGGGCAGGGCGTCGGCGAGCGCCTTGTCCAGCCGCTGGCCCGCATGGGCTTCGGTCAGTCGCACGGTCAGGGCGGACCCGCCGATTTCCTCAACATCCTCGTCAGCATCCATTCAGCCTGTGTGGGGCCAACTGGCGCCGAAATCCAGCGGCGAGCGGCCGGGGTCTGGCCAAACGGGGTTCCTTGAGGCATCTAGCCGCCGGGCAGACAGGTTAACGGGGGAGTGCGGGCATGCGCATTATTTTGACCTTGGCGGCGGGCGCGGTCCTGATGGGCCTGGGCAGCTGCGCCACCATGAGCGAGGACCAGTGCCTGATGGGCGACTGGTACGGTCAGGGCCGGGCGGACGGCGCCGCGGGGTACAGCGACAGCCGGCTGGCTGACCACGCCGAGGCCTGCGGCCGGCATGGGGTGACGCCGGACGCCAACGCCTATTACGAAGGCCATGAGCAGGGCGTGCGCCAGTACTGCGTGCCGGGCCGCGCCTTCCGGATCGCCGTGTCCGGAGGCGGTTACGCCAACGGTTTCTGTCCCGCGGATCTGGAGCAGGACTTCCTCTACGCCTATTCGGACGGCCGGCTGGTCTGGGACGCGATCCAGCGCGCCGGCGCCCTGCGCGCCCGGGC
>JBALUZ010000127.1:0-8049 GCA_036963825.1 Brevundimonas sp.
CGTATCAGTCATATTCAATCCTTTTGCCGAAGCACAATCACAAATAGCCCGCTTACCTGAAACTGCTTCATATTGTGTGACCGGGCGCGACACGGCGGCCGAGCGGCGGCCCAAGCTGGCGGCCCTGGCCTCCGGCGAGGCCCAGGTGGCCATCGGCACCCATGCCCTGTTCCAGGACGCGGTGGCGTTCCAGGACCTGGCCCTCGCCGTCATCGACGAACAGCACCGCTTCGGGGTCAGCGAACGCCAGCGGCTGCAGGCCAAGGGCAAGGCCGGCGTTCATCTGCTGACCATGTCCGCCACGCCCATCCCGCGCACCCTCGAGCTGACCCAGTACGGCGATCTGGACGTGTCGCGCCTGCGCGAGAAGCCCCCCGGCCGCACGCCCGTGACCACGGCGGTTGTGCCGCTGGCGCGCATCGACGAGGTGGCCGACCGGCTCAAGGCGGCGGTCGCCGAAGGCGCGCAGGCCTACTGGATCTGCCCGCTGGTGGCCGAGTCCGAAACGGTGGATCTGGCGGCGGCCGAAGCGCGGGCGGTGGAGCTGCGCGCCCATCTCGGGCTGAACGTCGGCCTCGCCCACGGCCAGATGAACGGCGCCGACCGCGAGAGCGTCATGACCGCCTTCGCCGAGGGCCATGTGCCGGTGCTGGTGGCCACGACCGTGGTCGAGGTGGGCGTCGACGTGCCCAACGCCACCATCATGGTCATCGAGCACGCCGACCGCTTCGGCCTGGCCCAGTTGCACCAGCTGCGCGGCCGTGTGGGGCGCGGTTCGAAGCAGAGCGCCTGCATCCTGCTGTACGGCGACCTGGGCGAGGTGGCGCGCGAGCGGCTGGACGTCCTGCGCCGTTCCGAGGACGGTTTCGAGATCGCCGAGGAGGATTTCCGTCTGCGCGGCGGCGGCGACCCGCTGGGCCTGAAACAGAGCGGCTTTCCCGCCTACCGCTTCGCCGACCCCATGCGCCATCGCGACCTGATCCTGGCCGCGTCCGATGACGCCCGCCTGATCCTGAATCGCGATCCGGAGCTGGCGTCCGAGCGCGGCAAGGCCGTTCAGGTGCTCGAGGCGCTGTACGACTGGCGCGCGGACCGGCCGTCGGCGGACTGAGTCCACGCCCGCAGCCGGCGCTCCACGTCGGCTTCAAGATCGGCGTAGAACAGGTTGTAGGACGGCGCCTTTCTGCGATCCGCCCAGGAGCCCGTGGGGCTGAATACGTCAGAGTCCGGGCGGGAATAGCGCAGCACCCCGTTCTGGCACTGGGCCGAGACCTGCCGGTTCAGGAAGGCGGGGCGGACCCCCCACTCCAGGTCCGTGGCGTTGGCGCCGCCCAGGTGTTCGCGCTGCTCCGCGCGACGATCCGTCGGCACGCCCAGCACCGGATTGACGCAGAGGTAGGGGCGGTCCTCCAGAAGCGCCAGCGTACCTTGCGGGGTCCAGCCCATGGCGCGGCGATCAAGGCGCCGCAACGCGTCCTCATCCATCTCGCGAACCTGGACCCAGGCGAACACGCAGCCCGTCTCCGCACGGTCGCGGCAGGCGGGCAGACTCGCGTCTGGTCCGTACTCGTCGGCGGGAACCACGGCATCCATCAGATACGCTGCAACCAGACGCGCACGCAGGTCGGCGTCGGGCGCGACACGCTCGCGCAGCAGCCGCGCGGCCAGTTCGCCCCCCTGCTCCACGCCCGCGATGATGATCGGCCCCCGCGGGTTGCGGGCCAGCCACACGTCGAAGGCGGCGACAATGTCCTGATAGGCGAAAGCCCGGGCCTCCCGGGCGTCCTCCCGGATGGTCAGGCGCGTGTACAGGCTGGCCTGGCGATAGCGCGGAACGCTGACCGCGCCGGACCGGGCGAAGAGCGCCGCGTGGTTGGGCAGGACCGAACGCCTCAGCCAGACTTCAGCGGCCGGGTCGTCGACGGGCGCGTTCCAGTGATCACCGCCGTCGTAGGTGGTGGAATGGACGAAGAACACCGCCGCCTCGTCTCCGGCGGCCTCTTCCAGCAGGGCCCATGCGGAAGGCTCGGCATAGTCAGGGGCCGGCGGCGGCTCATAGGTCTGGAACGGCACTTCCGGGTCCAGACCCGAGCGCAGGATGTCGCCGCGCCAGACCAGGATGGCGAGCACGACCAGGCCCACCAGGCCGATCAGCACGCCGCCGATGATGCGGCGGATCAGCAAGCCGGACGCGCGCTGGCCCAAGGGGTCCTACGCGGCCTTCCGCGCCGCCTGGCGCTTGGCCAGGTCGTCGAAGGCGATCAGGTCGGCGGCCAGGGCCTCGAACTGGTCCAGCGGCACCATGTTGGGGCCGTCCGACGGGGCGTTGTCCGGGTCCTGGTGCGTCTCCATGAACACCGCGTCGACGCCCACCGCCACGGCGGCGCGAGCCAGCACGGGAACGAACTCGCGCTGGCCGCCCGACGACGTGCCCTGCCCGCCCGGCTGCTGCACGCTGTGGGTGGCGTCGAACACCACCGGGCAGCCGATCTCGCGCAGGATCGGCAGGGCGCGCATGTCCGACACCAGGGTGTTGTAGCCGAAGCTGGCCCCGCGCTCGCACGCCATGACGTTGGGGTTGCCCGCGCCCGTCACCTTGGCGATGACGTTCTTCATGTCCCAGGGCGCGAGGAACTGCCCCTTCTTGATGTTGATGGCCTTGCCGGTCTTCGCGGCGGCGACCAGCAGGTCCGTCTGACGCGACAGGAAGGCGGGGATCTGCAGCACATCCACCACCTCGCCCGCGATGCGGCAGTGCTCCTCGGTGTGCACATCGGTCAGCACCGGCAGCCCCAGGGTCTCGCGGATCTCGGCGAAGATCGGCAGCGAGCCTTCCAGGCCGAAGCCCCGCGCCGCGTTGGCCGAGGTGCGGTTCGCCTTGTCGAAGCTGGTCTTGTAGATGATCCCCACGTCGAGCCGCTCGCCGATTTCCTTCAGCGCCGACGCCATCTCCAGCGCATGCTGGCGGCTTTCCAGCTGGCACGGCCCGGCGATGAAGACGATGCGCCCGCCCCCGCCGATGCGGACCGGACGCGACCGCCCCGTAGAGAGTTCAATGACAGCGTTGGGGTTCATGATGGTCCTCGACACACGGACGTCCTGGCGCGCCCATCCTATCCTGATCGCCCCACGTGGCGCCACGCACGGAAGATTGCAACATCCGTGCGCTCCTGCGTTCGCAGCCTAGCCGTTGACCGCCGCCATGGCCGCTTCGGGATAGCGCAGGCCCTCCGCGGCTCCAGCCGGGAACACCGCCGCGATGCGGATGAGATCGTCAGGCGTCAGGACGACGTCCAGGGCGCCGACGTTTTCCCTCAGCCTCTCCACCCGCTTGGTCCCCGGAATCGGGACGAGGTCATCTCCCTGCGCCAGCACCCAGGCCAGGGCCAGCTGGGCCGGCGTGACGCCCTTGTCGGCGGCTATGGCCTTCACCTCGTCCACCAGCCGGAGGTTGCGAGCGAAATTGTCGCCCTGGAAACGGGGGCTGACCTTGCGGTAGTCGCCGTCCTCGAAGTCGTCGGGGGAGCGGATAGCGCCGGTCAGGAAGCCCCGGCCCAGCGGGCTGTATGGCACGAAGCCGACGCCCAGGTCGCGGCAGGTCGGCAGGATCTCGTCCTCCACGTCGCGGGTCCACAGGGAGTACTCGGACTGCAGCGCCGCGATGGGGTGGACGGCGTGGGCGCGGCGCAGGGTGGCGGCGGACGCCTCGGACAGGCCGAGGAAGCGGACCTTCCCCTCCTCCACGAAACGGGCCATCTCGCCGACCGTGTCCTCGATGGGCGTCGCCGGATCGACCCGGTGCAGGTAGTAGAGGTCGATGGCCTCGACGCCGAGACGCTTCAGACTGCCTTCCACGGCGCGGCGCGCATTGGCGGGCGAGCCGTCCAGGGGCATGCCGCCGCCGGCCACATAGTCGGTGCGGATGCCGAACTTGATGGCGATGAAGGCGCGCTCGCGTTTTCCGGCCAGCGCCTTTCCGACCAGTTCCTCGTTGGTGTGGGGGCCGTAGATTTCAGCCGTGTCGAACAGGGTGATCCCCAGATCGAGCGCCTGGTGAATTGTGGCGATGGAGTCCGCCTCGCTGTCGGCGCGACCGCCGTAGAAGGCGCTCATACCCATGCAGCCCAGACCGATGGCCGAAACCTCAGGGCCGCTCCGGCCCAGTGTGCGCGTCTTCATGGGGCGCTCTCCTGCTGATGTGGGGAAGCGACGGCCGTGGCCGCCGACCGCGTTCAACTGGGCGCCGTCCCGCCTCAATTCAAGGGGCGGTCATGGCCCGGAGGGTCGGGGCCGCATCCAGGGCGTTCGGCGCGATGGCGGGCGCGCGCAGTTGCAGATGGGCGAACATGGTGCGTGCGCCGTCCAGATCATCCTCCGCCAGCGGCCGCAGATGATCGCCGTCGCGCACGCCGGGCAGGATGGTCAGGGTGACGCTGTTCAGCACATTGCCGCCGATCATGTGGAACAGGCCCGCCTGCGCATCGACCCGCACCACGATGTCGCAATGGAGCGGGGCGTATTCCCCCGTCTCGCGGCGGCGATCGGCCAGGGATCGATAGCTGGCCGAACCGCGCGCATTGCACAGCAGGTCGCCGGGCTGGATTTCCGCCTCGCCCGCGTCGCGGGCCACGTAGGCCGCATCCGGCGCCTGGCCGTCGCGGGCGCGGATGGCCTGGTCGATATAGACCCGGTGCGAGATGTCGCGCGCGAACTGGCGCATATCGCCCAGCCCGCCCTCGCACATGACCCAGCTGACGAAGGCGGCGGACCAGGGCTGGACCCAGTCGATGGGGCGCTCGGTGCGGCGCCACTCGCGGTTCTGGTCGCTGATGACCTCGGCGCCGTCAGGGGTGGCGGACCAGTAGCCGGCGATGGTCGCGGTGACGCGCTCGCGGTCCTCCCAGTCGCCGAAACGCAGCAGGTGGCGCGCCTGGCGCGGCGCCGGACGGCGCGGGTTGAGGGCGTCCGGCACGACGCCGTCGGGCAGGCGTCCCGCCTCCACCGGGCGGGCGTCCAGGGTCTGGAAGCCGAAGAAGGCCCACTCCTGCACCGCCACATCGACGATGCGGCGCCGGGCCCAGTCGGTCGGGCCGACGCGGCAGCCGGGCTGGATGACCCGCATGTCTCCTCGCCCGCCGGCCACGCGCTCGGCCGGCGGGATCACGTCGAAGGCGTCGCGCGGCAAGCGCTCCGTTTGCGCCTGAACCGGCGCGGCCAGCCCGAGCGCGACAAGCGCGGCTAAAGCGGCGCGCACGCGGCCTCCAGCCAGACGCGCACGTCGCCGTCCACATGCGGGCCGATCTTGTCCAGCACCCGGGCGTGATAGGCGTCCATGTACGCGCGCTCGTCCGGCGTCAGCAGCTCGACCGCGATCAGGCGCCGGTCGATGGGGGCGAAGGTCAGGGCCTCGAAACCGTGCATGGGCCGTTCGCCGCCCTCGATGGGCGTGGCGGGCGTGACCACCTGCAGGTTCTCGATGCGGATGCCCCAGTGACCCGGCTTGTAGTAGCCCGGTTCGTTGGAGACGATCATGCCCTCCAGAAGCGGCTGGCTGTTCACCGCCTTGGCGATGCGCTGCGGGCCTTCGTGGACGCCCAGGTAGCTGCCGACGCCGTGGCCCGTTCCGTGATCGTAGTCGAGCCCGGCCATCCACAGCGGCAGACGCGCCAGGGCGTCCAGCTGGTGGCCCGTCGTGCCCACCGGGAAGCGCACGACGGTCATGGCGATGTGGCCCTTCAGGACGCGGGTGAAACGGTCCTTCTGCTCGGCTGTCGGCTCGCCGATCGCCATGGTGCGGGTGATGTCGGTGGTGCCGTCCAGATACTGGCCGCCGCCGTCCACCAGCAGCAGGCTGCCCTTTTCGATGCGGCGGATGGTGCTGTTGACCGGCTTGTAGTGCGGCAGGGCGCCGTTGGGCCCGGCGCCCGCGATGGTGTCGAACGACAGATCCTTCAGCGCGCCGGTGGCTTCGCGGAAGCCTTCCAGCTTTTCGACGATGGCGCGTTCGTCGGGCAGGCTCTGCTGCGCCTCGGTGGCGACCCAGTGCAGGAACCGGGCGATGGCGGCGCCGTCGCGGATGTGGGCCTGGCGGCTGCCCTCGATCTCCACCGCGTTCTTGACCGCGCGCGGCAGGGCGCAGGGATCGGGGCCGCGCACCACGGTTGCGCCGGCGCCCTCCAGCTGATCGAAATACCAGGCCGAGGACTGGGCCGGGTCGATCAGGACGCGCCTGCCCTTCAGGTCGGCGATCGCGCCCTCCAGGTCGTCGGGCTTTTCAAGCGACACCTGGTTGCCCAGCCATGACGGCAGGTCGTCGGTCACCTTGGCGGGATCGAGGAACAGGCGCGCCGCGCCGTCGGCCTTCAGGATCGCCTGGGCCAGCGGCAGGGGCGTGCGGATCACGTCGCCGCCGCGAATGTTGAACAGCCAGGCGATGGACGACGGCGCGGTCAGGACGGCGGCGTCGGCGCCCGCCTCAACCAGCCCCTGCCCCACCCGGGCCCGCTTGGAGGCGCTGGTCTCGCCGGCATAGACGTCGGGATGCGGGACCACAGGCGCCTGGGGCTGCGACGGGCGCCCGGCCCAGGCGGCGTCCACGGGATTGATCGCGACCGGCTTCAGTTCGGCTCCCGCCTTGTTCGCGGCGCGCTTGAGACCGGCCAGGGCGTCGGGGCTGTGCAGCCGCGGGTCGTAGCCGATCACGGCGCCCTTCGGCGCCCTGGCCAGATAGGTCGGCACGTCGTCAGGATAGGACAGGATGTCGAACTGGCCGGCGTCCACCTGGGCGCGAACCTGAACGGTGTAGCGGCCGTCGGCGAAGACGGCGGCGCGGTCGGTCATGACCACGCCGGCCCCGGCCGAGCCGGTGAAGCCGGACACCCAGGCCAGCCGGTCATTGGCGGCGGGCAGGTATTCGTTCTGGTGCTCGTCCTCGTGCGGCACGAGGAAACCGTCGAGCCCCTGGGCCTTCAGTTGCTGGCGGACCAGCGGCAGGTGTTTGGCCCCGAAGGACGGATCGGTGGTTTCGTCGAAGGTCTGTCTCATGGCCGCATGACTTACGCCCATCATCCGGTCGCTTCTACCCCATCCGCCTCAACACAAGGGCGCTCCAGGCGTCGCGGTGGATGCGGCGCTCCAGCCGGAAGCCGCGCGACAGATAGGCGGCCGAGACGCGGCGCTCCTGCGTCCGCAGCAGGCCCGACAGGATGGCCACGCCGCCCAGTTTCAACGAGGTCTTGATGTCCTGCGACAGGGCCACCAGCGGCGGGGCGAGGATGTTGGCGAACACCAGATCGTAGGGGCCGTGGCCGCGCACCGTCTGGTCGTTCAGGCCGGAGGCGTGGACGAAACGGGCGGAGGCGGCGTTCAGCTTCGCGTTCTCGTTGGCGATGCGCACGGAGGGCCTGTCGATGTCGGTGCCCAGGGCGACGGCGCTGCCGGTCTTCGCCGCGGCGATGGCCAGCACCCCGGTGCCCGCGCCCACGTCCAGCACCCGCTCGAACCGCTCGCGCTTGAGCAGTTCGTCGAAGGCGACCAGACAGCCGACCGTGGTGCCGTGGTGGCCGGTCCCGAACGCAGCGCCTGCGTCGATCATCAGATTGACGGTGTTGACCGGCACGCGGCCCTGATCATGGGCGCCGTAGACGAAAAAGCGTCCCGCGCGCACCGGCGGCAGGCCCGACAGCGACATGGCCAGCCAGTCGGCGTCGGCCAGCTTCTCGACCGCCACGCGCAGCTCGCCCTGCGCGCGCAGCCGCGCCGCGATGCCGTCCGCTTCTTCCGTCGACGTGGGGAAGGCGTCGATGCGCCACACGCCCTTGTCCTCGTCCTCTTCCAGGATCGAGTAGGTCGCGCCCTCCAGCAACGGATCGGCGTCGATGGCGGCGGCGGCGGCCTCGGCGGCTTTTCGCGCGCCACGCGCAATTATTTGAACGGCGGACTCGGACATTTCTGAAACATCGGTATGGTGTGGAATCGTAGACAGGAGCACGCCCCTGCGTGCTCGTATCACCGAGGGGTCGGGGAATACATGGCCAAGAGTCCAACCAC